>JAFXEX010000010.1 GCA_017520825.1 Clostridia bacterium | reverse complement strand
CTCTGCTCTACCAACTGAGCTACAGAGGCATAAGCGACTCAACGTGTTATATAATACCACGAGACGAGGCATTTGTCAATAGAATTTCAGAAAAAACTTGTTATTTTTTTCGTGTTATTTCAAGTATTTGCTCCATTTCGGTCAGGTAGGCGCAGTTGATTTTGTCAAGCGCTCTTTCCACGTCCTTCATACCGAATATAAGCGTATCTTTCGAATGTGTATCGGGAGTTATAACGAGAGGCGCCTTCAATCTGACAAGCTCGTCAAGGATAAAGGGTGCAGGATATGGCGTGGTTCGGTAGCCACGGGAAATTGCACCCGTATTGATTTCGAAAACCACGGGCTTCTTTGCAAGAGAACGGCAGGCAGAAAGTGCTGACTCACAATAACGGGGAGTTTCCTCGTATACCTTATCCCTCTCGTCAAACTTCGTTATAATGTCGAAATGGGCAATGATATCACAGCCCGTCTTGTCGTAAAGCTGTGACGTCATTTTATAATAATCCTCGGCAAGAGCGTCGGCGTCGCCGTCGTAAAGCTCTTTAATTGCGTTTTTGTGGTGGTCTGCCGTTTCGTCAACGGGAATGAAGTGACCGTTTTTCAAAACGTAATGAACGGCGCCTATAACGTAATCGTAATCGGTGGTATCAATATCCGAGGTCCAATCGTATTCGATGCCGAGAAATATTTTTATCCTATCACTATATTTGTCCTTTAAGCGTAAAATCTCCGCCTTATACTTTTCCTCAACGTCGGGTGGCATTCCCCATCTTGATTCGTGCGCCATAAAGGAGTGTGAGGAAAAGCCTATTTCGCCACAGCCGAGCTTTATTGCTTCAAGCACCATTTCCTCAGGGGTATTTTTTCCGTCGCAAAAGGTACAGTGAGTGTGAAAGGCTGATGGTGTCATTTCGTCATTTTCTCCTGCTTTACTTTTTTGTCGATTATGTGACGGGAGGCAAGCTCACGGTGTACCTCCTCAACGCTGATGCCCATTTGTGTCATAAGCACCATAACGTGATATGCAAGGTCGGCAATCTCATAAATAGTTTCCTTCTTGTCGTCTGCCTTTCCTGCAATAATAACCTCGGTACATTCCTCCCCTACCTTTTTAAGAATTTTATCAATTCCCTTTTCAAAAAGATAGGTGGTATACGAGCCTTCGGGCTTGTCCTTCATTCTGCCCTCAAGAAGCTCAGCAAGTGAATCAAGGGTAAACTGATGAAGCTCCTCGCTTTGATAAACGGGGTTTGTAAAGCAGGTGTTGGTGCCCTCGTGGCAGGCAGGTCCATCCTTCTCTACCACTACCACAAGTGCGTCCTTGTCGCAATCTGCAGTAATGGAAACCACGTGCTGATAGTTTCCACTGGTTTCCCCTTTAAGCCAGAGCTGGTTTCTCGAACGGCTCCAGAAGCAGGTCAGTCCCTTTTCCATTGAAATTTTGAGACTTTCCTTGTTCATATAAGCCAGGGTAAGCACCTCTCCGTTTATTGAGTCCACTACGATGGCAGGAATAAGTCCCTTTTCGTCAAATTTAAGCTGGTCTATATTTATCATTTTACAACCTCACAGTTACGTTATTATTTCTTAATTCCTGTTTCAGATCCTTAATTTCGATTTCACCGAAATGGAAAACCGATGCGGCAAGTCCTGCATCAATTGACGGCAGGGTTTTGAAAAGCTTTACAAAGTCTTCCTTTGAGCCGGCACCACCCGATGCTATAACGGGAACGTTTACGGCGTTGAGAACGGCGTCAAGCATTTCAAGGTCAAAGCCCTTTTTAACGCCGTCGGTGTCAATTGAGTTTACCACTACCTCGCCTGCGCCAAGGTCAACGGCGTGCTTTATCCAGTCTATTGCTTCCATGCCGGTATTTTCACGGCCACCCTTGGAAAACACTCTGAACACTCCGTCCACCCTTTTCACGTCGGCAGAGATTACAACGCATTGATTTCCGTACTTCTTTGCCGCCTCTTCAATAAGCTTGGGGTTTCTTATTGCGCCCGAATTTACGCTGACCTTATCGGCGCCACATTTAAGCACTATGTCAAAGTCGGCAACCGTATTAATTCCACCACCCACCGTAAGAGGCACGAAGATAGTACTTGCAACCTCGGTAAGAATGTCGGTAAAGAGGGCTCTTCCCTCGGCAGATGCAGTTATGTCGTAAAAAACAAGCTCGTCGGCGCCACTGTCCGAGTAAAACTTTGCAAGCTTAACGGGTGACGAAACGTCTGCAAGGCCGAGAAAGTTAACGCCCTTGACAACTCTGCCGTCCTTAACGTCAAGGCAGGGTATTATTCTTTTTGTTATCATTTTGCCACCTCTATTGCTTCCTTCAGGTCTATTGCGCCCGTATAATACGCCTTTCCGATAATTGCGCCGTACAAATCCATTGAGCGCAACGCCTTAACGTCCTCAACGGTGGACACTCCACCCGAGGCAGTAATATTCATAGAATACCTTTGAGAAAGCCTCTTATACATTTCAAGGTTGGTGCCTGACATTGCGCCGTCCTTTGAAATATCGGTACAAATAACGGTTTCTACGCCCAGCTTTTGCATATTTTCAAGAAATTCGTCAAGGGTTACGGGGGCAGTTTCAAGCCAGCCCTTAATTGCAATTCTTCCGTCCTTGACGTCGGCGCCCACGGCTATTTTATTGCCGTATTTTTTAAGTGCCTCTTTAAGAAATGCACTGTCGTTTATGGCTGAGGTGCCGAGAATTGCACGGTCAACGCCTGCCTCGAAGTATTTGTCAAGGGTTTCCATGCTCCTTATTCCACCACCTATTTCAACGAACAGAGAGGTATTCTGAGCAATATCACTCACAACCGAAAGATTGGGAGTGGTGCCGTCCTTTGCGCCCTCAAGGTCTACCATATGGATATATTCTGCGCCTGCTTTTTCAAAGTCACGGGCAATCTCTATGGGATTGTCGCTGTAAACCGTCATCTGAGCATAATCGCCCTTGACAAGTCTTACGGCTTTTTTATCAAATAAATCTATTGCGGGAAAAATATTCATTTTCAGTCCTCCCACTCAACGAATGCACGAAGTATTGACAAGCCTACCTCGCCACTTTTTTCGGGATGAAACTGTGTGCCCGTAACGTTTGAGAGAGCAACGGCGGCAGTTAATTCCTTGCCGTATTCGGCAGTAGCAAGGAGACTGTCCTCGCAGTCGGTTGCGTAGTAGGAGTGTACGAAGTAAACGCAATCTCCGTTATTTATATACTTGAATATGGGATGCTCCTTTTTGGTTATAAGGGCGTTCCAGCCAATGTGGGGAATTTTAAGGTCGAGGGGAAGCTCGCCCTTCATTGAAACCACGCTTCCCTTTAACAGTCCGAGTCCGTCGTGCTCGCCGTACTCAAAGCTTTTTTCAAAGAGAAGCTGCATACCCAGACAGATGCCGAAGATTTTCTTCCCTGCCTGCACCTCTTGAATTATTATTTTATCAAGTCCGGTAGAACGAAGCTTTTCAACGGCGTCACCAAAGGCGCCGACTCCTGGAAGTATAATTTTATCGGCTTTTCTTATAACCTCGGGGTCTGCCGTAACCGTAACGTCAGCGCCCACGGCGTTGAGTGAGGATTTGAGGGAAAATAGGTTTCCTACTCCGTAATCAATAAGGGCTATCATCAAAGCACTCCTTTTGTAGAGGGTACTTCCCCCTCAAGCTCGGGGTCAATTCGAGTGGCTTTTCTCAAGGTTCTTGCAACCGATTTGAATACGCCCTCGATTATATGGTGCGAATTAGTGCCCGAGAGCTTTTTAACGTGCAAGGTTACTCCTGCTTCTCTTACGAAGGCGAGCCAGAATTCCTCTGAAAGCTCTGTGTCAAAATCGCCCACTCTTGAGGTCAACGTTTCGGCATCGTAGGCAAGGTACGACCTGCCAGAAATATCGATGGCTGAAAGGATAAGGGTTTCGTCCATGGGAAGAGTGGTGTCGGCATAACGCACTATTCCCCCTTTATCGCCAAGCGCCTCTGCAAAGGCCTTTCCGAGAGTTATTCCAATATCCTCTACCGTGTGGTGATAATCTACCCAGGTGTCACCCTTGCACGCTACCTCAAGGTCGAAGCGTGAGTGCTTTGCAAAGAGAGTAAGCATATGGTCAAGGAAGCCACAGCCCGTATTTATATTGCCGTTTCCTTTGCCGTCAAGGTCAAGGGAAAGAGTGATATCCGTTTCGGCAGTTTTTCGGCTTAATTTTGAGATCCTCATTATTTTTCCTCCAAAATTTCTTTAACGTTGCAGATCAGCGTTTCCATCTGCTCAGGTGTTCCTATAGTAATTCGGTTATAATCGCAAATTCGCTTATTTGTAAAGTGACGAACGAGTATTCCTCTGTCACGAAGCTTTGTGTAAAGCTCTTCGCCCTTTATCTTGTCGCTCTTTGCAAGGACGAAATTCGTCTTTGAGTCAAGCACCTGAAATCCAAGACTACGGAGAGCCTCGGTGGTATAATCCCTGGTCTTCATAATCTCAGAGCAGTTGTTCATATAATAACCGTTTTCCTCAAGAGCAGCAACGCCTGCCACCATGGTCATACGGTTTATATTATAGGGGTTGGTTGAATATCTTATTGTGTTTATATCGGCAATCAGCTCGGGAGAGGCAAAGCCCATTCCAAGTCTTGCGCCTGCAAGTGACCTTGACTTTGAAAAGGTCTGGGTAACCATAAGGTTCGGATACTTCTTGATAAGTCCAACGGCGCTTTCACCACCGAAATCAACGTAGGCCTCGTCCACCAAAACGAAATTGTCGGGATTGGAAGCAACTATTCTCTCAATATCCGAAAGGGGCAACGCAATACCCGTGGGAGCGTTGGGGTTGGCTATAAAAATATTTTTCCCAATGCCTATATAATCGTCAACGCAAACAGTGAAGTCCTCCCTCAAGGGTATTTCCTCGTAGGGAAGGTTGTAAAGCTGTGCGAAAACCTTATAAAATCCGTAGGTAAGGTCGGGAAAAACCACGGGATTATCCTTGTCACAAAAGGCAAAGAAGGCGAAATTAAGTATCTCGTCCGAGCCGTTGGTGACAACCACCGACTGTTCATCCACGCCGTAATGCTTGGCAAGGCTGTGAACGAGAGTCTTGCAGTCGGGGTCGGAATAAAGTCTGAGACGGGAAACCTCCTCCGACACTGCCCTCTCAACTGCAGGTGACGGCGGATAGGGGGACTCGTTGGTATTGAGCTTTATGTATTTTTTATCGTTTAACTGCTCGCCGGGTACGTAGGGCACGAGGTCCTTATGGGTGGCGCTGAAAAATCTGCTCATTATTCCTCACCTCTGACGGTTGCGCTTCTTGCGTGAGCGTCAAGCCCTTCCTTTGAGGCAAAATAGGCAACCTTGTCGCTGACCTTATCAAGCGCTTCCTTGGTATAATATATTATCTGTGACTTCTTCACGAAATCGTCTACGCTGAGGGGTGACGAGAAGCGTGCCGTTCCACTTGTGGGAAGGGTGTGGTTGGGTCCTGCAAAATAGTCACCAAGCGCCTCGGGACAATATCTTCCCATAAAGATTGAGCCTGCGTGGTGAATTTTATCAAGATAATCAAAGGGATTGTCTACGCACAGCTCAAGATGCTCGGGGGCAATCTCGTTGGCTATATCTATGGCAAGAAGGAGATTGTCCTCGGCAACGATAATCTTACCGTTGTTGTCAATAGAGGCACGGGCAATTTCGGCTCTTGGTAACAGAGGAATCTGTCTTTCAAGCTCTGCGCTTACCCTTTGGGCAAATTCAAAGCTATCGGTAACAAGCACTGCGCTTGCCATTCTGTCGTGCTCTGCCTGAGAGAGCATATCTGCTGCAACGTTTTTGGCTGAGGAAGCCTTGTCGGCAACTACGAGTATTTCGCTGGGGCCTGCTATCATATCAATGGCAACCTTGCCGAAAACCTGCTTCTTTGCCTCGGCAACGTAAGCGTTACCCGGACCAACTATTTTATCCACCTTGGGCAAGGTTTGGGTGCCGTATGCAAGGGCTGCTACTGCCTGGGCGCCACCTACCTTGAATATTCTGTCAACGCCTGCAATTTTAGCTGCTGCGAGAATTACGGGGTTTACCTTGCCGTCACGCATAGGTGGGGTAATCATAACGATTTCATTACAGCCTGCAAGCTTTGCAGGGATTGAATCCATAAGAACGGTTGAGGGGTATGCAGCCGTTCCTCCCGGAACGTAGATGCCCACCTTTTCAATGGGAGTAACTCTCTGACCCGTTATAACGCCGTCCTTTTCATTGATGAAAAAGCTATTGGTTATCTGGCGCTTGTGGAAGTAACGGATATTTTCGGCAGCCTCCCTGAGAATATCAAGGAACTTTTCCTCTACCTTTGCAAACGCCTCGTCAATTTCCTCCTCGCTTACCTCCAACGAGGTAAGGGTCACCTTGTCAAACCTTTCGCAATACTCAAAAAGGGCTTGGTCTCCCCTCTCTCTTACGTTTGCGATTATCTTTTCAACGTCGGCTTCAACATTTGAGGCTATGTTCTCTCTTTTATAAATTTCACTGTTCGGCACGTCGCCGTATTTGTATATGTTAATCATCGGTTTTTACCTGTGCTTTCATACTGTCAAGAATTTCTTCAATTTCTTTCGTTTTAAACTTAAAGCTGGATTTATTGGCAATAAGGCGTGCGCTTATGGGTATTACGGTCTCCACAACCTCAAGGTCGTTTTCCTTAAGGGTTGTGCCCGTTTCCACTATGTCCACTATTACGTCGGACAGTCCGAGAATAGGGGCAAGCTCAATAGAGCCGTTAAGCTTTATAATATCAATGTCACGGCAGCGTGAGGCGTAAAAGTTTTTGGCTATATTGACAAACTTCGTTGCCACCTTGAGAGTGCGTGAATTATCGTCGTAAAAGCCTTTTTTGGCTGCAACTGCCATTTTGCATTTACCGATATTCAGGTCGAGAAGCTCGTATATTTCGGGCGAATATTCAAGGAGAATATCCTTACCTGCAACGCCTATATCAGCTGCGCCCCTTTCAACGTATATGGATACGTCTGAGGGCTTTACCCAAAAATATCTTATTCCCTTTTCTTCGTTTTCAAAAATAAGCTTACGGCTGTTGTCGTGAATTGAGGGACACTCAAAGCCTGCCTTTTCGAACATTGAATATACCTTTTCACCAAGTCTGCCCTTGGGAAGTGCTACGTTTATCATTTTATATCTCCATCAAGATTTTCCATCATTTTGTATCTGATTTTTTCGGGTATGCTTTTCTGCGCAGTAACCGTAAGTGATGCAGAGGTGAGCGCGCGCACTCGGTCAAACACCTTTTTTACGTCGGTTTTGTCACTGTAAAGAAGTAACACGTCAACGTCATAGCCCTTTGACTCACGGTTGAAGTCCTCCAACAAGTCCAGGTAAAGCGCAAAGCCTATTGCGCCCGATTTTCGTCCCATACGCTCCATGAGAGCATCGTACTGTCCACCTGCAAGAACACCCTCGGGAATTCCGTTTAAAAAGCCCTTGAACACTATGCCGTTATAATAATTCATATCGTTGATAACCGAAAAGTCTATTCTTATGCGATCAGCGTATTCGGTGTCACCGAAGAGTGACCAAAGTGTCTTTAAGCTTTCCAGCGCCGTTATTGCTTCGGGAGTGGTGCATATTCCGTCAAGCTCGCCGATAACCTTATCGGGTGTGCCGTAAAGGTCAATGAAGGACAATAGCTTTTGAGCCGTGTCAGAGTCTATCGAGTATTTTTCAAGCAGTGCCGTTGCCTCGTGTCTGTTTTTCTCTGACACAAGACGGATAAATTCCTTTTTGAAGAATTCGTCCTTACCCGTGGTATCAAGCAGTGCCTTGAAAACGCCCATATGAGATATATCGAGAGCAAAGTCTGCGGAAATAGTATCAAGGCTCTTTGCAGCAAGATACAACACCTCAAAAATATCGTAGGTATCAATATCGCCGATACACTCCAGACCCGTCTGCATAATTTCCTTAAAACGACGGGTGCTTCCCGAAACTCTGTATACGTTTTCGTTATAATAGACCTTTTCCTTACAGCCTGCCTTGTCAACTGTGTTCTTAATAATAGAAAGGGTTACGTCGGGCTTGAGAGCAAGCAAGGCGCCGTTGGTATCGTTGAAAGTTATAACCGAGTCGGAAACGAGAAAGTCCTTGTTTCTCACGTAAAGGTCGTATTCTTCAAACTTACTCATTTTAAAGGGCAGGTATCCGAAATCCTTATATAACCCACGGAGAGCAAACACTGCCTTTTCTTCGTTCTTCAAGATGTGGTTTTCTCTCACTTCTTCTGTCCCTCTTTCTCTCTCTCTTCAAGCTTTTCGAGGATTGCCCTATAGCCTCCTCCACCGTATTCGAGACATTTATTTACACGGCTGATGGTAGCAGTGCTCATTCCCGTGGTCTTGCTGACAACCACGTAATTTTCACCGTTCATCAGCATTTTTGCAGCTTTAAGCCTTTGGGCAACGTCAAGTATCTCCTTGACAGTACAAGCGTCCTCAAAAAACATATAACATTCCTCAATGCTTTCAAGACAAAGAATTGCACGAAAAAGGTTATCTACGTCGGGTGTATGTAACTTATCCATATTTGCTCCTTCACTTTATCACTTTAATATGCTAAATTATAATACTATATCCAAAAAAAGTCAATACCTTTTCTGAAAAAAAGCGTTAGTTTTGGGTAAAAAACGAAAATGAAAGGGTTTATACTTCTTAATATTGTCTCTCACAAAAACATAGTGCAAAATTAAAACGCCATTTTCAGTTTTTCCGATGTTGAAAGCTTCGCTTTCTTCCGTTTATGAAAATTTCATTTTCTTCGCCCCTTGCTCGCACTGGCGTACCCTTGTACGCCTACGGCTTCGCAATTGACGATTTTTCCTCCAAAACTCCCGCTTTTTTATACGTCTAACGTAGTGATTTTTGGGTAAAAAACGAAAAAGCATCCTGAGGATGCTTTAATTCTGACGTCTTACCGTCTTATATTCATCGTAAAGCTGATAATAAGGGCAGGAGTCAAAGGCCTTCTCCATATATTTCAGATACTCGTCCTCGTCAAGCTCTACCATACATACCTCATAGCCAAGCTCCGGGTCAAAGACGAAATTCACGCAGGTTTCACAGTTTGTGCTTTGCTTATCTTTTTTCATTATCCAACACCTCACAGGTTTTATTTTACACCCGAATGAAGCTATTGTCAATCATTTTCGGTTGACAATATACCCTTTTATATGATAAAATTAGACGAGGTGAAAAATGTGAAATTTAACGTGGCTAAAATTACGAGAATTGCCCTCTCAACTGCCTTTATAGTTATCGGGGCACAGCTTGCTATTCCCACTATTCCACCCGTCACTCTTCAGACACTTTGTATTTTTATCACGGCAGTTATTCTTTCTCCAACAGAGGCTTTGATTTCAAGTCTTATATACGTGCTTCTGGGGATTGTGGGAGCGCCCGTGTTTTCTTCCTTCAGTGGCGGTATCGGGATTGTTCTCAACGTTGGTGGTGGCTTTATTATTTCCTTCCCCGTTATTGCCTTCGTTGTCAGCACTCTCAGGCGTAAATTCCGTAGCTCTGCCTTTACCCACGCCTTCACGTTTTCAATAGCAACGCTTATAGCCTATATTTTCGGTGCGTTGTGGATAGATATAATGGGCTATTACGAGGGCTCCTTCTGGAAGATGCTTACCGTCTACGTGTTGCCCTTCCTCCCCTTTGATGCAATAAAAATAGCAGTTGCAACGCTCTGCTCTATGAAGCTGGAGAAGATTTTTAAGAATGGCAAAAAGAAAACTGAAAATAATAAAGCTTGAGACAGTAGACTCAACCAACACCTATCTGAAGACACTTGCCGAAAAGGGTGAGCGCGAGGGGTGTGTAGTGGTCGCCCGACGTCAGACCTCGGGCAGAGGACGGCACGGAAGAAGCTTCTTCTCTCCTGCCGACACGGGACTTTATATGAGCGTGCTTTTGCGTCCCGAAGCGTCGGTTAAGGAATCCCTTTTTATAACCAGTATGACGGCAGTTGCAACGGCGAGTGCCATAGAAACTGTGTCCAACAAGAAATGTGGTATAAAGTGGGTCAACGATATTTTCGTTGAGGGCAAAAAGGTTGCCGGAATACTGTGTGAGGGCTCCTTTGACCACGATGCCGACAAGGTAAATTACGTTATAGTGGGGATAGGTGTAAACCTGTGCCAGCCAAAAGAGGATTTTCCCCAGGAGCTTCGTGAAATTGCCACAAGCCTTGGTGACGAAGGTATCCGTGACGCTCTGCTTGAACAGATACTCAACCGTCTTTTCGCTCTTTACGATGAGCTTCCCTCTCACGACTTTTTGACCGAATACAAGGAGCGCTCGGTGCTACTTGGAGAAAGGGTCAAGGTGTTGGGAAACGAGGGCGTTGAAGGTGTGGCAATTGATATTGACGAGGAATGCAGACTGATACTTAAAGCCGACAGTGGAGAAACCGTTCCACTTTCTTCGGGTGAAGTGTCCGTAAGATTAACGCAATAGATTATAGTAAAAACCCATCGGGAAAACCGATGGGTTTTTACTATTTACTGCAATAGACAACAATTGCCTTGCTCATATACTCGGCAGTGCCTTTGCCGAAAACGTCTATCTTGGGTGCGAAATCGCCACCTGCGTACATTTTACCGATTGCCTCAAAAAGCTCGTCGGTCAGTCCGTTGTCGTAGTAATTCTTATTCATAAAGCGTTGATATTTGGCTACCAGCTTCATCGTGTCGGGGTCGTCGAAGGGCTTTGTGTCCTTATATTCGGCAAACCTGTAGATAAGCTCTGCAAGTCGGTCGTCGTATCCGTGATTATCCATTTACTGCTCCTTTCAGACTGCGCTCTGGCTATTGTAAAGCTGGGTATAAAAGCCATTTTTAGCAAGTAGCTCTCCATGGCTTCCACATTCTATTATCTTGCCGTCACGCATTACCAGAATTACGTCTGCTTCTCTGACGGTGGAAAGTCTATGCGCCACGATAAAGCTTGTTTTACCCTGCATAAGCTTTGCAAAGGCGTCCTGAATCTTTTTCTCGGTACGGGTGTCGATAGACGAGGTTGCCTCGTCGAGAATAAGCATAGGTGGGAGTGCCAGCATTACACGGCAAATACAAAGAAGCTGTCTCTGCCCCTGAGAAAGTCCACCCTCGGCTTCGGAAATTACCGTGTCGTAGCCCTTGGGGAGCTTCTTTATGAAATTGTGTGCGTGAGAGGCTTTTGCCGTGGCAATTATTTCCTCCCTGGTAGCGTCGGGCTTGCCCATTGCGATGTTCTCGGCAACGGTTCCCTTCTTTATCCAGGTATCCTGCAAAACCATACCGAAGTTTGAACGAAGGCTCTTGCGTGACAGATGTGTTGTATCAATGCCGTCCACCGTTATAACACCACCGTCAACGTCGTAAAAGCGCATTATAAGGTTGATGAGAGTGGTTTTTCCACAGCCCGTAGGGCCGACGATAGCAACTCTCTGTCCCGATTTAACCTGAAGATTGAAGCCTTCGATAAGGCTGACGTCCTTACTGTAGGAGAAGGAAACGTCCTTGAATTCCACGTCGCCCTTGGGAAAGTCAAGAAGCTCTATCCCCTTATCCTCAACCTCGGGGGTATTTATAAACTCAAATACACGGGCAGCGCAAGCAAGTGAGTTCTGAAGCTCGGTAACTACGCCCGATATTTCGTTGAAGGGCTTTGTGTACTGTCCTGCATAGCTCAAAAAGCAGGAAAGTCCACCAACCGTCATGGTTGATCCGATTACGGCAAATGCTCCAAAACCACCCACGAAGGCGTACACCACGCTATTGACGAAGCGCGTGCATGGATTGGTAAGTGATGAAAAGAAAATTGCTTTTAAGGTGTGCTTTTCAAGGCGAGAGTTTACGTCATCGAATTTTGCCTGTGCCTTGGCCTCGTAGCCGAAGGCTCTGACAACCTTTTGACCACCTATCATTTCGTCAATGACACCAGTCATTTCCCCTCTCGTTTCGCTCTGCTTTTTGAACATATTGTAGGTGTTCCTTGCGATAAAGGAGGCAACGAAAAGTGACAGTGGTGTGAGAAGCACCACGATAAGCGCTATTTTGTAATTTATGCTCACCATAAAGACGATTGTTCCAAGAATGGTTACAACGCCCGTGAAAAGCTGTGTGAAGCCCATTATGAGACCGTCGGCAAACTGCCCTGCATCCGTAATAACACGGCTGACAACCTCACCGTGACGGTGGGAGTCAATATAGGACAAGGGAAGCTTAACAAGCTTTTCAAAGGCCTCCTGACGAATGTCACGGACTACCGAAAAGGTGATACTGTTTCCTATAATGCTCACAAGCCATTGGAAAAGCGCAGTCAGCAGAGTAACGGCTACTGCCCTGATGATAATGGACAAAATTCCGTCAAAATCAACCTCTCCCTTATCTACGGCAAGGTCGATGGCGTCACCGATGAGAATTGGAATATAAAGGGACAAAAGGCTGAACGCCACGGAGAAAAGAATAAGGAGGCACAAAAGCATTCTGTGTCTTGAAACGTAGGAAAGGACTGTTTTTAAGGTGCTTTTATTTTTCATTGCCTTGCCTCCTCTCCAGTGAATTGAGTTTCGTATATCTCACGGTATACGGGGCAGGTATTCAAGAGGTCGCTATGCTTTCCGTAGCCCACCATTTCTCCGTCGTCAAGGACGATAATACTGTCGGCGTTCATAACGGAGGAGGCTCGCTGTGAAACGATAAATACTGTGGGTGAATAATCAATGCCTGCAATAGCCCTTCTCAAATTAAGGTCGGTAAGGTAGTCAAGGGCTGACGAGGAGTCGTCAAGAATAAGTATACGTGGCTTTGACACTATTGCTCTGGCAATGGTGAGACGCTGTCTCTGACCACCCGAAAGGTTTTTGCCACCCTGCTCGATAAAGTAATCAAGGACACCCTCTTTTTCGGTTACAAAGTCCTTAGCCTGCGCAATTTCAAGGGCTTCCATTATTTCCTCGTCGGTGGCATTTTCGTTGCCCCAACGCATATTTTCTCTTATTGTGCCACTGAACAGCATTGCCTTCTGAGGCACCACGCCAATTTGTGAACGAAGGGAAGCCTCGTCGTATTCCTCTACCCTTTTCCCGCCAACCGACACGGAGCCTGAGGTTGCAGAATAAAAGGCTGGAATAAGATTTACAAGTGTGGTTTTTCCGTCACCCGTTCCACCGATAACGCCAACTGTATCGCCGTGGTTTACCGAGAAGGATATATTCTTTAAGGACATATCACCTGCGCCCTCATAGGTAAGGGAGACATTATCAAAGGTAACCGAGCCGTCACCAAGGTATTCCTCACCACCCTGGGAGCTTGTGGGAACGTCAAGCACGTCACCGATGCGCGAGGCGCAGGCAAGTGACTTGGAAATAGTGACGATAAGGTTTGCAAGCTTTATCAGCTCGACGAGAATTTGTGACATATAGTTGTAGAGCGCCACAACGTCACCCTGAGAAAGCGTGCCGAAGTTTACACGGATTGAGCCGTTCCAGATAAGCACCGTTACGGCTACGTTGACTACGATAAAGGTAACGGGGTTGGTAAGGGCAGAAATCCTGCCTGCAAAGCGCTCGCCCGTAGCGTAGCTGTCATTCTTTTGTCTGAAGGATGATACCTCGTCCTCCTCCTTGCAAAATGCCCTGATAACTCTTGCGCCACCAAGATTTTCCTTTGTGGCGTGAGTAAGAGAATCAAGGCTTGTCTGCACCTTCTTATGCAAGGGCATGGTTACGAGCATTACGCCGAAAACTACCACCGAAAGAATAAGGATAGTGGCAAGGAAAATAAGTGATATTTTAGCGTCTATGGTAAACGCCATTATCATTGCGCCGAAAACCACGAAGGGTGAACGGAGAAGGAGACGAAGGGCTAAATTTACGCCAGTCTGCACCTGATTCATATCGCTCGTCATTCTGGTAACCAGAGTTGCCGTGCCCGATTTATCAAGCTGTGTATACGATAATTTTTGTATATGCGCAAAGAGTGATGTTCGGATGCGTGTAACGAAGCCCACCGACGCCTTTGCGGCAAAAAACTGTGCCGTTACCGAAAAGCCCAGACCCACAAGTCCGAGTAAAACAAGCAGGAGCATAAGCCTGATGACCGTGCTTTTTCCGTCCTCGCCTGCCCCTATTCCCTTGTCGATAATTTCTGCTATGACCAACGGTACAAAAAGCTCAAGCAACGCTTCAAGAAGCTTGAAAATCGGCCCTAAAAACGCCTCTTTTTTGTAGGCTGACATATATTTTATAAGTCTTTTCACAGTTTACTCCTTAAGATATATCTGCCTATATTTTACCACATTTAAAAATATAGTCAATGGATTTCAATCAAATAGTTTTAGTTTTGGTATTGCAAAAATATTAGGTCTATGATAAAATAAATCAATAATGTAAAAGGAGACGGAAAATGTTACGTTATATAACCAGACACGGTCAGGTAGTGTCACACGATGAAAGTCATTTATACACCACGGGAGATATGCCCTTATCCCAGCTTGGTCGTGAGCAGGCGAAGATGCTTGGCAAGAGATTGGCGAAGATGAAATTTAACGGTCATATTATCTCTTCACCATTTTTGCGCACCTTGGAAACTGCCGAGCTGATTGCTGAGGAAACGGGCTCTGTCATTTTTCCCTACGGACCAATGCACGAAATAATTGCATCCGATAGCTTTATAAAAAAGTATGAGCCTTTAAGCTATGAGGAGTTAAGAAGCCGTTTCCCTCATATCTCGGAAGAATCAATTCTCGAATACCCCTGGATGCCCGAAAAGGGAGAGACCTCTGACGACGTTTTACTCCGTGTTTCAAGGGGTGTGTCAAATATTGAAAGACTTTTCCCCGACACGCCACTTTTATACGTTGGACATGGAGCGTCCGCAGGAAAGCTTTTGAGCATTTACGAGATTCCTTCGCAAAAAACCACAACCCTCTTTAATTGCTCGCTCAGTGCCATTGACCCTGGAAATCTGTCCTTTAAGCCTATTTACTGCGACACCTCACACTTACCTTACGAAAAGACCACGAGTAACTTTGTGACAAAGGAAGAATGGTACGCTGAAAAAATCAGCGCTCCTTATGAGGCAGACGTTTCCTTGCCCGAGGAATATCAGAAACTGTCGGGACCGAGAGTTTTGCATATTGGTGATACCAATTCCTATTTTTACAGATATTATGAAAAGCTGATTGAAGCCGTTAAGCCCGACGTGATAATACACACGGGTGATATGGCAGACGAGGTAAAGGTAGGCAACTGTCCCAATATCAAGGGTGAGTATATTCATAAAATTAAAATTATTACTGATATGATGAACAAGTCGGGAGCAAGGCTGGTTTTCTGCTCTGGCAATAACGACCTTATGGATGAGGTTAAAGCACTTTGTCCAAACGCCGAGATTTACGAGGAAAACAGTGTTGTGAATATTTTCGGTACGGAATGCCGTATAGGTCACTACGTTACGAAAATGACCTTCGACAAGGAGCTTGCCTTCTACGGTCACAGTACGGCTGACGACCATTGGAAAAAGACCTTTAACTGTGAAGGGCTTCCCTGTCGCTTCAGTGCTATGTGGGGGTCAACCGTTTATTTTACAGATCACAAAAAATTCTGTCATTTCAAAAGAGTGTAATAAACGGCAAAGCAGATTTGCCCAATTTTTCATTAAATAAAAAACAAAGGCTGCGACTTTCGTCGCAACCTTTTTTTGTAATTACTTTACAAGCTCGATGATTGCCATTTCAGCAGCGTCACCGCGTCTGGGTCCTTTACGAAGGATTCTTGTATAACCACCGTTTCTCTCTGCATATGCAGGAGCGATTTCGTTGAAAAGCTTTGTTACAACGTCCTCTTTAGTGATAAATGCAAGCGCCTGTCTTCTTGATGCGAGTGTATTTGTTTTACCAAGTGTAATCATTTTTTCAGCAAGGCTTCTTACTTCCTTTGCTCTGGTTACAGTGGTCTCGATTGACCCATTTTCCAAAAGGTATGTTGTCATGCCTCTGAGCATTGCCATTCTTTGGTCGGTTGTACGACCCAACTTTCTTGTTCCCGGCATTTTGTATTCCTCCTTTACTCAGTATTACAAACAATATGCGTAAGTCCTTATTCGTCTTCCTTCTTGAGAGAAAGTCCCATAGTTTCAAGCTTCTGGATTACTTCCTCAAGTGACTTCTTACCAAGGTTACGCACCTTAATCATTTCGTCTTGTGTACGATTGGTCAGATCGCCTACAGTATCAATACCTGCTCTCTTCAAGCAGTTGAATGAACGAACTGACAAGTCAAGCTCCTCAATGGTCATCTCTAATTGAATTTTCTTGACGGTTTCTTCGCCGTCTACCATTCCAACGGTGGGCGCACTTGCGTTGTCCGAAAGATTGATAAACAGCTCAAGATGGTCGTTGAGAATCTTGGCGGCAATTGAAACTGCTTCCTTTGCCGTTAACGTGCCATCGGTCTGAACCTCCAATGTCAGCTTATCGAAATCGATGCTGTTACCTACACGGGCAGGTGTAACGGTGTAATTTGCGTTATACACTGGTGTGTAGATAGAGTCGGTGTATATAATACCGATGGTACCGGGGCCGTTCTGCTTGTTTTTATCGGCGCTGACGTATCCTCTGCCCTGGTCAAAGGTAAGCTCCATATAGAACTTGGCATCCTCTGAGAGAGTAGCGATGTGGTGGTCGGGGTTGATAATTTCAATATCAGAGTCGGTTTTTATATCGCCTGCTGTTACTTCACCCTCACCTGTCATTTCGATAACAACCGTCTTGGGACAGTCGCAGAAAAGCTTGGCTGTGATGCCCTTGACGTTCAAGATGATTTCGGTAACGTCTTCCTTCACTCCGGATACTGTTGAGATTTCATGTAAAACACCATCAATTTTTACACAGGTTACAGCAACACCCGGAAGAGAGCTGAGAAGCACTCTACGGATGGAATTACCCAAGGTAATACCAAAACCTCTTTCAAGGGGTTCAATTTCAAATTTACCATATGAACCGTTTTCACTTAATTCAACGGTTTCTATGCTCGGTCTCTTAAATTCTATCATCATTTTCCTCCTCGTTAATTAGTTAATAAACTATACCTTCTATTACGCTGCACGTTGAGTTGTACTGCGTAAATAAAAGTATCGGGCCTTTTGATGATATCTCTTATTTTGAGTACAACTCGACGATAAGGTGTTCCTGAATTTCGAAGTCAACGTCTTCTCTTGCGGGAAGAGCAACAACCTTAGCAACAAGGTTCTGCTTGTCAACGTCGAGCCATTGAGGATTCTTCTTATTGTCGATATTTTCAACAAGTGACTTGAATTTGGGAAGTGACTTGCTGGTATCCTTAACTGCAATCTCGTCACCGAGCTTTACAAGCTGTGAAGGAATGTTTGCCTTGCCACCGTTAAGAGTAAAGTGACCGTGGCGAACAAGCTGTCTTGCGTCTCTTCTGCTTTCAGCGAGTCCCATTCTGTAAACTACGTTGTCAAGTCTTCTTTCGATGAGCTTGAGAAGGTTTTCACCTGTCATACCCTCTGCTGCATCTGCCTTGGTAAAGTAGTTTCTGAACTGCTTTTCAAGAACGCCGTAATATCTCTTTGCTTTCTGCTTTTCACGAAGCTGGAGACCGTATTCTTTCATCATTCCTCTACGAGCTGCGCCGTGCTGTCCGGGAACTGTGCTTCTTCTTACGATAGCGCACTTGTCGGAAAAACATCTGTCACCCTTAAGGAACATTTTAACGCCTTCTCTGCGGCACTGTCTGCATGAAGGTCCTGTATACTTTGCCATATCCTTGCACCTCCTTCTTAATTATACGCGTCTTCTCTTGGGAGGACGGCATCCGTTGTGCGGAATAGGTGTTACGTCTTTAATGAGAGTAATGTCAAGGCCTGCTGTCTGAAGAGCTCTGATTGCAGATTCTCTTCCCTGACCGGGACCCTTAACGAAAACTTCAACTGTTTTAAGTCCGTGCTCCATTGCTGCTCTTGCTGCCTGTTCAGCTGCCATCTGAGCTGCGAAGGGAGTTGACTTCTTTGAACCCTTGAATCCGAGTTCACCGGCTGATGCCCATGAAAGAGCATTTCCGTCTACGTCTGTAAGAGTAACGATTGTGTTATTGTATGTGGAGCAGATGTGTGCCGCGCCCTTTTCAATGTTTTTTCTCTCACGACGTCTCTTTACAGTCTTTTTAGCCTGTACTTTAGCTGCCATTTAACTTGTCACTCCTTACTTCTTCTTATTTGCAATAGTCTTCTTGGGACCCTTGCGTGTTCTTGCGTTGGTCTTAGTTCTCTGACCTCTTACGGGGAGACCCTTGCGGTGACGGATTCCCTTATAGCATCCAATGTCTGTCATTGTTTTGATGTCATAAGCAATCTTTCTTCTAAGGTCACCTTCTACTACGTGCTCATTTTCAATCTCTTCACGAAGCTTTGCAAGTTCGTCGTCTGTGAGATCCTTTACACGAGTGTCGGGGTTGATACCCGTTGCTTCAAGTATTTTGTTGGAAGCTGTTCTGCCGATACCGAAAATGTATGTCAAACCGATCTCGACACGCTTTTCATTTGGAATATCTACGCCTGCTATACGAGCCATTAATTACACCTCCAATCAGCCTTGCTTCTGCTTATGCTTGGGATTCTCGCATATAACCATTACAACGCCTTTTCTTCTGATAATCTTACACTTCTCGCAAATTTTTTTTACAGAAGGCTTAACTTTCATATCAGTAACCTCCATTGTGTTATGATTTTTAGTTTATATGTGTTTTGCAGAATTACAAGCGTCTTGTTATTCTGCCCTTAGTGGTGTCGTATACTGAAATGTCTACCAGCACACGGTCACCGGGTACTATCTTAATATAGTTCATTCGCATCTTGCCCGAAATGTGAGCAAGGATTACGAGATCGTTCTGAAGCTTTACCTTGAAGCACGCGTTGGGAAGTGTTTCCACAACCAGTCCTTCAAACTCCATTACGTCTTCTTTTGCCATGATTTGTCCCTCCTACGTCGAAATTTCAAACTTTTTCATTATTCAGACTGCGCCAGATACCTTTATAAAGCATTTTGTTGGTAAGCTCACCTTTTATAAGCTTGCTTACTGTCTCGCCGTCAAGCTCAGCGTCAAGCTCCTTGACGTGCTTGATCTTTTTCAGCTTTGGTTTTTCGATTCTGCGTTTTCTGCCGTTGGCAAGTATCAGGTGTGTGTCGGTCCTGCCTATTACTGCAAGAACCGTGCCCGTATCTCTGCCGTTGGCTGATACCACGAGAGCTCCGACTTCAAGGCTCATATTTACGCCTCTGTCAGAATCTCAACGCCTGTATCGGTAATCACGACGGTGTTTTCGTAGTGCGCGGCAAGCTTTCCGTCGCAGGTCACAACAGTCCAGTCATTGTCAAGAGTTTTTACTTCATAGCCGCCTTGACATACCATAGGTTCTATTGCAACCGTCATACCCTTATACAGTCTCGGTCCACGTCCTGCTCTGCCGTAATTTGGCACGTCAGGCTCCTCGTGAAGGTGTTCACCCACACCGTGACCGATATAGTCTCTGACGACAGAATAACCGTTCATCTCAACATAACTCTGTACGCCCCAGCCGATATCACCGACTCTTGAGCCGTCCTTAATGTTTTTGATGCCCTCAAAGAAGCTTTGTCGGGTAACCTCGATAAGCCTTGCGGCTTCATCAGAGATATCACCCACGGGGAACGTGTTGGCGCAATCTCCGTGGAAGCCGAGGTAATACGCCCCAACGTCCACTTTGACTATGTCGCCCTCAAGCAAAACTCTGTTTCCGGGAATTCCGTGTATCACTTCTTCGTTTACACTTATACAAGCCGATGCAGGAAATCCGTTGTAATTAAGGAAGGAGGGCTTTGCTCCGTTCTGTTCAATAAAGCTTCTGATTTTACGGTCAAGCTCAGCCGTGGTCATACCGGGCCTTATTGCTTCACCTGCCATCTTCAACGCGCCTGCAGTAATTCTGCAAGCCTTACGCATTTGTTCGATATCTTTCTGTGTTTTGATGCTAATCATTTCAGACCCAAAGCTTTCAAGGTAAGTGAGGTAGTGTCAGCAACTTCTTCCTGACCTACTACGTCACACAAAATACCACGGTTTCTGTAGAACTCTTCCAGAGGTGCTGTCTGCTCGTGGTAGACAGCAAGTCTGTTGAGAATAGTTTCAGGCTTATCGTCTGAGCGCTGTGTAAGCTCTTTACCGCAATTATTGCAGTGAACGCCGTCCTTTGAAGGATTGTACGCTACGTGGTAGGTTGCACCACAGCCACTGCATGAGCGTCTGCCTGCAAGCCTTTCAACGATTTTCTCGTCGGGAACGTAGATGTTGACAACCTTGTCAATGTTAACGTTCATTTTGTCAAGAGCCTCTGCCTGAGCAATAGTTCTCGGAAAGCCGTCAAGGATATATCCGTTGTCACAGTCTGACTGACTCAGTCTTTCTGTCAGAATATCGATAACGAGCTCATCCGGAACAAGCTGTCCTTTTTCGATATAGGACTGTGCCGAAACACCCAAAGGAGTTTTGTTTTTGATTGCTTCCCTTAAAATTACGCCGGTTGAGATAGTTGGAATTCCTGCTTTTTGTGCAACGATTTCCGCCTGAGTTCCCTTACCTGCTCCGGGGGCACCCAAAAAAATTATTTTCATAATCTATCCTTTCTGCGAGTCGGACACTTAATTAATCGAGGAATCCCGAATAGTTGCGCATCATAAGCTGGCTTTCAAGCTCTCTTGATGTTTCAAGTGCTACACCTACTACGATGAGAAGTGAAGTACCACCAAATGAGATGTTGCCAAGCGAAGGAACGATTGCTGCAACGATCATAGGAAGAATTGCTATCAAACCAAGGAATATTGCGCCTATGAGAGTTACACGGCTAAGAATCTTAGAAATGAAATCTGCAGTAGGCTTACCGGGGCGGATACCAAGTACCATACCACCGTTACGCTTGATGTTGTTAGCAACCTCTACGGGATTGAACGAAATTGCAAGATAGAAGTATGCAAATGCGATAATGAGAATGAAGAGCAAAATCGCATAGAGAGGAGATTCGTAGGATACGAAATTGAAAATCTTGTACCAAACTGAACCTGCCTTGGGGTTGAATATGAGCTGAAGTGTTGCGGGGATAGAAACTATCGACTGAGCGAAGATGATGGGCATAACGCCTGACATATTCAGCTTAATGGGAAGTGATGAGTTCTGTCCACCGTACATCTTTCTGCCTACAACCTTCTTAGCATACTGTACGGGAATTCTTCTTTCAGATTCGGTAACGAAAACTACGAATGCAACTATTGCAATGATAATAACTGCCGTAATAACTGCTGCTACTATCTTGAATATGAGTGATTCGGGGTTAAGAACGATACCGAGAATCATTGAAGGAAGACTTGAAATGATATTGGCGAAAAGTATCATTGAGATACCGTTGCCGATACCGTGTTCGTTAATTTTTTCTGCCAGCCACATAACCAGCGCTGCACCTGCAGTGTAGGTTGCAACGATTACGAATCCTGCAAATACACCTGTGTTGGTGAGAACGCCTGTGATTGATCTGAGCCATGCGTAGTAGCCGTATGCAGTAATTACTGCAAGAGCTACTGTGAAATATCTGGTCCAGGCTTCAATCTTACGTCTACCCTCTTCGCCCTCTTTAGCAACACGCTCGAGAGCAGGGATAGCAATTGTTAAGAGCTGCATAATAATCTGTGCTGTGATATAAGGTGAAACTGAAAGTGCGAAGAGTGTACCTCTTGCAAACGCTTCACCGGACAGTATGTTCAAATACTGGAATACAGAGCCCTGAGCTGACTCGAAGGTCGCCTTGAGGACTGCTGAATCGAAGTAAGGAACAGGGACTACGCAACCTAAACGGAAGAGAACGAGAATGACTACCGTAAACAGAATTTTGCTTCTGAGTTCAGCAACCTTCCATGCGTTTCTGAATGTTTTAAACATTTAGATCACCTCTGCTTTTCCGCCTGCGGCTTCAATTTTCTCTTTAGCTGCAGCTGAAAAGACAGTTGCCTTAACAGTAACCTTTTTAGTGATTTCTCCACCGCCGAGAATTTTAAGACCGTCATATGCCTTTTTGATAACCTTGGTTTCAAGGAGAGTCTCGATAGAAACAACGTCGCCGTCGTTATACTTATCAAGATCACCTACGTTGATTATTGCATATTTAGTAGCAAATTTGCTATTGTCAAAACCTCTCTTAGGAAGTCTTCTGTACGCAGGAATCTGACCGCCTTCAAATCCGGGTCTTACTCCTCCGCCGGAGCGCGCATTCTGTCCTTTGTGTCCCTTTCCGGCTGTTTTACCGTTACCGGAACCGGCTCCTCTGCCCTTGCGCCATGCGGAAGTTGCAGAACCGGGTGCGGGTGAAAGTTCATGAAGCTTCATACTTTTCCTCCTTTGCTTTTATGAAATTTGTTTGTTAATCAGCCTGTTCAACCTTTACAAGATGCTTTATTACAAATATCTTGCCCTGCAAAGCCGGAGAGTCTTCAAGAACCTTTGAGTCTCCGATTTTCTTCAATCCAAGAGAACCGGCAGTTTTAACCTGCTTGTCAAGTCTACCGATGAGACTCTTTACAAGTGTAATCTTTACCATTGTTTTTCTCTCCTTATTTCAGAATTTCTTCGGGCGTCTTATTTCTGATAGCTGCAACTTCTTCAACAGTTCTCAGATTTCTAAGACCTTCAAATGTAGCCTTTACAACGTTTGTGGGATTGTTTGATCTGAGACACTTTGTTCTAACGTCCTTGATACCAACCATCTCAATAACGCTTCTTACCTTACCGCCTGCAATAACACCGGTACCGGGTGCAGCGGGTTTAAGAAGGACTCTGCCTGCTCCGAATTCACCGATGATTTCGTGAGGAATTGTTGTTCCCTTGATTGCTACCTCGATGATATTCTTCTTGGCATCTTCCATTCCTTTTCTTACAGCCTCGGGACGTTCTGCGGCTTTGCCCAGACCGTAACCTACGTGACCGTTTCCGTCTCCAACTACAACAAGAGCTGTGAACTTTCTTACACGACCGCCCTTAACTGTCTTGGAAACGCTCTTTACATCAACAACGACTTCTTTGAGGTCGAGTGTTGCAGGATCTATTTTACGAGCCATGAATGTAACCGTTCCTTTCTTACAATTAGAATTTCAAGCCGCCTTCACGCGCTGCTTCAGCAAGTGCCTGTACTCTTCCGTGATAAACGTAACCGCCACGGTCAAATACTACTTCTGTAATGCCACGCTCAAGGGCTCTCTTTGCGATCATTGTTCCTACAGCCTTAGCTGCTTCCTTGTTTCCGCCGTATCCTTCAAATTCTTTTTCAAGAGTTGAAGCAGAAAGAAGTGTTACGCCGTTTTCATCGTCAATAATCTGTGCATAGATATTGGTGTTTGAACGGAAAACGTCAAGACGGGGTCTTGCTGCTGTTCCGGAGATCTTAGCACGAATTCTCTTATGTCTTCTAAGACGCTGCTTATTTGTATCGACTTTAGTAAACATTTATTTCCACTCCTTTCCTTATTTACCGGCCTTACCGGCTTTATGACGGATAAACTCACCAGCATACTTGATACCCTTGCCATGATAGGGTTCGGGAGGTCTCTTTCCTCTGATTTCGGCTGCAACCTGTCCAACAAGCTGCTTGTCAGCGCCACTGATTACCAGCTGGTTAGGTGTGGGGCACTCAATCTTAATTCCCTGAGGTGCATCATACTTTACGTCGTGTGAATAACCGAGGTTCATAACAAGAGTATTGCCATTCATCTGAGCTCTGTAACCACCTTCACTGATTTCAAGAACCTTCTGATAGCCGTTTGTAACACCCTCAACCATATTGGCGATAAGTGTACGGGTAAGACCGTGAAGTGATCTGTTAAGTTTATCGTCGTTAGGACGGGATACCTTGATTTCGTTTGCGGAAACTTCAAGTATCATATTGCTGTGTACAGCCTGAGAAAGCTTTCCTTTGGGGCCTTCGACGGTGATAACACCTGCATCGAAGTTAACCTTAACACCGGCGGGAATAGCGATTGGCTGCTTACCAATTCTTGACATACTATTTCCTCCTTACCAAACGAAAGCGAGCACTTCGCCGCCAACGTTTTCTTTTCTTGCTTTCTTGTCTGTCATAATTCCCTTAGGTGTTGAGATGATGGCAACGCCAAGTCCTCTCATTACGCTGGGGATATCTTCGCAGCTTGTATAGATACGAAGACCGGGCTTAGATACGCGGCGAAGACCTGAAATAATTCTTGTCTTGCCGGGGCCGTACTTAAGTGTTACCTTAATAACGCCCTGCTTGTTGTCGTCGATAACCGTGTAGCTCTTGATGTAGCCTTCTTCGAGAAGAATCTCGGCGATGGCCTTCTTAACGTTTGAGCAAGGGATATCAACAGTTTCGTGCTTTGCTGAGTTTGCGTTTCTTATTCTTGTAAGCATATCAGCAATTGCGTCTGTGATTTGCATGTTTCTTCCTCCTAATTTAGCAATCAGTTTGTTACTCGGCTTTGCGCCTTTCGCACTTAATATGCTCTAACCCAATCTTGCGATTGGATTCGGCTATTACTTACCAGCTTGCCTTTCTTACACCGGGAATTTCACCCTTGTAGGCAAGTTCTCTGAAGCAGATACGGCAAATTCCGTATTTACGAAGATAAGCATGAGGTCTGCCACAGATTTTGCATCTTGTGTACTCTCTTGTAGAGAACTTCTGCTTTCTCTGCTGCTTGATTATCATTGACTTCTTAGCCATTCACTTATCCTCCTTACTTCTGGAAAGGGGCGCCCATCAGAGTAAGGAAATCGCGTGCTTCCTCATCTGTTGTTGAACTTGTAACGAATACAATGTCCATGCCTCTTATCTTGTCGATTTTTTCATATTCGATTTCAGGGAATATGAGCTGTTCTTTAAGTCCGAGTGTATAGTTTCCTCTGCCGTCGAACGCATTGGGATTGATACCCTTGAAGTCACGAACTCTGGGGAGAGCGAGATTGAAGAGTCTGTCTACGAACTCATACATTCTCTCACCTCTGAGAGTAACCTTTGCACCAATCTTAGTGCCCTGACGGAGCTTGAAGTTTGCTACCGACTTCTTGGCAATAGTAGGAACTGCCTTCTGGCCTGTGATAGCGCCAAGGTCTTCGATAACGCTATCGATAACCTTTGAGTTATCCTTAGCTTCACCTGCACCTACGTTAATTACTACCTTTTCAAGTCTGGGAATCTGCATAACACTTTTGTAGTTATACTTCTTCATCAATGCGGGAGCAACTTCGTTCTTATAAACTTCTGCAAGTCTTGCCATTTTGTTTGTCCTCCCTCATTATAATGTTTCGCCGCATTTTGCGCAAACGCGGACGGTGTCACCGTTATCGAGTTTCTTATTCTGAACTCTTGTACCCTTACCACACTTGTTGCAGTAAAGCTGTACCTTTGAAGCATACATAGCTCCCTCAACCTTGACGATGCTACCTGCTTCACCCTGACGGCGAGGCTTAACGTGCTTTGTCACGATGTTAGCACCTTCAACGATTACCTTGCCTTCCTTGGGAGAAACTTCAAGTACCTTACCTTTTGTTCCCTTTGAGTTGCCGGAAACAACGATTACGGTATCGTCTTTTCTTACATGAATCTTATTCATTATTTTACCCCCATTAAAGTACTTCAGGTGCCAAGGACAAAATCTTCATAAAGTCCTTTTCACGAAGCTCTCTTGCTACCGGGCCAAAGATACGAGTACCCTTAGGTGTCTTATCTTCCTTGATTACTACTGCTGCGTTTTCATCAAACTTGATGTAAGAACCGTCATTTCTTCTGATTCCCTTAACGCTGCGGACGATAACTGCCTTAACAACCTCGCCCTTCTTTACTGCGCCGCCCGGAGCAGCTTTCTTAACAGATGCGACTACGATGTCGCCAATGTTGGCATAACGTCTGCCTGTACCGCCAAGCACACGGATGCACATCAATTCTTTTGCGCCACTGTTATCAGCGACTTTCATAAGTGTTTGTGTCTGTATCACTGTGTGTATCCTCCTTTGGCTTACTTAGCTTTTTCAATAATTCTTACCAGACGCCAGTTCTTATCCTTGGAAAGCGGTCTTGTCTCCATGATAAGTACCTTATCGCCTACACGGCATTCATTATTTTCGTCATGAGCTTTGAATTTTACGGTTCTTCTTACTATCTTGTTGTAAAGAGAATGTTTTACACTTGTCTCGATTGCAACAACGACGGTCTTGTCCATCTTGTCTGAAACAACCTTACCAACACGTGTTTTTCTGAGTGTTCTTGTGTTTTCCATATTCTATTCTCCTTCCCGCTTAATTCTGCTTGCTTTCAGCAAGTTCTTTCTCTCTGATAGCTGTCATAATTCTGGCAATATCCTTCTTTGTTTCAACTATCTTCTGAGGGTTATCAAGCTGATTGATTGCATGCTGGAAGCGGAGATGTAAGAGTGCATCCTTCTTTTCACGAAGTTCTGCGTTAAGCTCTTCGGTAGTCTTTTCTCTTATATCATTGATTTTCATTCTGCTACCTCCTCAGCTTCTTTCTTGATGAATTTGCACTTGATGGGAAGCTTGTGGCTTGCAAGTCTCATAGCTTCCTTTGCCTGTTCCTCGGTAATACCGTCCATTTCAAACAGTATTCTGCCGGGCTTAACAACTGCTACCCAGTACTCAGGAGAACCTTTACCTGAACCCATTCGAGTTTCAGCAGGCTTTTCTGTTACAGGCTTGTCGGGGAAAATCTTAATCCATACATTACCACCACGCTTGGTGTAACGAGTCATCGCAATACGGGCTGCCTCAATCTGATTTGAGGTGATCCATGCGGGCTCTTCAGCTACAAGACCGAACTGACCGTATGCAAGAGTGTTGCCACGGTATGCACGACCCTTGAGTCTTCCACGCTGCTGGCGTCTGTATTTTACTCTCTTAGGCATTAACATTATCTTTTTCCTCCTTCTCTGGAAGAACGTTCTCTGCGGCGAGGTGCCTCTTCTCTTGCTTCTCTCTTAACGGATGCATTGAGAACTTCGCCCTTGTAAATCCAAACCTTGATACCGATCTTACCGTAAGTGGTGTTTGCTTCAGCGAAGCCGTAGTCGATATCGGCACGAATGGTCTGAAGGGGTATTGTACCCTCGTGATAGTGCTCTGTACGAGCGATTTCAGCTCCTGCAAGTCTACCTGACGCTGCAATCTTGATACCCTTTGCGCCAAGCTTCATTGTTCTTCCGATGCACTGCTTCATAGCTCTTCTGAAAGCAATTCTGCGTTCGAGCTGAGAAGCAATGTTTTCTGCAACGAGCTGTGCGTTAAGGTCAGGATTCTTAACCTCGTTTACGTTAACTGAAACGGGCTTGCCAAGGAAGGCTTCAATATCCTGTCTGAGCTTTTCAATCTCAGCGCCGCCCTTACCGATAATCATACCGGGCTTAGCACAGTGAATGAGAACTCTAACTCTGTCGTTTGTTCTTTCGATTTCAATCTTGGGAACGCCCGCGAGCTGAAGTTTGTTCTTGAGATATTTTCTTAATTTGTAATCGGAAACGATTGTATCGCCGATGCTCTTTGTGTCAAAGAACCATCTTGAATCCCAATCCTTGATTACGCCGACACGGAGTCCGTGAGGATTAACTTTCTGTCCCATAAAACTGATTCAACCTCCCTTTCTTTAGTTTCTCTCTTTTACCGCGAGGGTAATGTGAGATGTTCTCTTTAAAATACGGTCTGCTCTGCCCTTAGCTCTCGGCATAATTCTCTTAAGTGTTCTGCCGGGTGTAGCAAAGCATTCTGCTACGTAAAGCTTGTCTGCGCTCATACCGAAGTTGTTCTCGGCGTTAGCGATAGCTTCATTCAATAACTTAATAATATAAGGTGCTGCTGCCTTGGGTGTATTCTTCAATATACCAAGTGCAAGGCTTGCATCTTTGTCTCTGATAAGGTCGAGTACTATCATGACTTTTCTTGTGCTGATGCGCACGTCACGACGGTATACCTTAGACACTGCTTGTTCTGCCATGCAGATATCCTCCTTTCGCGGTTAAAAGCTTGTTACCGCGTTTCCTTATTTTAGTTGTTTGATGTTTTAGAGCCTGAGTGACCTTTGAAGGTTCTTGTCAGGGCAAATTCACCAAGTTTGTGACCTACCATATCTTCGGTAACATATACGGGAACATGCTTTCTTCCGTCATAAACCGCTATCGTATGTCCTACGAACTCGGGGAATATTGTTGAGGCGCGTGACCAAGTCTTTATAACCTTCTTTTCGCCTGCCTTGTTCATTGCTTCGATTCTGTCATAGAGAACCTGTTGAACAAAAGGGCCTTTCTTTACGCTTCTACTCATTATTGTTTCCTCCTTTCGATAACAGCTTACTTGTCGTTTCTGCGTTTAACTATGAACTTATTGGTGCGTGCCTTCTTGTTACGAGTCTTGTAACCAAGTGCAGGCTTGCCCCAAGGAGTCACAGGTCCGGGACGACCGATGGGTGAACGTCCTTCACCACCACCGTGAGGGTGGTCAACGGGGTTCATTACTGAACCTCTTACGGTAGGACGAATACCAAGGTGGCGAGTCTTACCTGCTTTACCACGCTTAATATTTTCAGCTTCAACGTTTCCTATCTGGCCGATAGTAGCCTTACAATCCATACGGATGTATCTTACTTCGCCTGAAGGAAGTCTTACCTGAGCAAGATCGCCTTCCTTAGCCATAAGCTGAGCAGCACTACCTGCAGTTCTTACCAGCTGAGCGCCCTTACCGGGGTAAATTTCAATGTTGTGAATGAAAGTACCAACGGGAATGTTAGCAATGGGAAGTGTGTTACCGGGCTTGATGTCTGCATCGGGAGAAGACATAATAGTGTCTCCAACCTTAAGACCTACGGGCGCGATAACGTACGCCTTCTTGCCATCCTCATGCTGAATAAGAGCAATGTAAGGATTTCTGTTGGGGTCGTATTCAATTGCAAGTACAGTTGCAGGTGTTGCATTCTGTCTCTTGAAATCGATAATTCTGTATTTCTTCTTGTTTCCGCCGCCTCTGTGACGAACTGTGATTCTACCGAGATTGTTACGTCCGGAATTCTTCTTAAGTTCTACAATAAGGCTTTTCTCAGGTGTCTTCTTTGTTACTTCCTCGAATGTAGGAACAGACATCTGTCTTCTACCGGGAGTTGTGGGTTTATAAACTCTTGTAGCCATTTTTTCACTCCTCCTTCGATTACATCATACCGTCGAAGAACTCGATGGTCTTGGAATCAGCTGTGAGTGTTACGATTGCCTTCTTCCACTCGCTTGTGCTGCCCATGTGTACGCCGAGTCTCTTGGGTTTGCTGTTTACTTTGATTGTGTTTACGTCGAGAACCTTTACCTTGAAGATTTCTTCAACCGCCTTCTTGATCTCAACCTTGTTTGCAGTCTTGGCAACCTCGAAGGTGTACTTCTTGTCTGCAAGGCCCTGCATGCTGGCTTCTGTGATAATCGGTCTTATGATAATATCGCAGGATGTTTTCATTTTGCATATACCTCCTCGATTATTTCAATTGCCGGTTTAGCTATAACCAAACTGCCACTGTTAAGAATGTCGTAAACATTCAGGTTGTTGGCAAGTGTTGTCTTAACGCCGGGAATGTTTGCAAATGACTTGATAATCATCTTGTCGTTTTCGGGAAGCACTACAAGAGCCTTCTTGCCTGCTCCGATTGCTGCAAGCATATTTACCATTGTCTTTGTCTTGAACTCGCTTGTTGCGATTGCGTCAACTACCTTGATTTCTTCTGCTGCGCACTTTGAAGAAAGAGCACTTTGAAGAGCGATTGCACGAACCTTCTTGTTAAGAGAAAGCTTGTAGGTTCTGGGCTTAGGACCAAGTGCTACACCACCGTGTGTCCACTGAGGTGAACGGGTTGAACCCTGACGAGCTCTGCCTGTACCCTTCTGTCTCCAGGGCTTGATACCACCACCGGAAACCTCTGCTCTTGTAAGAGTTGACTGAGTACCCTGTCTCTGATTAGAGAGGTATGCACGTACTGCCATGTGAAGAACTGCTTCGTTTACTTCTGCTCCGAAAAGCTTTTCAGAGAGCTCAACGCTGCCTGTTTCCTTACCGGCCATATCATATACTTTTACGCTTGGCATTGTTTATTCCTCCTTCCTACAAGTTACGCCTTAACGGAGTCACGGATGAATACGATACCGCCACGAGCACCGGGAACGGCACCCTTAACTGCGATGATATTCTTTTCCGCGTCAACCTTAACGACGTCGAGGTTCAGTATTGTAACCTGCTCGTTACCCCACTGACCAGCCATTTTCTTATTCTTGAAGATTCTCGCGGGGTCGATAACACCCATAGAACCAGACTGACGGTGGATAGGACCGATACCGTGTGTCTGACCGAGCATGCTGAGGTTCCAACGCTTGATAGCGCCTGTGTAACCGTGACCCTTTGATGTACCTGTTACGTCAATCTTGTCGCCTGCTGCGAAGATGTCAGCCTTGATTTCGTCGCCAACGTTGTAGTTAGCTGCATCGTCAAGTCTGAACTCCTTGAGATGACGCTTGAGAGTTATATTAGCCTTCTTGAAGTGACCCTTGATAGGATTTGTAACCTTCTTTTCAGCTACTTCTGCAAAACCGAGCTGGATTGTATCATATCCATCAGTCTCAGTGGTCTTCTTCTGCACTACGGGGCAGGGACCAGCTTCGATAATGGTTACGGGAATTACTTCGCCGCTTTCGAGGAAGATCTGTGTCATACCGATCTTCTTACCGATAATACCTTTTTTCATTTTTTCCTCCTAATTATTGGTTGAGCGTTTTGCCCAACTTGACTAGTTTTGTTTGCCGTTAATTAAAATACCTTAAGTTCGATTTCAACACCGGCGGGAAGTTCGAGACTTGTGAGAGCTTCAACAGCTGCTTTTGACGGCTTGATAACGTCAATAAGTCTCTTGTGTGTGCGCATCTCAAACTGCTCACGGGAATCCTTGTACTTGTGTACTGCACGAAGGATTGTTACCACTTCCTTCTCTGTAGGCAACGGAATAGGACCGGAAACCTGTGCGCCGAAACGCTTAGCAGTTTCAACAATCTTTTCTGCTGACTGGTCGATAAGTGTGTGGTCGTAAGCCTTAAGTCTTACACGAATCTTTTCGTTTGCCATAATTTTGCCTCCTTAAAAAATGTTGTTTTTTTGGGAGCAGAAACTCAACACCGCCCCGGGTGTTTCATCAACACCCTTTACAAAAGGATTTTGAAGAAGCTCAAAATCCACAGGCGTACCTCCCCCATTGGAAAGAGAGGTCGATTTCGTTGCAACTCGGATTTCGCCCCTTATATAATATAAAGGAAGAAAACCAAACCGAAATCAATTATGTCAGTTGTACTGTCGCCCGTTTGTCGGACATACTCTGCGGAAATTCCATACCTCACGGTACCAACCTCCCGCTTCTTCGCATATCAAGCTTTGTTAGTATAATATATATTGAAATATTTTGCAAGAAAAATTTGAAATATTTACAAAATATTCACAATTTAAAACACTTTTTTCCTGATTTTTTTAACTTAGAGGGTGATTTTTGATTATTTTATCACTTTTTAAATTGTTTTGCAAGGGGTTTTCTGTTTAGCTATTGACAAAAATAACGAGTTAAGGTATAATTATACCAATATTAACGGCTTTGCCGACGAATTACAAGGAGATAATAATATGAAGAAATTTACGGTTATATTACTCACCGTTTTGACATTGGCTACCCTGCTGCTTACTTCTTGTTCAGCCAAAACAGTTACCGTTCGCGTTATTGACGGCGAGGGCACTACAATCTGTGAGGAAACAGTTAAGCTCGGTGAAGACAATCCCAACTCAGTTCAGGGCGTTACATACTACGGTCTCGACTGTCTTGAAGCTGCGCTTACTCAGGCAGGCATTGAATACTACGTAAACAAAGAGGACTACGAGGCGTTTGCAGTAACCAACATCGGCGACATCGCTTCGGACAAGACCAATCAGTTCGTTTACTACGTTAAGGAAAACTCCAAGAGCGACTTCGTTGACAAGAGTGGTCTTTCAGCTCAGCACGACGAAATGGTTGGCGGCGAAATCCTTGAGTTCAGATTTGAATCCATTGAAAAATAACTACTTACTAAAAAAAGACCGTTTATTCGGTCTTTTTTTCTTTTATCGGGGTTGTAATTTCACAGCTTTTTTGATACAATATATATGATATAAAACTAAGACAGGAGTTTACTTAAATGAGATTTACAAACAACAATACTTCTCTTTCAGCAAATGAAATTCTCCACGTTGCTAAATCTAATCTTGCTGAATGGCAGGAGCACGCACTCCTCAATGATGCAGACCGTGATTTTATTGCATCCCTTGACGACGACGGGATTGTCAGAAGCTTTTCCAAGGTTATCGGCTTCGGTACTGCCGGACTTCGTGGAAAGATGCTTCCCGGTATCGCAAATATGAACAGAGAGACGGTTGGACTTGCTACCTACGCTCTTGCCGAAACGGTTATAGAGGCAGGTGGCTCTGACAACGGAGTAGTAATTGCCTGCGACAGCAGAAACAACTCTGAGCTGTACTCAAGGCTCTCGGCTTGCGTTCTTGCAGCGTTAGGTATCAAGGTATACATCTTTGATTCACTTCGTCCCACCCCCGAGCTTTCCTTCGCCATAAGACACCTTGGATGCAAGGCGGGAATTAACGTAACGGCGTCACACAACACCAAGGAATATAACGGCTACAAGGTATATTGGGAAGACGGCGCACAGCTTCCTCCCATAGAAGCAAAAAAGGTTGCCGACAAGTTCCTCACCCTTGACATATGGAAGGTACCCACCGTTGATTTTGACAAGGCAGTAAGCGAGGGTAAGATTACCGTTATCGGCAGTGAGGTTGACGAGGCGTATCTTAAAAACGTGCTTGAGCAGTCCCCTGCCCCCGATATGATAAAGAAAAATTCCGATAAGGTTAAAATTCTGTATACGCCTCTTCACGGCGCAGGACATCTCCTTGCACCCGAGGCGTTGAAGAGAGCAGGCTTCAAGTGTGTCAAGACTGTAGACAGTCAGATAGCTCCCGACGGCGACTTCCCCACCGTTGAAAGACCCAATCCCCAGTTTATTGCAGCCTTCAACGAGGCTATTGCAGTTTCCGAGGGCTACGACGTTATAATTGCCAACGATCCCGACGCCGACAGAATGGGAGTTGCCCTTAAAAATAAAAACGGAAAATTTGAGGCGCTTACGGGTAATCAAATCGCACTTATACTCATAAACTATATAATAAAGGCGAGAAGGGCAAACGGCACTATGCCCACTAATCCCGCTATGGTTAAGTCAATCGTTTCTTCAAAGCTTGCAGAGGTAATATGCGACAGAAACGGAATAAAGACCTTTGACGTATATACGGGCTTCAAGTACATTGGCGAGAAAATAAAGGAATTTGAAAAAACGGGCGCTTATAACTTTATTTTCGGATTTGAGGAAAGCTACGGCTATCTGACGGGCACGTACGCTCGTGACAAGGACGGAATTGCTGCGGCGCTTCTCATTGCCGAGGCAGCTCTCGACGCTAAAATAAGCGGCAAAACCTTATTTGAGGTGCTTGACGGAATTTACGAGGAGTACGGCTTCTGGGGTGAATATTGGGGCGAAGCAATTCTTACCTCCCCCGACTTCACCGAGGAAATGGCAAGTATAATGCTGAGACTCAGAAATGAGCCACCTGCAGAAATTGCAGGTATACCCATTGAGAGGATTGCCGACTACCTCAGCTCAACGGTGAGAAACGTAAAGACAGGTGAGGTTGAGGCTATCCCCTTTGCCCCCGAAAACGTTCTGACCTATATACTTGAGGACGGAAGCAGTATAACCGTGCGTCCATCGGGCACAGAGCCTAAAATCAAGCTTTACTATTTCATTTCATCAAAGAATGAGGCAGACAGTCTTGAAAAGCGCCGTGCCTTTGAGGAATACTTCAATTTTTAAAAATCACTTGACTACAGAGCAAAAATAGTGTAAAATATACGTAGACAAAGGAAAGCAACAAAGGAGGATATAAAAATGGCTGAAAACAATGAATTTGAAGCAGACGTTCTCACACTTACCGACGAGGAAGGCGTTGAGAAGGATTTTGCAGTAATAGGTGATATGGAGCTTGACGGAAGCAACTATCTTGCTCTTGTTCCCGTAGACGAGGAAGGCGACGAGTTCGTTATTCTCAAGCTTGCAGTTGACGAGGACGGCAACGAAATGCTGGTTACCATCGACGACGACGAGGAGTTTGACAAGGTTGCAGACGCTTTCGAGGACGAGCTTATGGAAGAGTGCGACCACGACGGTTGCGACTGTGGTTGCGAGGACTGCAAGCACTAAATGCAAACACTAAATGCAGAATGCATGTGTGGGGGATTTTTGCCGAGTAGCGAATTAGCGAATCGAGCAAAAATTCAAGCCATACAGGGAACGAAACCCGAACAGTGTGTGAGGGTGTAGTGAGTCGGAGAATTGAGGACAATTATTGAAGATTTGCGTAGCAAATCAACCATAATTCTTCATTCTTCATTCTAAATTTTACATTTATTTTCCTGCCCCTCTCGTGATATCTGTCATATAAACCCACAACACTAAAAAGGATTCCCCTACTCGAAGCAGGTGCAGACCTCCCGTGCCACGCACGGACGTTGGGAGCAAAAATGTCAGAGAGCGGAAACCGCCCTTGCTAAAGCAGGGTTTTCATTTGCAGGTACACGGCTCGGTGGGAAGGACGTTTAAAAAACAGGAGCTTGACTTCGGTCAAGCTCCTATTTTTTTAGTTATGTTTGTCCTACGCACAAGTTATATTGCTTTGCAAATCTTCTTTTTCTTTATCTTTGATGGTATAATTTCTTAGTTTGATACTTAGGCTCGCAGGTGAGGTTGATGCCAAGCTTCTGGAAGACGTTTTCGTCAACTCTTGAAAGAATGACGGTGGAATGTGCCTCGCAGTTTTTAAGCTTGGAAAGCTGTTTCATAGCAAGCGCTGCAGTCTCGTCGGTAACTGCGCTGATTGAAAGGGCAATGAGAATTTCGTCTATATGAAGTCTGGGGTTATGGTTTCCCAGCACGTTGGTTTTCAGCTCCTGTATGGGCTCAATAACCGTGGGTGAGATAAGGGTTACGTCGTGAGGAATATTTGCAAGCGCCTTCAGGGCGTTGAGAATGGCTGCAGCAGATGCGCCCAGCAAAGACGACGTCTTACCGTCAACTATAGTTCCGTCGGGAAGCTCTATAGCAACGGCAGGTGCGCCCGTGCTTTCGGCACGCTTCACTGCCACGTCAACTATTGGACGAAGCTCCTTGGTAATGCCAAGCTTATTCATAATAAGCTCAAGCCGTTTTACCTCGCCCTCCTCGGACATTCCCTGCCTTACGGAAGAAAGGGCGTTATAGTAACGGCGTAAAATTTCCTGACAGGAGGCTTCACAAACTGCCTTGTCGTCAAAGACGCAGTTGCCCGCCATATTTACGCCCATATCGGTTGGGCTCTTATAGGGAGAAACACCGAGAATTTTTTCCAGCATTGCGTTAAGCACGGGGAATATTTCGATATCTCTGTTATAGTTTACCGTAGTTTCACCGTAGGCTTCCAGATGGAAGGGGTCAATCATATTCATATCGTTAAGGTCAGCAGTAGCAGCCTCGTAAGCAAGATTGACGGGGTGACTCAAGGGCATATTCCATACGGGGAAGGTCTCAAACTTGGCGTAGCCTGCTTTAATGCCACGCTTGTGGTCGTGGTAAAGCTGAGAAAGGCAGGTCGCCATTTTTCCGCTTCCGGGGCCGGGGGCAGTAACGATAACGAGAGAACGCTCGGTTTCTATATAATCGTTCTGACCGAAGCCCTTGTCGCTGACAATCAGGGGGATATCGGAGGGGTAGTCGGGAATGATATAGTGTCTGTAAGACTTAATTCCAAGCGACGCCAGACGCTTTTCAAAGGCGCAGGCAGTGGGCTGGGAGTTAAAGTGGGTTATGACAACGCTACCAACGTAAAGTCCTATTCCTCGGAAGGCGTCAATAAGACGGAGAGCGTCAAGGTCGTAGGTGATACCCAGGTCTCCCCTTCTCTTATTCTTCTCGATGGCATCTGCGCTTATGACGATTACTATCTCGGCACTGTCCTTTAATTCAAGAAGCATTTTCACCTTACTGTCGGGCTTGAATCCGGGTAAAACTCGGGACGCGTGAAAGTCGTCGAAAAGCTTTCCACCAAACTCAAGGTAGAGCTTCCCGCCGAACATATCTATACGGTCTCTTATCTTTTGCGACTGCATAGCAATATACTTTTTGTTGTCAAATCCTATCTTATGCATACTTCCTCCAAAATCAAAAGCATCTCCCTATGGGAGACGCTTATGTGTGCCCTATTTAATATATCACTTTTGTAAGAAAAAAGCAATATGTAAATGACACAAATTATAGATGATTTTTTTGACATTTTATCTTAATAGGTATTGAAAAGTCTGTAAACCGTAAGCACCGACTGCTCCTTGGTATAAAAGCCGGTAGGCGCAAACTTATTGTCCTCAACGCCACCCATTATTCTGGTGCCCTCGCTGCTGACCGACGCTGAAACGAAATCAATGGCGTCTGCGCTCCACGAGGGGAAGGTGTCTGCATCGGCGAAGGTGATTTTTTCGGAGTTGGGAGTCTCTGCGCCAAGCACTCTTGCAGTACGCTGAAGCATTACGGCTGCCTCCTGTCTGGTGATTAAGCCCGATGCGTCAAACATATTATTTTCCTTGCCGTTTACAATACCAAGAGCGTTTGCAACCAGTATGTTGTAGTCAACACGGTCACGGAAGAATTCGTAGTTCAGCTGAAGCTCACGCTCCTCAAGGATAGTGTCGGTGGACTTGCCCAGCTTCTGAGTGAGGAGATTAACGATAAGGTCGCAGAATTCCTCACGGGTTATTTTATCCTTCATGGTGGTACGCACGCCGTCGATTACAAGCTTCTTGTCGTAGGCAGAAAGCGCCTCCTCCATAGCCCAATCGGATATACCCATTTCGCCGAAGAGATTGGGACGGTCCATTATTTTATAATCAATGGCAAGAAGCTCGGGGGTGATGTCAAAATATCTGTACGCAACGGGGATATTGATTTCCTTTTTGCCGTTATAGTACATATTTTTGCTATCCCAGGTGGGATCCATTATTATCCACTTTCCGTCGATAAAGGCTTCTACCCACATATGATTTGCTTTTCTGATATTAACTGCCTCGTCCCATGATGAATAGGTATCAACACCGAGAGCATAGCCCTTAACACCCATTGCAGGAATTCCTGCCGAGTTGAGCATTGCAACGGCAAGGTTTGCGTAGCCCTCGCAAACGGTTACTCTGTCGGTAAGCACCTCCTCGGCAGTAAGGGCAGTTTTAGTCTTTGCGTGAAGGGCGTAATCCTTATCGTAGAAAACGTTGGAGGCAATCCAGCGATGTATTGCCCTTGCCTTTTCGTAGTCGGTCTCAAGCTTATTTATTACGCTTGCAGTAACCATTTTAACCGTGTCGGGTTGCTTCTTATTAAGGTAGTCGGAGGTAACCACATAGCCCGAAAGCCAATTAGCGTTGCTTTGGTAAACCTCGTCGTCGATTTTGAAGGACCATTTTCCGTCAACGTTTTCAAGCACGATATCCTCACCGAAGAAAACACCCGTAAAGGATGACGTAAGGTCTTTACCAAGGAATATGCCTAAATTCACCCTTGTTAAATCAACCGAAGGAAATTTAACTGTGGTAGTGAATTTAACGTCGGGGGTAATATTTACGATATAGTTTTCGTCGGTGCTGATAATGAGGTGGTATATTTCCTCGTTCTGCACCTTGCCCGAAACCGAAATTCCGTTCTCCTTTATTTCAAACTCAAAGCCGTAGTCTCCACCGTTTGTAACAAGCTTGTCAACGCTCATTGCAGATGCAGTAAGCGCTGTCAGAAAAACCAGGCAGAAAACAAAGGCGAGAGTTAAAATTTTCTTTTTCATACTATTTCCTTTCCATTGGTTCAAAAAGCCCAATTTCCGTTTTCAAAGATTTGGACGGTGCCACCCTCTCTTTTGTTCCCAACAATTTTCAAATCGGGGGTGCCAATCATAAAGTCCTCGTGCACCATTGAGTCGTTTATGCCCCTCTTGTGACATTCCTCAAGGGTAAGCTTATCGTATCCCAGAAGGGTATTGGTAAAGCCTGCGCCCAGTGCAAGGTGGCAGGCGGCGTTTTCGTCAAAAAGAGTGTTGTAAAAGGTAAGCTCGGAGTTGCGTATGGGTGAATCGTAGGGCACGAGAGCGCATTCACCCAGATACGCCGAGCCCTCGTCCATATTTATAAGCTGATTGAGAAGCTCCTCGTTCTTTTCGGCGTGAGCCTCAACTGCTTTTCCATTTTCAAATCGGATTGAGAAATTCTCGATAAGCTGGCCGTTATAGGACAACGGGCGTGTGGAATAAACTATTCCCTCTGCCCTGCTTCTGTCGGGAGAAATGAACACTTCCTCGCTGGGAATATTGGCGTTAAAGGGCTTGCCGAGAAGCGTATCCTCGCAACCACCCATAAATATTGCGCCGTCAATAAGTCCCACCTTGAGAGAGGTGCCGTTTGAAGAGGAATATTCAAGACTGTCAAGTCCGAGAGAATTGAGATATTCGCAACGGGAACGGATGTTGGCGTTATGCTCCTCCCAAGCCTTGATGGGATCGGGTCCGTCGGCGCGTGAGGTATATAAAATTGCCTGCCAGAGCCTTTCAACTGCCTTTGATTGAGAAAGCTCGGGGAACATCTTCTTTGCCCACGCCTTGCCCGGAACGGCTGCAATGCACCATTGATATTTATTCTCCATTTTGTCACGGTAGGGCTTGATAATTTTGTATCTTGCCTGCGAGGACTTTGCGTACTTCTCTCCGTCGATGCCGTCAAGACCGTCGGGGTCCTCGGAGATGAGGTATATCATACACGGAAGTGTTTCACTTCTGTGTGACAGACGCGCCTCCTCCCATTTTTCAACTGTGGAGAGAGTGTCAAGGGAACGGTAGTTCTGATGAATTTTAGTAAGACGCTGAACGTCCCATTCAACCTCAACCTTACAAGCGCCTGCCTTGTAGCACTCCTCAACCACCGTCATAACGAAGTCGGGCTGGTCAAGGTCGGCTCTGACAACCACGTCCTGACCGGGTACGATATTGATGCCCGACCTTACGATAAGACGGGCGTAATTTTTTAAAACACTTTTCTTCATAGCAAGTCCTCCGGATACAGAATTATGATAACATATTATTATACTTTTTGCAATAGAATTATTTACCAAACAATATAAAAATACACACCCTTACGAGTGTGTATTTTCGTTATAAGAAATTTTTAAAAGCGCGCGTGGCTTCTTAGTCAGCTACGTCTGCCTTATGCTCGTCGATAATCTTCTGCGCGACGTTTGAGGGAACCTCGCCGTAGCGCTCAACTGCATATTCAAAGGTTGCTCTTCCCTGAGTTACTGCACGGAGCTGAATGGCGTAATTTGACATTTCAGCCTTGGGAACCTCTGCCTCGATTATGCTATATCCCTTCTTGTCAACGCTCTGGTCTGTGCCAAGCACCTTTCCCCGACGCTTGGTAAGGTCGCCGATAACGTCTCCCATAAGGTTATCGGGAGCAGTTACAACAAGCTTGCCAAGAGGCTCAAGGATTACGGGGTTTGCGTTCTTCAAGCCCTCTTTATAGGCAAGGTGTGCTGCAAGCTTGAACGCCATTTCCGAAGAGTCAACGTCGTGGTATGAGCCGTCGTAAAGGTTAGCCTTGAGGTTAACCACGGGGAAGCCTGCCAGAACGCCCTTTTCCATAGCCTCAACAAGTCCCTTTTCAACTGCAGGGTGGAAGTTCTTGGGTACCGAGCCACCGAAGATGCTCTCGGTAAAGGTAAGACCCTCTGCCTCGCCGGGCGCGAATTCAATCTTAACGTGTCCGTACTGACCGTGACCACCCGACTGCTTCTTATGCTTACCCTCTGCCTGAACGCTCTTCTTTATGGTTTCACGGTAGGCAATCTTTTCGGGTGAAAGCTTAACGGAGGTGCCGAAGCGAGTTTTCAGCTTTGAGGAAAGCACGTCGAGATGAACGTCTCCGAGACCTGAGATAACCATCTGCTTGGTTTCGGCGTTATTAACGTAATTAAGGCTCAGGTCCTCTTCAAGAAGCTTGGAAATGCCCTGAGAGATTTTATCCTCGTCGCCCTTTGCAAGAGGCTCGATAGCCATTGAGTAGTAGGGCTTGGGGAAGCTTATCTTGTGATAGGTTATATTGCCCGATACCGAAAGGGTGTCGTTGGTGTTAGCAAAGGCAAGCTTGGTGGTGAGACCCACGTCGCCACAGACCATTTCATCCACCTCGGTCTGCTTCTTACCTCTTGCGCAGTAGATACGGGCAATCTTTTCCTCCTGACCGTTGCGTGAGTTCTTAAGCACCTGGTCCTTCTTGAGAGAGCCGTTCATAACCTTGAAGAAGCTCATCTTACCAACGAAGGGGTCGGCAACAGTCTTGAAGATAAACAGTGAGGTTTCGCCCTCGGGATTGATTTCAATATCCTCGCCGTCCTCACCTACCTCGTGAGTTCTTGAAACGGGGCTGGTAAAGGACTTTGATACCTTATGAAGAAAATAATCTATACCGTCAAGAGTTGTGGCAGAGCCTGAGAAGACGGGAACGATCGTACCCATTTTAAGTCCTGCCTGAAGGGCGTCGGTAATCTCTTCGTCGGTGAAGGGAATATCGTCGAAGTACTTGAGCATAAGCTCGTCACTGGTCTGTGCAAGAGCCTCGAAGAGCATTGCTCTGTACTCTAAAATCCACTCTGCGTTGGGGTCGGGAACGGGAATTTCCTCGGCAACGCCGTTGACGTACTTATACGCCTTTACTGCGATAATATCAACGTAGCCCACGGTCTTGTGGTTTTCAAAGAGAGGCACGTAAAGAGGACATATTACGTTGCCGAAAAGCTCCTTGAGATTATTGAGGATAGCCGTAAAGTTGATGTTGTCCTCGTCCATACGGTTGATAAAGAACGCCTTTGCAACGCCTGCTTCAGTAGCTCTCTCCCACGCAAGCTCAGCGCCTACCTCAACGCCTGCCTTGGCGTCAATAACTATAACTGCGTTTCTGACTACACGGAGGGCCTGCTCGATTTCTGCGCTGAAATCAAGATAGCCGGGCGTATCTATAAAATTAATCTTCTTGTTATCGTAAAATATAGGTGCAATCGCTGCTGAAATTGACATTTCACGCTTGATTTCCTCGGGGTCAAAGTCACAGACGGTATTTCCTTCGGTGGTTTTTCCCAATCTGTCAGTGTCCTTTGCATAGTAGAGCATTGCTTCTACCAATGACGTCTTTCCACTTCCACCATGTCCCAGAAGACATACGTTTCTGATTTGTCTCGATAAAATATTAGCCATTTGCACTTTACCTCCTGTAATTTTTGGATTGAAATTTTATTAATTATATCTTATATCGGTCAGGATACAAGTTAATTACTGTTATTATTATATAATAATTTCCCTCTATATTCAATACACTTTTGACTATTTCTCCCCCTGACCCGTGCCAAAAAAAAAGCCAACTTTTTATGCGTTATGCACAAAAAGAAGGCTTTTGCTCAACTTTTTTTGTAAACTATTACTCTTTTGATGACATTGAGGACATCTTTCTCTGGGCAAGGACAAGTCCGTAATAGATGCCTTCCTTTTTCATCAGCTCCTCGTGAGTTCCACACTCGGCTATCTTACCACCGTCAATGACGATAAGCTTGGTGGCGTTTCGGAGAGTGGACAGTCGGTGAGCGATGGCGAAGGTGGTACGGTCCTTGATAAGAGAGGCGATGGAGTCCTGAATGAGCCTTTCGGTTTCGGTATCGAGAGCCGAGGTGGCTTCGTCGAGAATGAGTATTTTGGGGTTACGCAGGATTGCTCGGGCAATGGCTATTCTCTGCCTTTCGCCTCCCGACAGAGTGTGCCCCCTCTCACCCACGTAGGTATTGTAGCCGTCGGGAAGCTTCATTATGAACCTATGGGCGCCTGCCATTTTTGCAGCCTTGATTATTTCCTCTCGGGTAGCCGTGGGGTCTGCATAGGAAAGGTTATCGTAAATAGTGCCAGAAAACAGAAAGGTTTCCTGCAAAACTACGCCTATCTGAGAGCGCAGGGAGTGCTGAGATATATCCTTGACGTTCTTGCCGTCAATGAGGATTTCGCCCTCCCTTACGTCGTAGAGACGCATAATGAGATTTATGAGGGTGCTTTTACCTGCTCCCGAGCGTCCGACGATACCAATCATCTCCCCCTTTTTCACGCTGAAGGAGATATGGCGAAGCACGTCCTCTGCCTCGTCGTAGCCAAAGCTTACGTTACGGAACTCCACGTTGCCCTGAACGTCTATTTCGCAGGCGTCGGGAGAATCCTTTACGTCGATTTCCTCGTCAACTATTTCAAATATCTTTCGGGTTGAGGTTATCATACGGACGAACTGTCGTGGAAGCTTGGTCATCCAATCAAAAGAGGTATATATCTGACTGGTGAAGAAGGTGAACATGGTCATATCACCCAGGGTCATGGTGTTACCCAGAATTTTACTGCCGATATACGCTAAAACGATATAGTTTCCCACGCCTACGAGATAGGTCATATAGGGGATTATCATTGCCCAGGTGATTTCGTTTCTTTCGGAGATGTCGGCAACCTTTTTGATTACCTTGTCGTAGCGCTTGATTTCGTTTTTCTCCATACCGAACACCTTAACCACGCGTATGCCCTGAAAGACGTCGTGAAGCACGGTGTTGGACTGTGATTCCATATACCATTGACGGTGGTAAAGCTTGTGGGTATATCTCCACGCCTTGCGTACCACCAGCATAATTACGGGCGCCGGGATAAGCACCAGCAGAGCAAGCTTGAAGTCGTAGACGAACATAGCAGTGCCGATAATAAGTATTATCAATGCGTTTTCAACGAACTGTGGTAAATAGCTTACGAAGAAGTCCGAAATAGCGCTCGTATCCCCTGTAACTCGATGAATAAGCTCGCCTGCCGTTCTTTTGGATATAGCAGACACCGACAGAGCCTGAATTTTGTCAAAGAGAGTGGAACGGAGCTTTTTCATAAGTCGGTTATTTACCTTGGAAAGCATATTGGTTCTGATAATCTCAATTACCTTGTAAACGCCAGAAAGCACAAACATAGTAACGCAGATTACCACCAGTCCCAAAAGCAGATTGTCCTTCGGCTCGGTAACGGTTATGTATTCGTCTACCATCTTCTTCTGAAGGACGGGATTAATAACCTTTACGAAGCTTAGCACTCCGAAGAAAAGGAACGCCAATATAAGAAGGGGTAGCTCCTTTTTCACCATTGAGAAAAGTCTGACGAACATTGAGCCCGTCCTGGTACAGTGAAGGCAGGAGGTCACGCCCTTTTTAAGAGGTCGGTGACATTTGGGGCAGACTCTGTTATCGGGGTCGAACACCACCTTGAAGTCGGGGTCGTTCAGATTGTCGAGCATTGAGTTAAGTGAGCGTGATGCGTCGATAATCAGGTTGGAGAGTGACATATCCGAGCGACAGATTTCTACGGCATCCCCCCCGTTGCACAAGGCTTCAAGGGAAACCGAGCCCACGTTTCTGCGCGCCACGAATTCGGTGTGGTCGGCAATTTTAAAGCGTTCAACCACGGCAGGAGACTTTTCCTCGCCGTCGGGCGCCTCTATGGCTCTGAAAATATACTCTCGGGTAACTGCAACTACTCCGTAGCGCTCACGGTTTTCCGAGTCAAGATTGAAATTGAACTTAAAAAGTATCTGGTCGTCAACAAGGTTTTTTTCAACCGTTGAGTGAAGCGCCTTTCTTCGACTGTTCCTCTTACTGTGGAGAGCCTTATTGATATTCTTGATTTTACTCATAAATACAACTCTATCCTTCTGAAGCTGTGACGGTCAAGAGCCGACAGACTCTCGATCTCGTATCTGTTTGCATCCTCGTCAATTACGATGGCACGGTCGTCACCTATTCTGATAATGCTTTTAAAGGTGTCCTTAAGCGTCATCATTCGGGTACCCTGTGGAGTTTCCACCACCCATACCGAATTGCCAAAGCGTTCCTCGAGGGAAACGATTTTGGTTATTTTTGCAGAAAAATACTTGCGTTCAAGCTCGTGTCGGATAACCCCTGCAGTCCTCTCGTCGAAAAGGTCAAGTGACCTTATAATTCCGTATTCGTTGGAGTCTGCGTCGGTAACCGAAATAAACTCTTCCTCAAGGTCGTGGGGGAAAATTCGGTTGAGGTAAACTCTTTTAAAGGAGTCCTCACCCTGAAGCTTTGCCACGACGAAGCCACCCTGAGTAAGGTCAAACTGCACGTTTTCGGGAGTAAGATATTTTAATTCTGCATTAAGTTCTGTTAAGCTCTTTTCGTTGTTATTCATAATTCAAAATACCTTTCTATTCTTCCACTCCTATAAGCTTGAGCGCGTCAAGCTGCATTTTGTAAAGCTTGTAGTAATCGCCCTTTGCCTGAAGAAGCTCTACGTGAGTTCCGCTTTCGGTCATCTTACCGTCCTCGATGACGATAAGTCTGTCGGCGTCCCTGAGAGTTGACAGACGGTGGGCAATAATTATGGTGGTCTTGCCTCTGGTTATCTCGGTAATAGCCTTCTGTATACGCTGCTCGGTTGCAGTATCCATTGCAGCCGTTGCCTCGTCGAGAATAAGTATCTGTGGATTTTTAAGTATTGCTCTTGCTATTGAAACTCTTTGAAGCTCACCACCCGAAAGCCCCTTGTTACCGAAGCCTATCTGGGTGTTGTAGCCGTCGGGGTACTTGATAATAAAATCGTGGGCTCCCGAAGCCTTTGCCGCTGCTATAACCTCTTCGTCGGTTGCAGTGGGAACGGCGTAACGGATGTTGTCGGCAATAGAGCCACGGAACATATAGGTCTCCTGGGAAACGATGGCAATTTTATCTCTGATAAAGCTCATTGACAGGTCCTTTACGTTGTGACCGTCGATAAGTATTTCGCCCTCGGTGACGTCGTAAAGTCGCATAATCAGATTGACGATAGTGGATTTACCTGCCCCCGTATGACCGACGATACCGATGGTTTCGCCCTTTTTAACCTTAAAGCTTACGTTGTCTATAACTCTGCGATTTTTAACGTATTCAAAGGATACGTTCCTGAACTCCACCTCTCCCTCGAAGGTATCGGGGACGGTGGGATTGTCTCTGTCTCTCACCTCGGGAACCGAGTCCATTATCTCAAACAGTCTGTGGGCAGCGTTCATACACTCCGAAAGCTGATTTGAAAAGTTGTTGAAGAAATCAAGGGGTGCGTACGCCATAGAGAGCATTGAAACGTAGGTAACCAGAGTACCGTAGGTAAAGAGATAGGTGCCGTCGATAGTGGATTTTGCAACCATATAGCCACCCAACGCCCACGCTGCGAAGGTGCCCAGCTCAAGAAGCTGCTTGACGGGATATATAAACCAATTCGCCTTAACGGTGCCGTCGTGGACCGAATCGGCGTAAGCGTAGTTGCGCTTGTCGAACTTCTTCTGCTCAAGCTCCTCGTGGGAAAACGCCTTTACCACTCTGTTGCCTGAAAGGATATCCGAAACGAAGGAGTTGAAGGACCTGCTCTTTGAATAGTTTCTTGCGTGTATCTTTCGTCTGAGACGGTAGAGGGAGCGTCTTATGGCAACGAATATGGGAACGGGAATCATGGTCACAAGAGTTACTCGCCAATTTATTGCAAAGAGAATAATCACGATTGCTACGAACTGAATAATATTGGTTACGAAATAGGGCAAGCCGTCAACGAAGAACCAATAGAGCGAGCGTGAGTCCTGATTTATCTGAGTCATCAGACCACCCGTCTGACGTGACGAGAAGAAGCCCAGAGAATGCTTTTGTATCGCTTCAAAAATCGTCTTTTTAAGGTCGTAGGTAACGCGCGCCGAAATTTTTGCAGTTACGATGGAGTGAATCATGGTGAATACGGTGGACAGAAGCTTGGTGCCTGCAATAATTGCAATGGCAACTCCTATCTGAGCGTAAAAGCCACTGTTTTTGTCCCTTAAAACCTTATCTATAAAGAAGGAGCCACTCATATAAGGGGACAAAAGTCCAAGCGCCGACGAAAGCACGACCATTACGAAGACGATGGCAGTTTCCCTCTTGTACTTAAGGAAGAAGGGAACGAGCTTGGTTAATATTCTTTTGGTTTCACCGCTTTTTACCTTTTTGAAGAAGCCGTCTCCCGTTCCGTCAGGTCCCTTGGGGCGAGGTCCATCTCCGTGAGGTCTGTCACGCTTTTCTCCCGACAGCTCATCCTGAGTCACGCCGTCGTCCTCAACGGCACGGCAGATAAGGCAGGCACCGTCCTTTGCAGAATTTGAAAAATTGAAAACCAGGGTGTCAAGTCCCGTGTCCTTATTGACGGCAACGACTCTTCCACCCGAAAGAAGCTCCTCGGCGTGAAAGCCCTCGTATTCCTCAAGAGAATAAACTCTGAAGGATCGCTCCACGATATCGGTTTTGGTTTTCCTCATATCGAATGCGTTATGGGTCTTTCTGGGGAAGATGCCCCCAAGCACCTCAAGGACTGCAAGCTCCGACCCGGTAAGCACTACCCAGGTGTCGCAGAACTCAAGGCTTTCGCCCATATCCGACTTATAAAACAAACGAATAGCCGATGGCAAAATACCCTTTCTTTCGAAAATTTCTGAAATTTCCGAAGGTATTTTCATCATCGGCTCATAAGGTGGTTTTTGTGTGTTTTTCATAACCTTCTCCTGTCAAGCAAAACGGAGTCACTTACTTACAAATATAATAAACACACATTCTGTATTTGTCAAGTAAAATCAACCATTTTATAGAAAATATTTTTTAAGTCTTGTTTTTTTATTTTAAATATGTTAAACTGTAAGGTAGTCAATATAAAGGAGATATAAATATGCTGAAAAAACTCAATTCAAGAATTGCAAAGGGCCCCCTTACGCTCATCGTTATGGACGGCGTAGGCTTGGGCAAGGAAAATGAAGGCAACGCAGTATATCAGGCGAGAACTCCAAACCTTGATATGCTTATGAAAAACTACCCTACCCTTTCTCTCAAGGCGCACGGCACTGCCGTAGGACTTCCCTCTGACGACGATATGGGTAACTCCGAGGTAGGTCACAACGCCATAGGCGCAGGACAGGTATACGCTCAGGGCGCAAAGCTTGTTTCCTCCTCTATTGAGTCGGGAAAGATTTTTGCCTCCGAGACCTGGCAGACACTTACCTCAAACTGCAAGGACAATTCCTCCGTCCTTCACTTTATCGGTCTTTTCTCAGACGGTAACGTACACTCTCACATAGACCACCTTAAAGCCCTTGTGGAACAGGCAAAGGCTGACGGAATTGCCAAGGTAAGAGTACACGTGCTTCTCGACGGACGTGACGTAGGTGAAACCTCGGCGCTTGAATACGTGGTTCCCTTTGAGGAATTCCTCGCATCTCTCAACGACGCTTCCTTTGATGCAAGAATTGCATCGGGTGGTGGAAGAATGAATATTACCATGGACCGTTACGAAGCAAACTGGGATATGGTAAAGAGAGGCTGGGACATTCACGTTCTCGGCGAGGGCAGACAGTTCGCTTGCGCTAAGTGTGCTATCGAAACCTACAGAGCAGAGGGTGGCTTCGTTGACCAGGACCTCCCCGGCTTCGTTATTGCTGAAAACGGCGCCCCCGTTGGCACTATAAACGACGGCGACAGCGTTGTGTTCTTCAACTTCAGAGGTGACCGTTCCATTGAAATTTCACGCGCCTTTGAGGAAGAGAGCTTTGATAAATTTGACAGAGTACGCTTCCCCAAGACAGTCTATGCAGGTATGCTTGAGTATGACGGAGACCTTCATATTCCTTCAAGGTACCTTGTATCACCTCCCGAAATTACCGATACCCTGGGTGAGTACCTTGCAGGAGAAAAGGTAACTCAGCTTGCTCTTTCCGAAACTCAGAAATACGGTCACGTAACTTATTTCTGGAATGGAAACAAGTCGGGCAAGTACGATGAGGAAACCGAAACCTATATTGAAATCCCCTCCGACGTAGTTCCCTTTGAGCAGAGACCCTGGATGAAGTGCGCTGAAATCACAGACACTCTCATCGAGGCTATGGAAAGTGGAAAGTACGAATTTATAAGAGTTAATTTCCCCAACGGAGATATGGTAGGTCACACGGGAAGCCTTGAAGCCACTATAGTTTCTATGGAAGCCCTTGACCTTTGTATCGGAAGAATTCTCAAGACTGCAGACAAGCTTGGTACGACCGTGCTCTTCACTGCAGACCACGGCAACGCTGACGAATGTCTTGAAAAGGACAAGAAAACCGGTGGCTTTGCCATTGACAAGGAGACCGGACTTCCCAAGGCAAAGACAAGCCACACACTCAACCCCGTTCCCTTTATATTCTACGATAACACCGGCGCCGACAAATATGAGGTGCTTGAAGGCAACTGGGGACTTTCCAACATTGCTGCAACCGTTGCAAACCTTCTCGGCTACGAGGCTCCCGAAAAGTGGGATAGCAGTATGATAAAGGTTAAGGACTAAGCTATGACTAAGGAAGTAAAAAAAGAACTGACCACCATTGCCGTTCTGTTTGCTCTGCTTATAGTAGTGGCGATTATTCCGGCAAAGGGCTTCTTGAATTTTTTGCTCTACCTTATCCCCTTTGCTCTTTCGGGCTTTGAAATTTTCAAGGCGCTGACAGAGGATATAATGAATAAACGCATTAAGCTAAAGAACAATAATTTGCAGATTACGGTTATCACTCTGCTCGCCTTTATTATCGGCAAGTATTTTGACGCCGTGGTTGTAATTCTTCTTATAAGGCTTAGTGATATATTCAAGAATTGGGCTATCAAAAAGGTAACTGCCACAAGTGGCGTTCCCTCACAGGAGAGCAAAGCGAAAATTGAGGGCTTCGTTGTAAGGCTTTCAAAAATCTTTACCCCTGCCCTTTTAGTCCTTTCGGCTTTGGTGCTTGTCATTGGATTAATAGTTGATATTTCTGCCTGGAGAGAGGCAATTCATCGCAGTATCATCTGCCTTGCTATCTCCTACCCCTCTGCGCTTACCGTTTCGGTGCCCCTTGCTTTTGCTTCGGGTATCGGCAAGGCTAAAAAAAGTGGAATTGCCGTTAACGGCGCCTGCTTTATGGAGAGTCTGTCAAGATGCGACACCGTAGTTCTTGAAAAATCGGGCGTTCTCACAGACAACACGCTTGTCATCAAGGCTATCAATCCCGAAAAGACTGGCGAGGAACAGCTTCTTGAAATTGCCTGCCTTGCATTGACCAACTCAAATGACCCCATTGCCCTTTCCGTAAGGAAGGTGGCAAAGGGTACCATTGAAAAGAGCCTTCTTACCAAGGCGCAGGAAATTGACGGACTCGGTATCCTTGCCTCAATGACGGGCAAGATAATTGCAGTAGGCAACGAAAAGCTGATGGAAAAGCTGGGCATTGAATTTGCAGAGGCACATTACAACGATGCTATAGTAGTTTACGTGGCTCTTGGTAGCACCTACCTTGGCAATATCGTTATGCAGGAAAGCGTGAAGGAAAACGCCGACAAGGCGCTTTACAGACTGAAGTCGGGTGGTGTAAAGTCAATCGTTATGCTCACCGAGGACAAGATGAGTGACGCTGCAAGAATTGCCGAAGTGCTTCCTGCCATTGACGAATTTCACCCCTCCCTCACCCTTCAGGACAAGGCAAGTATAATCGAGCAGTTGGTTGAAGGTCAGGAAAAGAACGAAGCTCTGGTATACGTGGGCAACGGAAAAGCCGACGCAAGTCTCCGTGACCTTGCCGACGTGGGTATCGTCCTTGGCGACGCTGACGGCGACGTGGTAATCCCCGACGGCGCTATTGAAAAGGTGCCACTTGCAGTTAATCTTGCCGAGGAAACTCTGCTTACTGCAAAGGAAAATATCGTTGGCGCTCTGGCAGTTAAGCTTGTCGTTCTCATACTTGGCGTAACCGGAGTGGCAGGACTCACCTTTGCAATATTTGCAGACCTGGGCATAACTGCCCTGGCAATTCTCAATTCAATGAGAATAATATTTAAAAAATAATGCAACAAAAAAGGAAACTCTTTTGAGTTTCCTTTTTCATTTAAACGGCGCACAGATTTGGAGATAAAATCGCGTAGTGCGAAGGCGTAGGCGTACAACGGTACGCCAGTCCGAGCAACACGCGAAGAAAATGAAATTTTCACAGATGAAAGAAAGCGAAGCTTTCTACCTTGAAAGGTCTGTAACAATGAAGAAGTGTGTTCACGCTTTCTAACAGTCGCGAACACACTACTTTAACTTTATTTATATTTTCATTTTCGGTTTTAGCCCAAATATGAAGCCGTTTATTCTGTGGTGTAGTTATCGAAGTAACCCTGAATATAAACAATAGGCGTACCCTTGTCGCCCGAGCCTGAGGTCAGGTCGCAAAGTGAACCGATAAGGTCGGTAAGGCGTCGGGGTGTAGTTCCCTCGCTTGCCATCTTTCCTACCAGGTCGCTGTCCTTAGCCTTAATTTTATCCTTGATTGCTTCCTTAAGCTCGTTGCCTGAAAGTCCTGCGAACTCGTTATCTGCAAGGTACTTAAGCTTCAGCTCGTTGGGTGTTCCCTCAAGTCCCGAGGTATAAGCAGGAGAAACAACGGGGTCTGCAAGCTCCCAAATCTTTCCAACGGGGTCCTTGAATGCACCGTCACCGTAAACCATCACCTCAACGGTCTTGCCGGTTGCGTCAAATATATTCTTCTGAATTGCATCAACCACGGGCTGACAGTCTCTGGGGAAAAGCTTAACCTGGTCCTCGGTCGCCTTGTTGGAGCCGAGAAGTCCGTAGTCTGCGTTGTATCCACTTCCGTTTACGGGAGCGTTGAGTATCTCGTCAAGTCCGAATACCCTCTCTGCGCCTGCAGCACGGAGAATTCTCTTGGTACGCTGACGGGTGTGAATGTCACAGTTAATAACGTTCTTGGTGTAATTAAGAATTGCTCTGGGGTCGTTGGCAAAAATAATCTCTACCTCTGCTCCACAACCCTTTATAAGTCCCTCGTAGTACTCTACGTAATCAACGCCCGTAAAGGTGTGCTTCTCATAACCGAAAAGCTCACGGTAGCGCTTAAGGTCGAGAACGTCACGGTAGGGGTCTACTCCCTTTTCGTCAAGAGCGTCAAGGCTGATAAGGTGGTTTCCTACCTCGTCGGAGGGGTATGAGAGCTGAAGGACCACCTTCTTTTCGCCCATAGAAATACCTCTGAGACAAATAGCGAAACGGTTACGGCTGAGTATGGGAAGAATAACGCCAACCGTCTCTCCACCAAGCTTTGCCTTAACGTCGGCGGCAATATCGTCAACCGATGCGTAGTTACCCTGCGCACGGGCAACTATAGCCTCCGTCATTGCAATAATATCTCTGTTCTGAATTTCAAAGCCTGCATCCTTTGATGCTTCAAGCACTGATTCGGTTACGATTTTAACTATATCGTCACCTTTTCTTATAATTGGCGCACGAACGCCACGTGAAACTGTACCGATTGTACGGCTCATAGTTTTAACACTCCTCATTTTTCACCAAGATTCTGTCCCGGTAATTCAAAATACATTATATTATATATCAAACTCTGTCAGTTGTAAAGATTTTTTCTAAAATTTTTTATTAATTATCTAATTATTTTAAATTTATTCTGCATTTTCATAGAATGAATTGTCCGTTCTTTTAAGAAGGGCGTCGGCGTTGGTATAGAATACCTTTTCCTTGTCGGCGTCGCTGACAAGACTGTCAAGCCCTACGCCACCCACGAAAACTGCAGGATTGCACACGGGGAAATCCGAGCCGTAGAGAAATCTCTCGGCGCCAAACTTCTTTATTCCGTAGGCAAGCATACCCTGTCTGAAAACTCCCGTGCCCGAAAGGTCGAGGTAATAGTTTTCGCTCTTCTTCATTCTTTCAAGGTGTCCCATAAAGTCGGGGTATTCGCCCGGGTGGGCAGCAACGATTATATTGTTAGGGTGCTTCTCCACCATTTTATCAACGGTGTCCTCGTACATGGTATGGAAGTTGAATATCATATTATACTGCAAGGCAAGGTCAAGTATCTCGTCCATAGCCTTGGATGCGTAATCTGTCCAGCCAAAGCCGTAAGGGATAAGCTCACCTATAAGATTTACGCCAAGCTTGTGCATACGTTCTATCTCGGCAAGGGACTCCTTGAGATAGTGGGGATGAACGTGAAAGCCGGGAACGTAAAAGCCACGCCATATTTCAGCAAGCTTCAGGGCTTCGTTGTTTAAAGCCTCAACGTCTGACCAGGTCATATTTTCGATAGTAAAGTTATTGATTATCGAGCCACAGACAGTGGTGACTCCAAGGTCCTTCATATACTTCGGCGTGTCCTCAAAGCTCACTCCCACGTCACTGCGATATGTACATATGTTCTGTCCCTCATTTATAAAGGGGTGTGTATGGAAGTCAATTATTTTGTTCATCTGCGTCTTTCCTTCTTTCTTTACGTAGCTTTTTAAAAAATTCACTTAAAACCTCCGAGCATTCCTCCTGCATCACGCCACCCTCCACCTCTGGATGATGGTTGAAGGGCAGAGCGTTCATATCGGTAACGCTTCCAAAACAGCCTGCCTTTTTATCGTAGGCGCCGAAGTACACCTTTCTGATGCGAGAGTTTATTATTGCGCCTGCACACATGGGGCAGGGCTCAAGGGTGACGTACATTTCGCACTCCCACAAGCGCCAGCCACCAAGTCTTTTGCAGGCTCTGTCAATGGCAGTTATTTCGGCGTGACGGATTGCGTTTTTTGCAGTTTCTCGGGTGTTGTAGCCCCAGGATACGATTTCGCCATTTCTGACTATAACTGCGCCCACGGGGGTCTCTCCCCTCTTACCTGCAAGCCTTGCATAGTGCAGGGCTTTTTTCATAAAGTATTCTTTCATTGAGGTAGTACTCCAAATATCCAGCAAAGTAGAAAGTACAAAAGGTAGGCAAGCACGAAATAAAGCGCTATGCGTGGAAGCGCCTGAATGCGCATCTTGTCCTTATATCGTTCTCTCTTTTCCACCTTTTTCTTTTGCTCTTCAATCAGATTTTCCTTTTGGGTGTCAATCACCCTTGGCTCACGCTTGTCAAGAAACTCGCCCTTGACACGCCTTTGAGTCATGGTTGCAACTCCGTGGGCTTCGTTATATGCCACACGGTTCAGGTTTTCCATGGAGAAGGCTTCCTTAAGGTCGTCACGACCTCTGGTACACACCTCGCAACGCTCTGCCTCGGCTCTGTTCTTATGGGAGCAACAGCATATCCACGCCGATTCGCCGAACTGTGGAAAAATAATTGCAGGGTGCTTATCCCTTATGCTCTCGCTATCGTCAATCAGCTCGCAGGCAGTGACGATATGGCTGGGTTGCTCTGCAATAAGCTTGGGCTTTTTTGACGAGGAGAGATTTAATATAAGGGTCTCTCCGTCGGCAAAGGTAACGCTGACGATGGTAAAATCAAGGCTTTTATAAAAGCTTTCGGGAAGGGGTATGTAATCGTTCTCGCCTATTATGTCCGAGGAAGCTTTCTTGTTTCCTTTTACCTTGTAGACGTAGTTGATTTTCTTATAGGGCACGTTGGAGCTTTGATAGAGGCTTATTCTCACCTTGACCGATGCAATAGGTCGGCTTGAAACGTTTTTCATTCTGACCTTGAGAAAATACTCAAAGCTCTCGATATCGTAGCACGCCGTTCTGTCTATCAGCTCAAGAGGACTATCCTCAAAGACGAAGCTGAAGGGAGCACGCTCTATGTCCTTATAATACCTTTTTTTCATACTTCACTCCTGTTATTACGGCTAAAGCTACAGACAAAATCAGAACGGGTATGCGTATATCGTATTCCATACAAACAAGCGCCAGAATATTATTCGCCATATGGCAAAGGATAGAAACCGTAATTCGCTTGGACGATATATAAAAATAGGATAGCGCTAACCCAAGCAGTAGTGCTTGAAAAAAGGTACTGCCGTGAAAGAGGGCAAAAACAACCGAAGAGAATATCAAGCCAAAGCGTGAGTTTGACAGCTGTATAAGAGCGCCACGGAAAAACAGCTCCTCAAAAACGGGCGCAAGCAGGGTAACCGATATTATGCCTATGGGGTCAAGGCGTACCTCCTGCCCCTTTGAGGGTAACACGAAGGAAAGGATTACGGTAAAAGTCAGCATAAGGCAAAGGCAAAAAACGGTATGCCTTTTGAAAAATGCGCCTCTTTGCGCCTTGAAATCGAAGCCCACGAAAAGAGTGAGCAACAAAAACAAGGCGTATTTTATCACGGCGCCAACAAGCCCCCTGAAATCCCAAAGGCTCAAGGACACTGCCAGAACGGTAACTGCCGTGACTGCACGGCAGTACCAAAAAGCTTGGCTTGAATTATTCATTTTCCGTCTCTTCTTCGCTTTCCTCGTCCTCAAATTCCTCGGGATGCTCCTCATGGTACTTCAGGCAGAGTGCCTCCCAGGATTCAGTGTTCTCGCCGTTATGCTCAACGCACCAGCTGTTTATGGGACGCTTGACGTCTGCAGTATATCCCGGATAAGTGCCGTTGATATACAAATTGATATAGAAGGGCACGTCGGTTTCGGTGGGATAAATATAATCTGCAGGCACGTCCATATAGGTGTACTGCGCATCGGTTACGGGAGCGTTCCTTTCAAGGCGTCTTTCCTCGTTTTTAACGAGTGCAATGGTTACCACCTTGTTCGAGGGACAGCCTGAACCTGCAACGGCGCCTGTTTCGGTACACCACTGTACGGGAACGTGCTTGTCGCAGGTCGCCGTAGGAATGCTGTCCTTGGTGCCGTAGCCGGTAGAAATTCTTGAGCCTCTGGGGTCGAGAGAGCAATACTCACCCGGGAGAAGTCCCGAATCTCTGCAGTATCTATAGGAAACCAAATCGGAATAATCAAATTTCTTAAGGTCGGTAATTCCGTTCTTGTCGTCCTCCACGTATTGCTCGTGAATTTTGAGCATTACCATATCCCAAAGGGTGAGTGAGGGGCTTGGGACAAGGTTTGGAAGGTATCTGGGCTGCTCGTAGCCAAACCATACTGCGCCAAGGAAGTAGGGTGTATATCCTACGAAATAAATATCCTTGTTATCGTTGGTGGTACCCGTCTTTGCAGCAACCTCAACGTTCTTGGTAACTGTAAGTCTGCGCGCCGTACCGTAGCCCGTGGGGTCGGCAACCTCGGAAAGCATTTTGGTCATAACCTGGGCAGTGGACTGACTGAGTATTACCTCGCCCTTTTCCTCGTTACTTAAAATTATATTTCCCTGAGAGTCGCAAACCTTGATATAGGTTCTGGAGGGGGTGTATATTCCCGAATTTGCAAAGGTGCCGTAGGCAGTGGCGATGTCACGCATATTTACGCCGTAGGTAAGACCTCCAAGCGCCATGGAAAGTCCCATATCGCCCTTGGTGCCCACACGCTCCACTATGGTGGAAATTCTGAATTTATCCCTGAGGAAATAGAAGGAATTTTCAATGCCTATTTTGTCAAGGAGACGCACGGCAACCGTGTTGACCGAACGGATAATTGCATCGCAAACGCTGGTATAGCCCTTATAGGTATTGGGAGAATTGGAGGGCCACGCCTTGCCGGTGGCAGGGTTTACGTTGTAGGGGTAATCGTCAACTATGGTGGAATAGGTAGCTATTCCGTTTTCGATAGCCTGAGAGTAGACTGCAATGGGCTTGAATGATGAGCCCGGCTGACGCTGGGACATGGTTACGTTATTCCAGCCTCCGTTGGTGGTTTTCTCACCTCTTGCGCCTATAACGCCCAGCACGTTACTGTTGTAGGGGTTTATAACTATCATTGCCGCCTGAGGCTGAACGCCCTGAAGCTCGGGGTAGTTTTCTTCGTTTTCAAAAACCTCCTCCATAGCTCTCTGAACGCCTACGTCAACGGTGGAGTATATCTTAAGTCCACCCGAATAAACCATCTGGGTAGCAGTGCTCTCGTCAAGTCCCTTTTCTTCCATAAGGTCGGATATAACGTCGGCGATAAGGGTCTCAACGAACCAGGAGTGAACGTAGGTGTTGTCGCTTTCTTCCTCCTCCACGTCCTCGGCAGTAAAGAACACAAGCTCCTCGGCAACGGCTGCATCGTGCTCGCTCTGACTGATATACTTCTGCTCAAGCATCTGGTCGAGAATTACGTCACGTCTGTATTTGTTGTTGTCGGGATTCTGAATAGGGTCGTAGTAGGTGGGCCGGTTGGTAATTGATGCGATACAAGCACATTCGGCAAGGGTAAGGTCGGAAACGTCCTTATGGAAATAGAAGTTTGCAGCCGACTGTACTCCACTGCAGCCCTGTGAAAGATATATGGTGTTGAGGTACATCTCAAGAATGTCCTCCTTGCTCTTCTTCTTCTCAAGAGAAAGGGCACGGAAGATTTCCTCAAGCTTACGCTGAATTTTTACGTCCTTATCTCCCGTTACGTTTTTAATAAGCTGTTGGGTAATGGTAGAGCCACCGTATCCGAAGGAGCCCGTTTTTACTACCTGCAAAACGGCGCCTGCAGTTCTCCTCCAGTCAACTCCCTTGTGGTCCCAGAAGCGCTGGTCCTCAATGGCAACGAAGGCGTTGATAAGGTTTTCGGGAATGTTCTTGTAGGAGACCCAGAGTCTGTTTTCACTGCCGTGAATTCTCTCCTCCTCCCATTCCACCCAATTTCCCACCGTTCTTTCCTCGTCGGTGTAGTCCATATAGTATATAGACGTGGTCTGGTCAAGGTCAAGCTTAAGATTTTCTATGTCATAATCGGTGTTGATATAATCCTTGATATATATGAGCAACGCCATTCCCACGATAGTTCCCGTTATCATACCAATAAGGAGAATGGTAAGGAAGGTATTAAGCACGCCCTTCAGCACGCTCCTTGTGGGAATTTTTCCCTGTCTCTTTTGCTTTTTCATTATTTCCTCCAATTATTTTACAACTACGTTTTCCTGACCTATAAGCCGTGTAAGGTCGGCTATGACCTCATCCGAAAGGTCAATTCCGCCACCTACCAGCTTTATATATTTGCGCTCATCTCCGATATACAGAATTACCTCGGTTGTGCCACTGAATATGGACACCAGAGCGCTGATACGCTTTATAAGCGCCTTATCGTTGGTTTTTAGCCTGAGATAAAGCTTTTTGCCCTCCCCTGCCTTTTCCGTCTTTATGCCAAGGCTTTCGGGAGTGACGGTTTTATTGAAGCGTGGCTTTTCTGCCACACCCCTTTTCTCCATTTCCTCGGTGAATTTTTCATCGGGGACTGCCACCGTAAAGCTCCTTGCCAGAAGCTTCAGCTCGTCGTCCTTAAGTGAAATCTCGCACCTTGCCACAAGCACCTTGTCTGCCTCAAGCATATAGGACGAGGACTCGAAGGTTTTGGGGAACACCACCACCTCTGCCGAGGTTGAAACGTCAAGGAAGTTGACGAATGCCATTATAGCTCCGTTTTTGGTTTCCTTCACCTTTTTGCTTCCCACAATTCCCAGAATGTCCACCACCTGCCCCTCTCGGTAGTCGGGTGATGCGTTTTCAAGGGAATCCCTGATGTCCGAGATTGTGGCGCATTGCCGTCTGTGCTTTGAATAAGCGTCAAGGGGATGCCCCGAAAGGTATACGCCGGTTATCTGCTTTTCCATTGCAAGTCGCTCGGAAAGGGTGTCCTCTCTCAAATCGGGATAGTTCAGGGTGAGCACCGTCTCGTTACTGTCGGGCTCTGAAAAGAGGTCCATCTGACCCGTGACGTTCCGTCTGTTCATATCGGTGACTGTGTTGATTGCATCCTCAAGCACGCACGCCATCTGTGAGCGTGTTTTACCGAAGCAGTCCAGAGCGCCCGACCATATGAGGCTTTCTATCATCTTTCGGTTAAGGGATTTTGAGGACATTCTCAAAATAAAGTCCTCGTAGCTCTTAAAGGGTCCGTTCTGACGCTCGGCGCAAAGGGCAGTGACGAAATTCACACCCACGTTTTTAACTGCAAGCAGTCCGAAGCGTATTGCCTTACCCGTAATATCAAAGCCTGCGTTACTTTCGTTAATGCTTGGTGGTAGCACCTTGATACCAAGGGACTTACATTCGGCAACGTAAAAGTTTACCTTTTCCTCGTCGTCGAGAGTAGAGGTGATAAGCGCCGCCATATACTGCGCAGGATAATAGTATTTCAGATATGCCGTCTGATAGGTCAGATAGCTATAGGCGCAGGCGTGGGATTTGTTGAAGGCGTACTTTGCAAACTCCGACATTTCGTCAAAGATTTCAACTGCGTCAGCCTTGTCCACTCCCCTCTCCACGCAACCGTTTATGAAGGTGCCTCGCTCGTTCTCCATAACGTCTGCCTTTTTCTTCGCCATTGCACGGCGCACGATATCGGCGTGTCCGTAGGAATAGCCTGCCAAGGCTCTGAATATCTGCATTACCTGCTCCTGATATACTATACATCCGTAGGTAACCGAAAGTATATCCTTTAAAGCCGGAATTTTATAAGCTATTGACCCTCTGTTACGGCTGTTTTCAATGTATCGGGGAATTGCGTCCATAGGACCGGGACGGAACAGGGCGATAGCTGCCGTAATATCCTCAACCGAGCGTGGACCCAGCCTTGTAATAAGGTCCTTCATACCTCGGGATTCTATCTGGAACATACCCGTAGTATTTCCCGTTGATATATAATCGAATACGCTTTTGTCCTGAAGGTCTATTTTATCAAGGTCAAAGGCTTGGTCGGTCTTTTTTATCATTTTGACGGCAGTATCAATAACCGTCAGATAGCGAAGCCCGAGAAAATCTATTTTCAAAAGTCCAAGGTCGGCTATGGTGTTCATTGAATATTGGGTTATAACCTGGTCGGAGCTCATACAAAGGGGTACGTATTCGCTGACGGGGTGGTCGGTAATAACCACTGCTGCTGCGTGAATTGATGCGTGTCTCGGCATTCCCTCAAGGGTGCGCGCTATATTGATGAGATTTTTTACGTCGGGATAGCCCTTGTACATATCCAGAAGCTCGGGTACCTCGTCAAGCGCCTTGTCGATAGTCATATCAAGGGCTCGTGGTATAAGTCGCGCCACGGCGTCAACGTCTGCATAGGACATTCCCAGCGCTCTGCCTACGTCACGGACGACGGCTCTTGCAGCCATTGTATTGAAGGTGATAATTTTAGACACGTGAGAGGCGCCGTACTTTTCTTCAACGTACTCTATTACCTCGTGGCGTCTGTCCTGACAAAAGTCGATGTCGAAGTCGGGCATACTCACCCTCTCGGGGTTTAAAAACCTTTCAAAGAGAAGATTGTGCTTTATGGGGTCGATACCCGTAATTCCAAGGCAGTAGGCACAAAGACTGCCTGCGCCCGAGCCTCTGCCCGGACCTACCGGGATAGAATGAGTTTTTGCAAAATTAACGAAGTCTCGGACGATGAGAAAATACTCGCAAAAGCCCATCTGTATTATTACCGAAAGCTCGTAGTCCACTCGGCTTCTGTACTCCTCGGCAAGCTGTGAGTCTATATGCTTTTCTCTCACTATTCTGTCAAGTCCCTCTCGGACAAGCTTTTTAAGATAATCCTCGTTTTCCATTCCCTCGTCGTTTTTGAAGGAGGGCAGAAAATGGGAGTTGAAATCAAAATCAAAATTACATTTATCGGCAATCTTAACGGTGTTCTCCAAGGCTTCTCTATGCGCCGAAAAAAGCTCGTACATTTCCTCGGTGGACTTTAAATAAAACTCGTCGGTGGAAAAGCCCATGGGTCTGCCCTGGTCTACCGTGGTGTTGGTCTGTATGCACATGAGCACTGCGTGGCTTTCGGCATCCGATTTATCAAGATAGTGAACGTCGTTGGTGGCAACAAGAGGTATTCCCGTCTCTCTTGAAAGTCTGACAAGAGACGAGGTGACGATTGCCTCCTCGGCAATGGAGTGGTCCTGAATTTCAAGATAAAAATCCTCGCCGAAGATTTCCTTCATTTCAAGGGCGTGCTTCTTTGCGCCCTCGTAGTCCCCTGCAAGTATATATTGAGGTATACGTCCACCAACGCAGGCTGAAAGGGCTATAAGACCCTCACTGTGCCCTGCAAGTGCTTTCATATCTATTCTCGGCTTTGAATAAAAGCCCTCTGTGTGAGCGATTGAGTTAAGCTTTATCAGATTTTTGTAGCCCTTTTCGTTCTTGACGAGAAGCACCAAGTGATAATTCTCTCTATCAAGTGAAAAAAGCTTATCTCCGAGACCTCTTGACGCCATATACGTCTCACAGCCGATTATAGCCTTGACGCCTGCTTTTTTTGCAGCCTTGTAAAAATCGACGGCTCCGTACATTACGCCGTGGTCGGTAATGGCAACGGCGCTCTGACCGTGCTCTTTCACACGGTCAAAAAGCTTCTCTATACGGCAGGCGCCGTCGAGAAGGCTATATTCTGTATGGAGATGAAGATGTACAAAATCTGCCATTATTCCTCCGATAATTCAATAAGCTTTTTTAATCTGTGGTTTATTCCCGAGCGTGATATTCCACCCTCGGTCATGGTGGCAAGCTGGGAAAGTGACGCCTCGGGGTACTGCTCTCTCAGCTCTGCAGTCAGCTTCAGGTCGTCAGACAGCGTTGCAAATTTTCCACTGTCACGAAGCTTTTTTATGGCTTGCCTGATCTGAACGGAAGCGTTAACCGTTCTTTTCATATTGGCGTGCTCACAGTTACAGCTTCGGTTAAGGGCGTTCATAGTTTCCTTTTCGATGGATTTTTCTATAATGTCAAGGGTTACCGACTCGGCGCCTATAAAGGTGCAGAAGCTTTCGGTCCTTTCGTTTCCCTTTATATACACCACGCAATCGGAACGGCGCTTTGAAATTCTTGGTGAAAACTCACTGCCTATAAAATCGGCAAGCGCCTCGGCGTTTTTCATATCCTTCAGGAGAAATTCTATTCTGTAGTCTGATTTTGGGTCTGAAATGGTGCCTGCCGAAAGAAATGCGCCCCTCAAAAAGTATTTTTTACAGCTTTCACATTCAAGGGCGAAGGCGAAGTCCTTTTCCTCGTCACGAAGCTTCTCAAAAAGCTCGTAGCCCACCAAATCACGTCCGAAGGAGACCTCGAAGCGTTTTTTTCCACTGCGCTCGGTCTGTCTTACCTCGGGTTGCGCAAGGAAATAGTGAATCATCACGTAGGTGCATATTTCAAGTAGCGCTTCGTTTTCAATTGACAGAGTCATGGTCTCACGCTCAAGACGGCGTGAAAAAAGGGTAACTCCGTAGAAGAAGGCAAGGGCACAGCATTTTTCGCACCTTTTGGAGAAGGCGTCGGGGGCAACTGCCTCAAGACCTACCTCAAAAGCCGTTCTGGCGCAAAGGCGCTCCTTAACGCTTGCGCTGTAGGAAGCCTTTACAGTGTGACCTCTCCCAGAGGTGACAGATAACGTATCTCGCACTCTATTTTCACACCCTCTTTATCAAAAATCTTTTCTTTTATTATTCCCACAAGCTCTATGACCTCTCTGCAGGTTGCCCTGCCCTTGTTGACTATAAAGCCTGCGTGCTTGGTGCTGACCTGAGCGTCTCCCACCGAGAAGCCCTTAAGCCCTGCTTCCTCTATCATCTGCCCGGTAAATCTGCCGGGGTAACGCTTGAAGGAGGAGCCTGCGCTGGGATATTCAAGGGGTTGCTTTTCCCGACGCTTTGCCAGAAGCTCTCGGCAAGTGGCAAGTATTTCCTCGGGATTACCCTCCCACAGCATCATCTTACAGCCCAGAATGATTTTATCGCCCTTCATATATGCGCTCTCTCTGTAGCCGAAGCCCTGCTCGTCCCCCGAAAGCGTTCCAAAGCCCAGGGTGGACGACCAATAGTCTGATGAAACCGTTACGTTTTTCATTTCGGAGCCGTAGGCACCTGCGTTCATATAAACGGCGCCTCCCACGGTCCCGGGGATACCGCAGGCAAATTCATGCCCCGACAGTCCCCTCTCGGCAACGCTTCTTGAAAGGGCAGTGAGATTGACTCCTGCCTCGGCGTAAACACAGTTGCCCTCAAGGGTTATTTTATCAAGTCCACCCGTGAAAACGATAACACCTCTGAAGCCCTCGTCGGAAACCAAAAGGTTTGACCCCTTGCCCACAAGGTAGACGGGCAAGCCAATGGCCTTGGCAACGGTTACGGCGTCGGTCAGCTCTTCACGGCTTTTTGGAAAGACGGCAAGGTCTGCATTGCCACCTATTTTGAAGGTGGTGTATTCGCTCATGGGAAGGTCTCTTTTAATATCCGTAATTCCCTTATCTGAAGCTTCCTTTAAAAAGTCTGTAATCAGCTTATTCATAGCGTTATCTTTCCTCAAAGGTGTCGGAGTCGCCCATAAGCTTCTTGTTGAACTCCACTGCCGTATTGTAGCCCATCTTTTTCTGACGGTGATTCATTGCTGCAATTTCAATAATTACCGCAAGGTTTCTGCCGGGCTTGACGGGAATGGTTATACTCGGGATTTTAAGCCCCATAATCTCGGTGTATTCGGTTTCAAGACCGAAACGGTCGTAGAATTTATCCTTATCCCATTGCTCAAGGTTTATAACAAGGTCAATTTTCTCGGTGTTCTTTACGGCGCCCATACCGAATATACGTCTTACGTCAACGATACCGATACCACGAAGCTCTATGTAGTGACGGATAAGCTCGGGGGCTGTACCAACCAGTGTTTTGTCCGACACTCGTCTTATTTCAACCGAGTCGTCGGCAACGAGACGGTGACCTCTCTTTACAAGCTCTATTGCTGCCTCACTCTTGCCGATACCACTGTCACCGGTAATGAGTATACCCTCACCGTAAACCTCAACGAAAACGCCGTGCATTGAAATCATTGGCGCAAGCTTAACGTTGAGTGATGAAATGAGTGCTGCCATAAAGGGTGAGGTCTTTTGCTTTATGTGTAAAATCGGTACCTTGTGCTTTTGGGCAAGCTCAAGGGCACCGTCGAAAACCTCCTCGCAATGTGAAAACACCACTGCAACGGGCTTGTGAGCCAAAAAGGCATCAAGCCTCTGCAAGGCTTCCTCACGGGGAAAGCTTTCAAGATAGCAATATTCAGCCATTCCAAGCACCTGAATTCTGTCGGAGTCGAAGCGCTCGAAAAAGCCTGCAAGAAGTAAACCGGGACGGTTCACCTCGTTGGAGACGATATGGATTTCCCCTGCATCAACGGGCAAATAAGACGGAGTAAGATTAAGCTCCTTTATCAGTTCTTCAAGGGTGCAGAAATTCTCTTCCATAGTAAACCTCACAAAAATTAAATTTAGTTATTCATCATCGTTTGATATATTCTCAATCAAATCAACCACAACCTGATTTAGCTCGGTTGCATTTTTTGGCGTTATTATTGGATCGCCTGTTCTTTTTTCAATAGCTTTTCTTGTATCCCCTGCAATCGAACCACCTTCACGGGCAATTTTTACGTTATCGTCAAAGCTTTGTGGTTGCTCCTTTTTTGACAATTCTGTAGTAGTTGCTTCTGCAAGCATATTAAGCACAAGCTCAAGAGTGCTCATATTATCTCTTAAATTCTCTTTCGTAAGACCTTTAAGATTTTTATATTTTCTGGTTGTCAGTCCTGACCAGGCTTTTGTAATTTCATCGGTAAGAATTGCATACTCTACGCCTTTTTGAACGCCTCTTGCATCCCATCCGTCAGTTAATTCCTTTCTTACCTGAATAGCCTGCAATCTTTGGTTTATCCACTCCCGTGTATAGCCTTTTTTAAGATAGGTTTCAAGGGCTCTTTCTATTGTGAGCTCGGGGTCAATGGTTTCTTCAATTCTTTCTCTTCCTACTTGCGCTAACCACAGCTTAAAGGGCTCGGCTTTAGGTGACGGTATTGATTGTATAATTCGCAAGAGCTGTTCTGTGTCAGCCACGTCTGTTTTATACGATTTGCCGTCGGTATGTGATTTTAATTTCAGTTGACTACAATTTGTAGCCGACTCATTTCCCTCTTTTTTTAAGCGTGTTTTAAGAACACTCCAATACTTTCTTGGATTTGGACTGTCCGTTAATACGCCAATTACGTCAACGACTGAAAAATACCATTCTTCCGTTTCTTCGTTCCATAGGGTTCTTATTCTTTTATCTTCAAATACTTGTATTTTATTATCCAATATGTATAACCTCCGTGAAAGAGCTTATCAAGTAAATATTCTTATTCCATTGTATTATACTATATATTTATAAAAATTACAATATATATGTAAGAATTTTTTACAAAATCTATGGCTTCATATTTGGGTGAAAACCGAAAATGAAAGGTTTTATAATTGTATCATATACAAAAAGAAAGCACCTGCCTGAAAAGGCAGATGCTTTTTAGTTTAACTTTATATCAAACATCTTTTTCGCGTTGTTACAGAGTATGCTCTCACGCTCCCCGTCGGTGAGGTCAAGCCTCATAAACAGGTCAAGCTCGGTTGCAGGCTCCCATATGGGATAATCCGTGCCGAAAAGCACTCTGTCCACGCCGTAGGCGTAGATAAGCTCCTTTCCCTTTTCGGGAGTCATTGCGTAGAGAGAGGACGAGCAATCCACGTAAAAGTTTTCGTAGCTACTCAGCTTTTCGGTAGCCTCCTCCCACACCGACCAGCCTCCGAAATGAGCGCCTATAACCGTCAGATTTTTGTAAATATCAAGTATGGGCACCATTCTGTTGGGGTTTGAAAAATCGAAACGGCTGTCCCCCGTGTGCATAAGAATGGGAAGTCTGTCCTCGCAAAGCTCGTATATCTTCAGCATACGGTAATCGTCTATCTTGAACTGCTGAATATCGGGGTGAAGCTTTACTCCCTTCAAGCCGAGGTTTATAATCTCCTCAACCTCTGCCTTTATATTCTCACTGTCGGGGTGAAGTGTTCCAAGACCTGTGAATTTGCCGTCACTTTCGGCAACTGTCCTTGCGATAAATTGGTTTATGCTTGAAACCTGCTTGGGCGTGGTGGCAACCGACTGGACTACGAAGTGGTCTATTCCTGCCTCTTGACCGTGCTCCAAAAGGGTGGATACCTTGCCGTCAAGGAGAGTGGGAATTCCGTAAAAATGCCCCGTGCTTTCCGATGCCTTTTGCGCTATCTTATCGGGGTATATATGACAGTGAGCGTCTATAATTCTATATTTTTTCATTGGTTGGACTCCGTTAAAAAGCTATGCGTTTCTCCTTATATCGTCGTAAATAATGGCAAGGGTTACGAAGAATACTGCCTCCACTATTGATATGACGAAAAAGGAAATAAAATAAAGTGAGTTAAGGAAAATACTTACAAGTGCGTAGGCTGCGAGAATAGGAAGGGTGGTACGGAACGCCGTCCACTTATGCCCCTTCATCATTCGTCGGCTTTCTCTCAACGCCGAAAAGACCGATGCCTCGGGCTTATCCAAGGTAACGAAAACTGCCATGCAATAGGTGAAGTAGACGGGGAACACCAGGACCACCGAGCCAATCACCGTGAGAAAGGAGGTTATCAGCATCAAAAGGCTTCCCTTGAGAAGCAGGGCAGGACTTGAAAAGGGGGCAAATAGCTCCTTGAGAGTTGCTCTTTCAAAGGGGCTTTTTCTGGTTCACCAGATAAAAGCGCGCTGCGCAATAGCTCAGGGGAAGATTGGCAAACACCGACAGCAAAGCAACCATCGCCGTCAGCTTCAGAACCTCAACGTCGCCACTGAAAATATTGACGTTCTTATCAACTGCCGTAATCTGATAGTAATAATTTATAAGGGTTGCAACAAGCCCCGACGCAATAACGGCGAGGATTGCGCTGTTCATATGAGAAAAGACGGCGAGCTTGGCGCTGTCTCTGTATCTTTTACATTTTTCCTTCATTAAGTCGTCTCCTTCAAGAATGTTCTGTATTATTTTACCACGAATCCAAAAAAAGTCAATCTGTGAGGTTGCAATTTGTGTGAAAATATGGTAAACTTACTATAAATATTTTATTTTTAAACGAGGTTAAAATGGATTTCATCAAAGTCATCGCATCTGAATTCAATATCAAGGAAATTCAGGCTAAAAACACTATCGAGCTTATTGACGACGGAAACACTATTCCCTTTATCGCAAGATACAGAAAGGAAATGACGGGATCCCTTGACGACCAGATTATCCGTCAAATATTTGAAAGGCTCACCTATCTGAGAAATCTTGAAAAGCGCAAGGAAGAGGTGCTTTCTTCAATAGAGGAGCAGGGCAAGCTTACCGACGAAATAAGAGAGGCGCTTGATAAGGCACAGACTCTTACCGAGGTTGAGGACATCTACCGTCCCTACAAGCCAAAGCGTAAGACACGTGCCTCTGTGGCAAGAGAAAAGGGACTTGAGCCCCTTGCCGACCTTATCTTTGCTCAGGAGATAAAAGAGGGCGACGTGAATTCCTTTGCCCAAGAATACGTTGATGCCGAAAAGGGCGTTGAAACCGTTGAGGACGCAATTGCAGGCGCTCTTGACATTATTGCCGAAAACATTTCGGACAACGCAGAGTTCCGTCAGACACTCCGTTCACTTATTTTTGACAACGGTATGATTGTGTCAAAGGCTTCAAAGGAAGAGGACTCGGTGTACCGTATGTACTACGATTACAGCGAGGCTATATCGAAAATCCCCGGTCACAGAGTGCTTGCTCTCAACAGAGGTGAAAAGGAGGACTTCCTGAAGGTGTCGGTGGAGATAGACGAATATCTGCCCCTCAGCTTCCTCATCAACCGTAACGTTATCCCCGGTAGTATATTCACCCGACTGGTAGACTCTGCCGTAAGGGATTCCTATTCAAGACTTATATTCCCCTCCATTGAGCGTGAAATCCGTTCTATGATATTCGATACTGCGTCGGAGAGCGCTATTGTGGTATTTGAGGACAACCTCAAGCACCTTCTTCTCCAGCCACCTCTCAAGGGAAAGACGGTAATCGGCTTTGACCCAGGCTACAGAACGGGCTGTAAGCTTGCCGTAGTTGACAAGACGGGTAAGGTGCTTGACACTGCCGTTATCTATCCCACCAAGCCTCAGGAGAGAATTGAGGAAAGTGAGAGAATTATGCTTTCGCTCATTAAGAAGTACGGCGTTGACGTTATATCAATCGGAAACGGAACGGCTTCCAAGGAAAGCGAAATGTTCGTTGCCAATATGATAAAGAACAACGGACTGAAAACCAAGTACATCGTAACCTCTGAGGCAGGCGCGTCGGTTTACTCGGCGTCAGAGCTTGCTGCCAAGGAGTTCCCCGACTTCGACGTAACTCAAAGAAGCGCCGTGTCCATTGCGAGAAGAATTCAGGACCCCCTTGCAGAGCTTGTAAAAATCGAGCCCAAGGCAATAGGAGTTGGACAGTATCAGCACGATATGAAGCCCCAAAGACTTGACGAGGCGCTGGGTGGAGTGGTTGAAAGCTGTGTTAACAGCGTTGGCGTAAATCTCAATACGGCATCCTTTGCCCTTCTGTCCTACGTTGCCGGAATCAACTCGGTATCGGCAAAAAATATCGTTAAATACCGAGAGGAAAACGGCGAGTTCGATAGCGTTGACAAGATAAAGAAGGTGCCCAGAGTTGGTGACAAGGCGTTTGAGCAGTGCGCAGGATTTTTGAGACTGCCCGACTCCAAGGAGCCCCTTGACAACACCGGCGTTCACCCCGAGTCCTACGGCGTGGCAAGAAAACTTATGGAGCTTTTCGGCTGTGAGCTGAAAAAGGGTGATATAAACGGACTTTCGGGACTGTCCGACAAGGTGCAGGCTTACGGCAAGGAAAAGCTTGCCGAGGAGCTGGGCGTTGGCGTTCCCACCCTTGAGGATATAGTGCGTGAGCTTGAAAAGCCGGGACTTGACATAAGAGACGACTTTGAACAGCCTGTGCTCCGTGACGATATTCTCGACCTTAACGACCTTTACGAGGGAATGGTGCTGACGGGAACGGTGAGAAACGTGTGCGACTTCGGCGCCTTCGTTGATATCGGCGTGCATCAGGACGGTCTGGTTCACATTTCACAGATTTCCGACAAGTATATCAAGCATCCCTCCGAGGCGCTCTCGGTAGGCGATATCGTCAAGGTAAGCGTCATATCGGTTGACGTTAAAACCAAGAGAATCGGCCTCACCATGAAAGGCGTTAAATAATGCAGAATGAAGAATGCAAAATGCGAAATTAAGGATAATTTGATAAGTAAGTAATTAATTTCAAAAAAACGAGGTGCCTTAAAATAAGGGGTTTTGGACATCGTTTGTCCAAAATTTGTGCAATATTGACATATGTCGGGCTTGAAAATTGGGAAATTAACATCTTTACTATTTTTGCGATTTCTGTTATCATATTACAGTAAGATAATTATGTAATCTAAAAACTTTAAGTTTTGTACTAAATAGGAGGTCAGTCAATGGCAAGTGTATCACTTAAACACATTTACAAGAAGTACCCCGGTGGCGTAACAGCCGTATCGGACTTCTGCCTTGAAATCAAGGACAAGGAGTTTATCATCCTGGTTGGTCCTTCAGGTTGTGGTAAATCAACAACTCTGAGAATGATTGCAGGTCTTGAAGAAATTTCCGAGGGTGAGCTCTTCATCGGCGACAAGATCGTTAATGACGTAGCACCTAAGGACAGAGACATTGCGATGGTTTTCCAGAACTACGCTCTTTATCCCCATATGACCGTGTTCGAGAACATGGCATTTGGTCTTAAGCTTCGTAAGGTTCCCAAGGAGGAAATCAAGAGAAAGGTTGAGGAAGCTGCAAGAGTTCTTGACATCGCTCACCTTCTTGACAGACGTCCTGCAGCTCTTTCAGGCGGTCAGAGACAGCGTGTTGCTCTCGGTCGTGCTATCGTTCGTCAGCCCAAGGTATTCCTTCTTGACGAGCCTCTTTCAAACCTTGACGCTAAGCTTCGTACACAGATGAGAACAGAGCTTACAAAGCTTCACACAAGACTTGCAACTACCTTCATCTACGTTACTCACGACCAGGTCGAGGCTATGACCATGGCTACCAGAATCGTAGTTATGAAGGACGGTCTTATTCAGCAGGTTGACAGTCCTCAAAGACTTTACGACTACCCTGTTAATATGTTCGTTGCAGGCTTCATCGGTACTCCTCAGATGAACTTCATCAACGGTACTATCGAAAAGGAAAAGAACAGCTCCGACATCTACTTCTGCTTCGGCGGAAACAAGCTTCTTCTCCCTGCTGAAAAGGCAGAAAACGAAGAGCTTCAGAACTACATCGGCAAGGAAGTTATCGCAGGTATCCGTCCTGAATGTATTCACGACGAGCCCATGTACCTTGAGTCTCTTTCCAACTGGGTTATCACAGCTCACGTTGACGTTACAGAGCTTATGGGTTCATGCATCTACCTCTACCTCGTTGCCGGTGACGAGCAGAACCTCATCGCAAACGTTAACGCTCACTCAAGCTCAGCCGTTGGTACAGACATCAAGGTTGCTCTTGACGTTAACAGACTTCATATCTTTGATAAGGATACTGAAAAGTGCATCGTTCATTAAATTAATACAAAGAACCAAGGCAAATGCCTTGGTTCTTTTTTTTGTTGCCTTTGTTTACGGTGTGTCTTTTGGGTGAAAACCGAAAATGAAAAAAGATTTATAATATTTTGCATTGTTTCTCCCAAAAGCAAAGTGCAAACACACAACACGAGTGTTGCAATTTTTCTAATGTAGAAAGCTTCGCTTTCTTCCATCTGTGAAAATTTCATTTTCTTCGCCACTTGTTCGCACTGCCGTACATAAGTACGGCGACGGCTTCGCAAGTGACGATTTTCCCACCAAAACTCCCACCTTTTCGCAGTGATATTCGCTTACGCGAGTTATATTTCTTTTGGAAGTTATTTTTGCCTTACGGCAAGTTATATATTGACTTCGTCAATGTTAAGGACAATTTCGCCGTGCGAAATTTACTACGATTGAAGATTTGCAAAGCAAATCAACCATAATTGTGCATTGTGCATTGTTAATTGTTCATTTAAAAAAAGCCGTCTTTCGACGGCTTTCCTTTATTCCTCTGCAATTCCCTTGATACCTGCAACGAGTCCTGCAACCGACTGAATATCACTTGGGATAATAATCTTGGTCGCCTTGCCGTCTGCCACCTTTTCAAAGGCTTCAAGACTGCGAAGCTTTATCATTGCTTCCGACGGAGTGGCTTCGTTGATGCGTCTGATACCCTCGGCAGTAGCGTTCTGCACCTTGAGTATAGCCTCGGCTTCACCCTCTGCCCTTCTTATTCTCGCTTCCTTTTCTGCCTCGGCGTCAAGTATCATCGCCTGCTTTCTACCCTCGGCAGTAAGAATGTCGGCAGCCTTAGTACCCTCTGCTATAAGGATTTTTTCACGTCTTTCACGCTCTGCCTTCATCTGCTTTTCCATAGCGTCCTGAATTTCCTTGGGAGGAATAATGTTCTTGAGTTCAACTCTGTTTACCTTAATTCCCCAAGGGTCAGTAGCTTCGTCAAGAGTAGTTCTCATTCGTGAGTTAATAAGGTCACGGGAGGTAAGTGTTGAGTCAAGCTCAAGCTCACCTATGATGTTACGGAGTGTGGTTGCCGTCAGATTTTCAATAGCAAAGCTGGGATTTTCAACGCCGTAGGTGAAAAGCTTACAGTCGGTTATCTGATAGAAAACCACCGTATCTATTCTCATCTTTACGTTGTCCTTGGTAATAACGTCCTGAGGCTCGAAGTCGGACAGCTTTTCCATAAGTGATATTCTGCCTCTTATTCTGTCGATAAAGGGAATCATCATATGAATTCCCGTTCCCCAGGTTGCGTGATATGCGCCCAATCTTTCAATAACGTATGCCTGCGCCTGAGGTACGATACGAATGTTTGAAACAATAATTGCCACGATAACTACCAGTAAAACTATAATAAGCTCCATATATATTACCTCTCTTTATAAAGTTTTTACGATTAGCTTTACGCCTTCAATAGAAAGCACCTCTATGCTTTTTCCCACTTCAATCCTTTCGCCATTTTCACTTCTGGCGCTCCAGGTCTGTCCCTTTACCTTAACTACTCCACGGAAGCCCAGATTGTCTATTTCGTCAATCACAACGCCCCTCTCTCCAACGAGAGCGTCGGCGTTGGTGGGAACGGTTTTCCTTACCAGAGTTCTTGAAAGAATTTTCCTTGCAAAGACAACGAGTAAAATGGACAGTATGAAAAATACCGTTACCTGAAAAATAACGCCACCACCCAGCCTTGCAATAACGGCAGAGACGATTGCCGACGGAATAAACCATATTGCAACCAGCGCCGAGGTAGAAGCCTCGATTATGAGTGACAGAATTATGACGGTGAGCCATAAGTATACCATTGTGTTACCCCCTTATCATTATCTGATAATATTTTATCATATATACGTACGTTTGTAAAGGATTTTTTATGAACAAAAAGTATTTGCAATATTGACAGATCTGAAATAATTTTGTATACTTATTATATATATTCAAAAACGATTTAAGGACAGTAATAATGGGAACAAAACAAAAGAAATACACCGTTAAAACAAAAGACACAAAAAATACAAAGCAGAAAAAAGGCACCACGCAAAAGGGCTATACTCCACCAAGTCAGATTACTCTGCAGTTAATGCCCTTCGTTTTCGTCCTGATTGCCTTTTACCTTGCCCTTTGCCTGTTGGCAACCTCCTTTACCGGTGGTATGGGAAGCATAATCAAAACTATACTTGCAGGTGCTTTTTCCTGGGGCGCATACCTGGTACCCCCTGTGCTGATTGCCCGTGCGTTCTGCTTCAAAAAGGAAGCGACCTCACGCCACCCCTGGAGAAATTGGATACTGTCCCTGCTTTTCATACTTTGCTTCTCGGCAATAGTGGCAACGGCTAAGGTGCACGTAAAGGGCTTTAACGTAATTGACCATTTCACCTCTGCCGTAAACGATAACGGACACATCACCACCGGCTCTCTGCTGGGTGGTCTCCTCTCCAACGCTTTATCAAAGATAATCGGCAAGATAATGACCTTTATCATTCTCATACTGGGCACTGTAATTCTTTCTCCCTTTACGGTTGGAAAGACGCCTCTTGACCTTGCCCGATTTCTTGTAAGAAAGATGAACGAGGGCAGAGAAAAGTCCAAGGAGCTCAAGCGTCGCCGTGACGAATATTTCGATAAAAAAGAGGCAGAGCAAATCGACATTGAGCAAGCCGAGGAGGAAGAAAGACTTGCTCTTGAAAAGGAACAGCGTCGCAAGAAGGAGCTTGACATAAATATTGAGGGCCCGGGCGAGCCTGCCCCCGACATTGACGATGACGACGAGGATTACGACGAGGACGGGGACACCATCATAGGTCCCGTTGACCCCACTCCCATTGAACAGCCTCTCCCAACTCTTAAATCAATTTTCGCAAAGAAGGAAGACCCCGAGGCTGCAGAAAAGTTCAAGGGTGACGGTGACGAGCTTGAGGAAATGGAAGCCGACACCGACCTTAACGGCAGTGATGGCATTGACGCCGAGGTAAGTGAAATACCCATCGGCGAGGAAGAGGACGAGGAGTACGTGCCCGAATACGTATTCCCACCCGTACACCTTTTAAAGAAAGCCCCTGCCATTACCTCTGAAATGAACAGTGAGTACGAGCAGACGGCGAAGAAGCTGGTTGACACTCTTTCCTCCTTCGGCGTAAAAACAAAGGTACTCAATATTGCAAAGGGTCCCACGGTAACACGCTACGAGCTTCAGCCCGAGGTTGGCGTAAGAGTCCGTGCTATCAGAAATCTGTCCGACGATATTGCCCTCAGCCTTGCTGCCAAGGGCGTAAGAATAGAAGCCCCCATTCCCGGAAAAGAGGCAGTTGGAATTGAAGTTCCCAACAGAAATACTGCCGTGGTATCAATAAGAAGTCTTATTGAAGCCCCTGCCTTTGAAAGCGCAAAGAGCAAGCTTACCACCTGTCTCGGCGTTGACGTTGCGGGAAATCCCGTCTACTGTGATATTGCCAAGATGCCACATATGATGATAGCAGGTACTACCGGCTCGGGTAAGTCGGTATGTATCAACTCAATTCTTATGAGTATTCTTTATAAGGCAAGACCCGACGAGGTAAAGCTGATACTTATTGACCCCAAGAAAATCGAGCTTGGCGTTTATAACGGCATTTCACATCTGCTTGTCCCCGTTGTCAGCGACCCCAAGAATGCTGCAGGCGCTCTCGCCTGGTCGGTAAACGAAATGGAACGCCGTTTCGCTCTAATCGAGGAGACGGGTGTGCGTGACATAAAGGCGTACAACGAGGTTGCTCTCCGTGAAGGAAACAGAGAGGTGCTTCCTCACATCGTTATTATTATAGACGAGCTTGCCGACCTTATGATGATGGCAAGAGATACGGTTGAAAGCTCTATTGCGAGAATTGCCCAGAAGGCAAGAGCTGCAGGTATGCATCTCATAATCGGTACTCAGAGACCCTCGGTTGACGTTATCACAGGTCTTATCAAGGCAAACGTACCCTCTCGTATTGCATTTACAGTGGCGTCTCAGGTAGACTCACGAACCATAATTGACACTGTTGGCGCAGAAAAGCTGGTGGGCAAGGGCGATATGCTTTACTCACCCGTCGGCGCAATGAATCCTTTGAGAGTTCAGGGCTCCTTCGTAAGTGACAGTGAAATTGAATCGGTTATAAGCTTCCTCAAGGGCAATTCGGGCGCATCCTACGACGAGGAAATTATGGATAGCATCGAAAAGGAAGCTGCCAAGTGTGAAAAGAGCAAGTCCAAGGTCAGCGACAGTGAGGACGACTTCGCATCTGACGACGATAACTCACTTAACTCCGACCCAATGCTTCGTCCTGCAATAGAAATTGCCATTGACAGTGGTACTATTTCCACCTCAATGCTTCAGAGAAGGCTGAAGCTGGGATATGCAAGGGCAGCGAGGCTGATAGACAAGATGGAAACCCTTGGAATTGTCAGTGAGTTTGCAGGCTCAAAGCCGAGAACGGTGCTTATTTCCCACGAAAAGTATATGGAAATGGTAGCAAATTCTGAAAATTAACGGAGAACAAATGAAGGAAAAAATCAACGCTTTTTACGACCTATACAACTCTGACGGGGGCAAGGAAATCCTTGCCCTCGGCGAAAAAATAAAGAAGCTGGACAAATCAAACGAGAGCAGATTGCATATTATTATTCTGCTGTCGGTGGTGTCCATGACGGCGCTTGGCTTTTTTGCCCTTGGAGTTTTCGGGGCAGTGCTTTTCTTCGGCATAACGGTTATAGCGTCCTTTGGACTTTACTATTCCTCAAAGAAAAATATACTGCTCAAATACCTCACCTTCTACCGAAGAGACGTGCCAAGGCTTATTGCAATGGCTGACGGCGTTGAGGTGAAGGCAGAAAGCGTGCCCGACAACAGTCTCGTATCGGCGCTTTCGGACAGAGGTAAGCTTGCCTACAGAATGTGCCACAGATACGGCGACCTTTATATAGGCTTTGCAAAATTTATGGTTGGAAGCGAGCCCGTTTTACAGGGAGTTCTGTATTACACCGAGGGCAACTGTGAGCCCGACCAAGCCTTTTGCGATATGCTGAAGGGCGAATTCAGTGACTGTACAATCAAGTGCGAAAACGGAAAAGCGCTCCTCTTTATCCCCTTTGTCCAGGACTATCTCAACGGCAGAGTGGAGATGAAGGACGACCTTTCCTTCCCTGCCCTTCTCCGTCAATACGATTATTATCTCCTTGGCAAAGGCTTCAAAAACTCCGTCAACGGCGTGGCGCTTGAAGACACCGTGATTTTTCATGAGTGGGAATGAAGTGGCTCTGTTTTTGACGCTAACAAAATTTTAAATAAAGAAAGAGGGTGCATATCAAGATGCACCCTCTTTTAATTGCTCAAGCATTAATAAAAAGCTGGAATAATCGTGAAAGGCTATTCCGTCAAAGGTTTCTCCCCCTGCAAGCCGACGGTCAACGTTTCCCTCTCTGTAAAATATATTCAATGGGACGGGGTTGAAAATATACACTTCTTTTGTGTTTTCGGGCAAATCAAGCTGTTTTAAGCCATAATATCCTTCGGGAAGCTCGGCTATATCAACGTAAGTCCAGCTAAACATATCGCCGGGAATATTTTTAGGCTTAAAAAGTCTGGCAACGGCTATAGAAAAAATGCTTTTATGATTTAAATAAAGCGCTCCAAAGGATTTGCTCCTTCCAAAAATATTCTTTTTAACGAAATAAATATTTTCGTTTTTCTTAACTGATGCTATAAACCGAATGTAAAAGTCCTGATAAGGAGTTTTTACGATTGCATCAGGCTGGGTTGACGTTTTTAAAAGTGAACGATATGTATTATTTATAGTCAAATCATAGCCAAGTCTCTTGCATACTTCTTTAATAGAATTAACGGCTTTTCTTCTTTTCAGCAGTGCAAGAAAATAACGGTACGCCTTGTAAACTATAAATATTAACAGAAATAATATGCTTAATTGCAACAGAAACAGCACCCAATTTATGAGCATCTCAAAAAATTGCATAAGCTCACCTCCTGATTGTTTTTAAAACAAATCGCTATGAGTTCCCGTTCTCGCCAAGAACAGAACAAGCTCGTCCTCTATAACCTGGTAAACCAATAGCCAATCGGGCAAAACGTGACATTCTCTTAATCCCTTGAAATCGCCCGACAGCTCGTGGTCTCGGTGCTTCGGTTCAAGGGGTACGCCCTGCGCCAGCTTATTAACAACCTCTTCGAGTAACCGTATATTATATCCCCTGCGTAAAGCTAATTTCAAATCCTTTTTAAATCTGTTTGAGGATACTATTTTAAGCATCTTCGTTTACCTCGTCGAGTAGCTCCGAAAAAGAGGAATATCTCTTATACGCATCGGGATTGCGTTTGAATTCCTCAATCTCCTTTATAGCTTCAAGAGTATCGTCGTTGGGAACGTCTCTGGAAATGTTAAAAGGGATTGCGTTCTCTCTCACTGCCTGCCTTAAAAAGATATTGATTGCAGTGGATAAATCCAATCCGAAATCTGCAAATAATTCCTGCGCTTTAACCTTAATATCAGCGTCAATCGAAATATTAGTTGACGTTTTAGCCATAATAAGCACTTCCTTTCAATGCTATTATATTATGTTTTACACATTTTGTCAATACATCTTGTATGTATTATGCACATATTTAATATATTTTATTATCAAAGATCATTTTTAAAGACTGTGAGACTGATTACACCGTGATTTTTCATGAGTGGGATTAAGAGGTATTTCTCATACTACGTTCAACGGCTACACGGAAGAACTCCTCAGCCCATTCGGCGCCTTCGTCCTCTTCGTCGTTGTCGTACTTGCCGTTGAGTATCTTGGTCATATTATCGGCGTCGGTAATCCAATCGAAGTCTACGCGCCTTGCGTTCTTTTTGCCATTTAAAAAGCGTGACTTCTCTGCCTTTTCAAAGCCTTGCTTTATTTCCTCAAGGGTAAAATCCTCAAGGAGACGGCTTATTCTGTGGGCAATAGCATTATTGATTTTAACTATAGGTGTATACGTCTTACAAACAGAGTTGAACAGCTCAACTATTTCTGTTATTTCGGGTGCGTATACGCTTTCTTTATATCTTTTTTTATTATTTATATTTATATTATTTATATATTGGTGGTCATCCCTCACTACTCCTGCATAGTCACCGTTCACCACTCCCCTATAGTCCTCACACTCCACACCTGCGTAGTCCTCACACTCCACACCCGAGTATGCGTCGGAGACTACACCCGAGTAGTCGGAACGCACTACTCTTCTCCGATTGAGCCACAGTTGGTAATCGGTGTTGATGCCAAGCTGTTTAGGGGTGGTAGAGGTGGCGTCACGGTAGGTTGTCAGCACTCGGTCGGCGCAAAGCTTTCTTATGCATTTTGCAATCTGGTCCTTACCGATTCCGTTGGCTCGGGATATGAACTGAAGGGACAGCTGTGCGCTTTCACGCCTGTAGCCGTAGGTGTATCTTATCACTGTAAATAACACCTTCAGCTCGGTTGCCGTAAAATCCGAGGAGTACAGTGCCTCAAGCAAATTATTGGGTATGGCAGTAAAGCCGTTTTCTTTTCTGGTGCTTGCCATTTTTCGTCCTTTCGGGTTTAACTCAGTATAATCACTAAAAGGCGTACAGATTTGGAGGTAAAATCGTCAATTGCGAAGCCGTCGGCGTACAAGGGTACGCCAGTGCGAGCAAGGGGCGAAGAAAATGAAATTTTCATAAATGGAGAAAGCGTAAGCTTTCAACATCAGAAAACTTGCAACACTCGTGTTGTGTGTTCGCACTTTGTTTTTGGGAGAAACAATGTAAAATTTATAATAAACATTTCATTTTCGCTTTTAACCCAAATATGTAGCCTCAATCCGTATACATTATAACACTGACATTGCATGACATACAATGACATGTTAGTGACAAGTTTTTGTTGATTTACCTTATATTCATAAAAAGTTTAAATAAAAACCGTTTTTTCGCAGTTGACTTTAATGGGCGTGAATATTATAATAATAAGATGTAATTAAGCTATATTTTTCAAGGTATATCGAAAGGAAAGAAAATGTATAAGAAGATATTTTCTTATCTCGGTGAGTACAAAAAGTACGCTATTCTCACGCCTCTGGTTATGATTGGCGAGGTACTCATGGAGATACTTATCCCCTACGTTATGGCAGAAATGATTAACGTGGGAATCAAGGGAGACGGTGGAACGGCTTTCACAGTCAAGGCAGGTCTCCTCATGATACTTATGGCAGTGGTCTCCCTCTGCTTCGGCGCTTTGGGAGGTATGACGGCTGCCCGTGCAGGTATGGGCTTCGGTAAGAATTTAAGGGGCGCTCTCTTCAACAAGGTGCAGGACTACTCCTTTGCCAACGTTGACAAGTTCTCAACGGCATCCCTGGTAACCAGACTTACCACCGACGTCACCAACGTGCAGAACACTCTTATGATGCTTATCCGTATGGCGATACGCTCACCCTTTATGCTGGTGGGTGCAACCATAATGGCAGTAAAAATCAGCCCCAAGCTTTCGACGGTATTCTTTATTGCAATTCCCCTTCTGGCGCTGGTGCTTATCTTCATTATGACCAACGCTCACCCACGCTTTACAAGGATGCTGAAAAAGTACGACGCTATGAACGCATCGGTGCAGGAAAACCTTATCGGCATCAGAGTGGTGAAGGCGTTCGTCCGTGAAAGACACGAAAAGGAAAAGTTTCAGGTGTCAGCCGAGGACGTGAGAAGCTCACAGATAATGGCGGAAAAGCTGATTATCCTCAACGGCCCTGCAATGCAGATTTCAATGTACGCCTGTATCGTGGCAATCCTTTGGTTCGGCGGTAACATGGTTATAAACGGCTCAGGAATGGACACGGGTGACCTGTCGGGCTTTATCAGCTATATCACACAAATTCTCTCCTCTCTTATGGCGCTTTCCTTTATCTTTATCAGCCTGGTTATCTCACGGGCTTCAATCGGAAGAATTGTGGAAATTCTCGACGAGGATATTGACATCAAGGACAAGCCCGAGAGCGAGCTGACCCTTGAGGACGGCTCAATTGAATTTAAAAACGTAGATTTCAGTTATTCGGGCAATCCCGACAACCTTACCCTGACGAATATTGATTTAAAGATTAAGTCGGGGGAAACCGTTGGCATCATCGGTGGTACCGGCTCGGCTAAAACCTCCCTCGTTCAGCTTATACCAAGACTTTACGACGTGCTTGACGGAGAGCTTATAGTGGGTGGTCACAACGTAAAGGATTACTGTCTTGACACCCTGCGTGGCGACGTTGCCATGGTGCTTCAGAAGAACGTGCTTTTCTCGGGAACCATCAAGGACAACCTTAAATGGGGTAACGAAAACGCTACAGACGAGGAAATAGAAAACGCCTGCAAAAACGCTCAGGCCCACGATTTCATTCTCTCCTTCCCCGACGGCTACGAAACCGTGCTTGGTCAGGGTGGCGTAAACGTATCGGGTGGACAGAAGCAGAGGCTTTGTATTGCAAGAGCCCTTTTGAAAAATCCCAAGATTATTATTCTTGACGACTCCACAAGCGCCGTTGACACTGCCACCGATTCAAAAATCCGTGAGGCGTTCAGACGTGAGCTTGCCGACACTACGGCAATTATTATTGCACAGAGAATTTCCTCGGTGCAGGACGCTGATCGCATTATCGTTCTTGACGACGGTAAGGTGGTAGCCTTTGACTCTCACGAAAAGCTTATGGAGAGCTGTGAAATTTACCGTGAGGTTTACGAATCCCAGGTGAAAGGAGTTGAGGAATAATGCCACCAAGAAGAATGGGTCCCCCTGCAAAGCCCAAGGACGCAAAGGCGACCTTCGGCAGAATATTAAAGTATCTCGTGGGACAGAATAAGCTCCTTTTGGTGCTTGTGCTGATACTTGTTCTGGCAAGCTCGGGAGCGCAGGTTATCGGCGCTTCAATGCTCAAGCCCATAATCGACGACTACATTGAGCCACTTATCAACAATCCCGACGCCGAGAGGCTTGCAGACTTTGCCACGACGCTGATACTTATGGGTTGCATTTATCTCTTCGGAGCACTCTCTACCTACACCTATCAGAGAATAATGCTCTCCCTCTCCACCAAGGCGCTTCTCAATATCCGTCTTGACCTTTTCAACAAGATGGAGGCTCTGCCCTTAAAGTATTTTGACACTCACACCCACGGCGAGATAATGAGCCGTTACACCAACGATACCGACACTATAAGAGAGCTTCTTTCAAACAGTATCGTCAGCACTATATCCTCTCTTATCACCGTAATATCGGTATTTATTATGATGCTCACCTACAGCTGGCACCTTACCCTGCTTGTGTTGGTTATGCTTTTCATTATGACCTTCATAACCAAGAAGATAGGTGGCAACAGCGCCAAGTTCTTTATCAGACAGCAAAAGGATTTGGGCGCAGTAAACGGCTACATCGAAGAAATGATAGAGGGACAGAAGGTTGTAAAGGTGTTCTGTCACGAGGACAGCGCAAAGAGTGAGTTTGCCAAGCTTAACGGCGCACTTTGCTACTCTGCCACCAACGCTCACACCTTTGCAAACGTGCTTGGTCCCATAATGAATAACCTTTCCCACGCCCTTTACGCCGTTACGGCAATGGTGGGAAGCGTGCTAACCATAGGGGGCGTTCTCTCCCTTGGTGCAGTAGTTTCCTTCCTTCAGTTCACAAGGCAGTTTTCAATGCCCGTTTCACAGATTTCCCAGCAGATAAACTCCATTCTCACAGCCCTTGCAGGCGCTGAAAGAATATTCGCCGTAATCGACGAAAAGCCCGAGACAGACGAAGGCTACGTTACCCTGGTGAGAGTAAAGGATAAGGGCAACGGCTTCGAGGAAACCTCGGACAAGTCGGGAATATGGGCTTGGAAGCATCCCCATTCTGCCGACGGAAGCGTGTCCTACGTTCCCGTTGAGGGCAGGGTTGAATTTGACAACGTGGTGTTCGGCTACGAGGAAAACAAGACCGTTCTCAACGGCATTACCCTTTGGGCAAAGGCAGGACAGAAGATTGCCTTCGTTGGCTCAACGGGTGCAGGTAAGACCACTATCACCAATCTTATCAACCGTTTTTACGACGTGCCCGACGGAAAGATAAGATACGACGGAATAAATATCAACAAAATCAAGAAGGACGATTTAAGACGCTCTATGTCCATGGTGCTTCAGGACACTCATCTGTTTACGGGCACCGTTCTTGAAAACATACGCTACGGCAGACTTGACGCCACCGACGAGGAATGTATTGAGGCTGCAAGGCTTGCCAACGCCGACGGCTTTATCCGTCATCTGCCCGAGGGCTACGGCACAATGCTTGTTGCCGACGGCGCAAATCTTTCCCAGGGACAGAGACAGCTTATCGCCATTGCCCGAGCTGCAGTTGCCGACCCACCCGTGCTTATTCTCGACGAGGCTACCTCCTCTATCGACACCAGAACGGAGGCGCTGGTTGAAAAGGGTATGGACTCACTTATGGACGGCAGAACGGTATTCGTTATTGCCCACAGACTTTCAACGGTCCGTAATTCAGACGCTATTATGGTGCTTGAAAAGGGCGAAATCATAGAGCGTGGCAACCACGATGAGCTTATTGCCAAGAAGGGCAAGTATTATCAGTTGTATACGGGAATGTTTGAACTCAGTTGAGTGTTACTCTGAGAGTAACACTCAGCGATATAAATTCCTTATGGAATTTGCGATATGTACTTCGTACGCGATATATCTTTGATGCGATATGTCCCTTCGGGACGAGAAAAGGAATTTATGTCATATCGCATTGGAGCCACGCGACGATATATCGCACGAGCAGGAGAGTATATCGCGTTTGCTTGCAAACATATCGCAGACAAAAAAGCAAGAGCAAGAATAGAAGGATTTCTTTCCTTTTACTCTTGCTCTTTACGTTATAGTATTATATTTGATTAGTCTTCTTCCAATAATTTAGAGGGGGATATTTTTAATACCTGTGCTATCTTGAACAAGGTTTCAAGCGAAACTCCACGTACAGTGCCCGGTCCTTCGACTTGCCCTACGAAGTTTACACTTTTATCAATAAGCTCGGCAAAGTGTTCTTGTGTATAGCCTGCTTTCTTTCGGTAATAAGCAATTTTCAATCCCAAGGTTATATATTTATCGGCAAACTCTGTTTTCATTATTTCGCCCCCTTATATTAATAGTTTACAAGGGATTGAAAAAAATTATAACTTTTGCAAAGTAAATGATTATTTACTTTAAGTCAATAATCGTGTATAATAGATTAAGAAACATTGACTTGGAGTGGATAAGAGGTTATACTCATCTGATTAAAGACTTCTCCTTGAACAGTAACACTCAGCGATATAAATTCCTTATGGAATTTGCGATATGTACTTCGTACGCGATATATCTTTGATGCGATATGTCCCTTCGGGACGGGAAAAGGAACCACAAAAAAGTTTTTTGCAGTTCCTTTATTATTACAAATATGTTGACAAATATAGAAAAAAAGTGTAAAATACTATGTATTTAGTATGCAATTTTTTACAACGAAAGGAAAAAGAGAAATGATTGAAGAAATAATTGAAATTATTGCAAAGCAGCTTAAATTAAACGCAGAGGATATTACTCCCGACGCTGATATTATTGACGACCTTGGCGCAGACTCACTTGACGTAGTTGAGCTTCTTATGACCTTTGAGGACAAGTACGGCATTGCAGTGCCCGACGACGAGGTACAGAACCTCAGAACTATCGCTCTTATGAGTGATTATCTGGAAAACAACAAGTAAGGCGAAAATCGCCTTAAATGCAGAATTAAGAATGAAGAATGCAAAATTAAGGATAATTTCGCACGGCGAAATTTTCTTTGATTGAAAATTTGCCATAGGCAAATTAACGTTTATTCTGCATTCTGCATTCTGCATTCTACATTTAACCAAGGAGTAATTATGTATATTACCGATATTTACGCAGAGTCGTGCTTCAACGACGAGGCAATGAAAAAATTTATGTCGGAGGACACCTATAAAAAGCTGAAGGAGACCATCGACAAGGGTTGCCCTCTGGACAACGAGACGGCAAACGAGGTTGCCGACGCTATGAAGAAGTGGGCTACCTCAAAGGGCGCTACTCATTTCAGCCATTGGTTTCAGCCCCTTAACGAAATGACTGCCGAAAAGCACAACGCCTTTCTTGACTTCGACAAGGACGGCAAGGCAATCATTGAGTTTTCGGGTAAGGAGCTTATCAAGGGTGAGTCCGACGCTTCCTCCTTCCCCTCGGGTGGATTGAGAGCCACCTTTGAGGCGAGAGGCTATACTGCCTGGGACTGCACCTCCCCTGCCTACGTCAAGGACCAGACTCTTTACATACCCACCGTTTTCTGCTCTTATACGGGCGAGGCGCTGGACAAGAAAACTCCCCTTCTGCGTTCTATGGAAGCGTTGAGCAATCAGTCACTGAGAGTTTTGAAGCACCTCGGTGACACCGATGCCACCAAGGTTATAACTACCGTCGGTCCTGAACAGGAATACTTCCTTATCGACCGAGAGCAGTACGAAAAGAGACTTGACCTGCTTCTCTGTGGACGTACCCTTTTCGGCTCACCTCCCCCCAAGGGTCAGGAAATGGACGACCATTACTACGGCAGATTGAGGCTGAGAATATCAGACTATATGCACGAGCTTGACCGTGAGCTGTGGAGCCTTGGCGTTTCGGCAAAGACCAAGCACAACGAGGTTGCCCCTGCTCAGCACGAGCTTGCCTGCGTATTCAATACGGCAAATATTGCCTGCGACCAGAATCAGATAACCATGGAGTCAATGAGAACGGTTGCCAAGAGAAAGGGACTTGCCTGCCTTCTCCACGAAAAGCCCTTCAAGAACGTGTCGGGCTCGGGTAAGCACGTCAATTGGTCGCTGTCCACCGACACCGGTATAAACATTCTTTCACCCGGCAAAAATCCTGCTGAAAACACCATGTTCCTGCTCTTTATGGCAGCTATGATTTCGGGTGTTGACAAGTATCAGGACCTTTTGCGATTCTCCTGCTCGGGCGCAAGCAACGACGTGCGTCTGGGTGGTGACGAGGCTCCCCCCACGGTTATTTCCATATTCCTTGGCGACGAGCTTTGCGATATTTACGAGGCAATAGAAAACTCCCAGGACTTTGAAAAGAAGAATGACGCCAACGTGGATATGGGCGTTTCCTCGGTGCCCTCCTTCAAGAAGGACAACACCGACAGAAACAGAACCTCTCCCTGCGCCTTTACGGGCAACAAGTTTGAGTTCAGAATGTGTGGCTCATCCTCCTCGGTTTCACGCCCCTCCTTCGTTATCAACGCCATAATGGCAGAGGAGCTGTCCCTTATTGCAGACAGACTTGACAGGGTTTCGGGTGACAAGAACGAGGAAATCAAGAAAATAATTAAGGAAATAATCCGTGACCACAAGAGAATTCTCTATAACGGAAATAACTATTCGGAAGAATGGAGAATTGAAGCCAAGAAGCGTGGACTTATTGATATGCCCACCACGGTGGATGCAATAGAGGCGCTTAAGCGTCCCGAAAATATTGAGCTTCTGTCAAAGCACGGAATACTTTCCAAGGCAGAGCTTGAAGCAAGATATGAGATTAACCTTGAAATGTACTCCAAGGTAATTAATATTGAGGCTCTTACCATGCAGACCATGGCAGAGAAGTCTATTATCCCCTCGGTGGAAGCCTACTGTGGCAAGCTTGCCGACAGTATCAACAGTACCACTGTGGCAGGGGTGACCATGACCAGCTCCAAGAAGAAGCTCAAGGACATTTGCGCCTACCTTGAAAGCGCCGCAAAGGCTCTCGACGCTCTCAAGGCTTATCACACCAAGGCAACGAGAATAACCGAGGTGCCCTCAAGGGCGACCTGCTACAAGGACAGCGTTATCCCTGCTATGAACGAGCTTCGCAAATACTGTGACGCTTTGGAGACCATGCTTCCCAAATCCGAGTGGCCCTTCCCCGATTATACAGACCTTATGTATAGAGTATAATAACGGCATGTTATTAAATGCAGAATTGAGAATGAAGAATGCAGAATTATGGTTGATTTGCTTTGCAAATCTTCAATAATTGGGAATTTCGCTATGCGAAATTGTCCTTTATTCTGCATTTTGCATTTTGCATTCTGCATTCATTAAGCATTCATCAAGCGCAAGTGAATTTTCCATAAAGGAATAGGAGAAAATATGTTAAACGAAAAAATATATTTTTACGAAGGTAATACCGACGTATATCTTGAGACCTTTATTTTAAACGAGTATTCCGAATACTCCTCGGACAAGCGTCCTATGATGCTTATCTGTCCCGGTGGCGGATATCGTTATTGCTCCAAAAGAGAAGCCGAGCCGGTAGCAAGAGCCTATATGGCAGAGGGCTACAACACGGCTATTCTCTATTATTCCACAACGGATAATACCAAGGAGCTTTACGACCTTGACAAGGACGTTACCAAGCCTCATTTTGAGGTGGCGAAGTCAATCTGTATAATCCGTGACAACGCTGAAAAATGGAATATCGACCCCCAGCAGATAGCCGTTATCGGCTTTTCGGCAGGTGGACACCTTGCAGGTTGCGCGTCAATACTGTGGGACGACGAAAGGCTGGTCAATGCCCTTGGCTGTACCCAGGGCTACAACAAGCCCGACGCCGCAATTCTTTGCTATCCCGTTATTACCTCGGGTGATAAGGCGCACAAGGGCTCCTTCCAAAACCTTTTGGGTAATGACGAGACCAATCCCAACTGGGAGCGCTATTCACTTGAAAAGCAGGTTAAGGCAAACGTTCCCCCCACCTTCATTTTCCACACCTCTGCCGATGCAGGCGTGCCGGTGAACAACTCAACCGAGCTTGCCACGGCTCTTGCCAACGCAGGCGTGCATTTTGAATTGCACGTAGTTCCCGAGGGTAAGCACGGAATGTCACTTGGCACGAGAGAGGTTCTTCCCGAAAAAAACGTCTACAACGGAAGATGGGTGCGCTGGTCAATAAAGTGGCTTGAAACTATTTTTGGTATATAATCTATTTATAATAGGGCTTTGCCCTATACCCACTCAGAAACTTTTTGAAAAAAGTTTCTAAGAACTTCAAAAACTTTTATATTTAACAGATACAGAGGTATTATTATGGCAATAAGATTAAAAACAGACTATCTCAACGGCTTTATCGGAAAGCACGAATACGAATTGATTCAGCCCTCGGTAAAGGCTGCTCACGAAATCCTTGTAGAGAAGGGTGAGCCTGCCGAAAAGCCTATCGGCTGGATGACTCTTCCCCTTGATTACGACAAGGAGGAATTTGAAAGAATTGAAAGGGCAGCTGAAAAAATTCAGAAGTCCTGCGATATATTCATTGCTATCGGTATCGGTGGCTCATACCTTGGCGCAAGGGCTGCAATAGAGTTTGTAAAGGGCGCTAACTACAATGCAAAGAAGAAGTCCACACCCGACGTATACTTTGCAGGTAACACCATTGACCCCGATGCCCTTCACGACCTTCTTGAGCTTTGCCAGGGCAAGGACGTGTGCATCAACGTAATTTCAAAATCGGGCTCCACCACAGAGCCTGCCATAGCCTTCAGAGTGTTCCGCGAGCTTCTTGAAAAGAAGTACGGCGAGGCAGGTGCAAAGGAAAGAATTTTCGTTACCACCGACAAGAAGGACGTTGTGGGCAAGCTGAAGCACTTCGCCATTGAAAAGGGCTACGAAACCTTCGTTGTGCCCGACGATATCGGTGGAAGATACAGCGTTCTCTCTGCAGTTGGACTTCTTCCCATTGCAGTTGCAGGCTGTGATATCAAGAAGATGATGCAGGGCGCTGAAAAGGCAATGAAGGACTTTGCATCAACGGATATTGAAAAGAACGATTGCTACAAATATGCTGCAATCCGTAATCTCCTCGTTCGCAAGGGCTTTGAAATTGAAACGTTCGTGTCCTACAAGCCTGCCTTTATGTATATGAACGAGTGGCTCAAGCAGTTATTTGGCGAGAGTGAGGGTAAGGACAAGAAGGGGCTCTTCCCTGCCTCGGTTATCTATTCAACCGACCTTCACAGTATGGGACAGTACCTTCAGGACGGAAGAAGAATTATTTTTGAGACCGTAATTGACGTGCTCAATTCAAACAACGAGGTTAAGGTGCCCTTTGACGCATCAAACATTGACAACCTTAACTTCCTTGCAGACAAGGATTTCCACTACGTAAACAAGCAGGCGCTTCTTGGTACGCTTGACGCTCACGTTGAGGGTGGTGTTCCCAACGTAGTGCTTGAGCTTGACAGAATGGACGAGGAAAACTTCGGCTACACGGTTTATTTCTTCGAGCTTGCCTGCGCTCTTTCGGGCTACATCGGTGGTGTAAACCCCTTCAATCAGCCCGGCGTTGAGGTATATAAAAAGAATATGTTCAAGCTTCTGGGAAAGCCTGAATAAGAGCATCTGCATAGCAGACGCTCGACGATATAAATCCGTACATACGGATTTTCGATATACGCTATTGCGTGCGATATATCTTCGATGCGATATGCCCTGTGGGGCGTTAAGGAAAGCCTCTGCCTTTTTTGGCAGAGGCTATTTTTTGATTGTAAATTTGCTTAAAGATGTCACATACACGTCATTGTATGTCAGTATATGTCAGTGTTATAATGTATACGGATTGAGGCTACACGTTTGGGTGAAAAACGAAAATGAAACGATTTTCCCTTAAATCTGTACGCCTTTTGAAGCAATAAATTATACTTACATTTTGAGGTATTTTTTTGCAAGACGACGCGCTCGTGAGTGAGCCGAGGAAGGCTTACTTACGTAAGTCGACGACGGCGAGTCGAGCAGTAAGCTAAGTATTGCGAAAAAATACGAAAAAATGAAAAGGAGATACTATGACGTACAAGAACAAACCAAAAAGCTTAACCGAATTAAAGCGTCGGATTGACGAGTATTTCAAGTCAAGGCTTGCCCCTATGACCGACAAGAACGGCGTACCACTCACCGACGAGAACGGCAATATAATAAAGAAGGTGGCGCTCCCCTACACTCTGACGGGACTTGCTCTGGCAGTAGGGTGCGAAAGCCGTGAGGAGCTGTTTTCCTTCGAGGACCCCGAGATGAGCCGTTATATAAAAATGTCGGTTATGAGGGTAGAGGAATACGCCGAGGAAAGACTGTTTTCCAAAGAAGCCTTTTCGGGTGTCAAGCTGTTTCTGGCAGTTAACTTTGACAGGTGGCGTGACGGCGCTGAAGCCGTGGACACCGAGGACTACGAGCTTCCCGAAAGCTTTGGACGGTGGGCAGTATGACGAAAATCCAGCGCTATTTAAGGACCGTCAAGCCCTATCCCAAGCAGGAGGAGTTTTTCGAGGCTAAAACCACCAGAGTTGCCTACGGTGGAGCCAGAGGTGGTGGGAAAAGCTGGGCTATGAGGACCAAGTTCATACTCCTTGCCCTTGCATACCCCGGCATACAGATTTTACTCCTTCGCCGTACCTTCCCCGAGCTGAGAGAAAACCACATTATCCCTCTGCAAAAGGCATTGAACGGCATTGCGCAATACAAGGACTCAACCAAGGAGTTCACCTTTAAAAACAGAAGCCGAATTAAGCTTGGGTACTGTCTCAACGAGTCGGATATTCTGCAATATCAGGGGCAGGCGTACGAGGTCATCGGTATGGAGGAGGCAACGCAGTTTACCTATATGCAATACATAGCTCTAACCGAGTCCAACAGACTCTCGGGCAACACCGAGGGCTTCGTGCCAAGAATGTACTTCACCTGCAATCCGGGAGGTGTGGGGCACGAATGGGTGAAAAGGCTATTTATTGACAAGCGCTACAACGAAAATGAAAACGCCGAGGACTACACCTTCGTGCCCTCGACTGTCTACGATAACGAATATATTATTTCCAAAAACCCACAGTACGTAAAGACCCTTGAAGCACTTCCCCCACTTCGTCGCAAGGCGATGCTTTACGGCGATTGGGACGCCTTTGAGGGACAGTATTTTCCCGAATTTTCAAGGGAGAAAAACGTGTGCCGTCCCTTCACAATTCCAGAGGATTGGACACGGTTTACGGCGTTTGACTACGGTCTTGATATGACGGCTTGTCTGTGGTTTGCCTATCCTCCCGACAGGTCAAGACTGTACGTTTACCGAGAGCTTTACAAGCCCAATTTGGTGTTGAGTGAGGCTGCGTGTCAAATCAGGGAGCTGACGGGTAACGAGAAAATAAGGTGGAGCGTTGCCAGTCCCGACCTTGCAGGCAGACGGCAGGACAGTGGCAAGACGGGCTTCGATATTATGTCCTCCTTCGGACTTTGTGGCGTAATGCCTGCCGACAACACACGAATAACGGGGTGGCGAATGATAAGAGAGCTACTCCGTGACAGAAGTGACGGTGAGCCACGGCTGATGTTTTTTGAGAGCTGTACAAACATTATACGCACTCTGCCAAAGCTTACCTTTGACCCAAGGGTGTCAGAGGACGTAGCCGACAGCCCTCACGAGCTGACCCACGCCCCCGACGCGCTTCGCTACGGCGTAATGTCCATGGGCTTTATACCCGGCGAGGTCAGGGAAAGAGCCGTGCCCGACGTGGACCCCTTTGCCGAATGGCGCGAGAAAAAGCCCGTGAGCTACGTAAGATTTCTCGAAAGCTGAAGCAAAGCAAAGCTTTGGCAATGCACAGTTAAGGATAATTTCGCTATGCGAAATTTACTTTGATTGAAAATTTGCCAAAGGCAAATTAACATTAATTGTGCATTGTGCATTCTGCATTATTTGGGGAGCTTAATCTTTTTCTTTTTAAGGTCCTCCTTGGTGGCTTTTTTTCCGTTTATAAATCTTTCTACCTTCATCGTATCACCTCGAATAATTGTTGACGGGATTACCCATAATTATTCGGGGTGATTTTTTTGAAGAAGGTTGCTTTATACGTGAGAGTATCCACCGAGGGACAAGCAGAGGAGGGCTACTCCATTGACGCACAGAAGAAGCTACTTGAGGCGTGGTGCGTCTCAAAGGAAATAGAGAATTACGAGTTTTACATCGACCCCGGCTTCAGTGGTAGCAATATTGAACGACCTGCCCTGCGCGCGCTCCTTGAGGACGTGGGAAAGGGATTGATTTCTCACGTTGCAGTCTATAAGCTTGACAGACTTTCCCGAAGTCAGAAGGACACTCTCTTTATCATTGAGGACGTATTGAACAAGTACGGCGTGGGCTTCGTTTCGCTGTCCGAGAATATGGACACCTCGACTCCTATAGGCAGAGCTATGCTTGGAATACTCTCTGCCTTTGCCCAGCTGGAGCGTGAAACTATAAAGATAAGGACCCGAATGGGAATGAGGGAAAGGGTTAAAAGTGGGCTATGGATGGGAGGGGGAAAAATCCCCTTCGGCTACGATTACGACAGTGAAAAGGGTATACTCGTCCCCAACGCCGATGCCGAAACGGTGCGTGAAATGTACCGAATGTTTCTGTCGGGCTATTCCCCCAACGCCATTGCCCTTGAGCTTGGTCTAAGCTACGAAAAGCTTGTGGTACAGATTTTAAAGAGGAAAACCAACCTTGGCGTAATCGCCTACAAGGGTGAGGAGTACGAGGGACGGCACGAAGCGATAGTTGACCGTGAGACCTTTGACAAGGCTATGGAGGAATTCGCACGGAGGGAGCGTGGAAACAAGGCAGACTCCCCTCACCTGCTATCAGGCTTGATATACTGTGGAGAGTGTATGGCGAGAATGAGGTATCAGAAATGGGGAAAAAAGGGCTACAAGCTGGTTTGCTACTCACAGCAGAGGTCAAAGCCCTATCTGGTTCACGACCCCAACTGCTCTGCCGAAAGAGTGTGGGCAGACGAGGTGGAAAGCGAGGTAATCTCCGACATTTTTTCTCTTGGAATAGAAAAAGAGGAGAGCGAAAAAAGGACGGTTGAGGTCAGGGAGAGTGAAAAGCTTGAGAGAAAGCTGAAAAGGCTTTACGAGCTATGGTCGGAGGGAAACGACACTCTCATAGGAGTTATAAAGGACTGCGAGGAAAGGCTGGCAAGGGCGAGGAAGAAGGAACAAAGGCAAAAGGAGAAGGAGAAGGAGGAGGAAAAGCGTCAGGAGGCAATAGGACAGATAAAGGGAATAAAGGACCTGTGGGACGGTCTTGATATGCGTGAAAAAAGGGCACTTGTTCGCTCGGTTGTGGACAAGGTGGTAATATTTGATGGCAAAATAAACATATATTACAGATTTTGATTATTTTTTTCCATCGAATTGCCAAAAGACTATTGATTTTTCACGAGTTTTGTTATACAATAGATACAGGAGAAAAACTCTTTGGTTTTTCAAAGAAAGGAAGGTAATTTAATATGGTAAGAATCATCATCGGTCTCAAGGGTAGCGGAAAGACAAAGCACCTCATCGAGCTGGCAAACAAGGCTGTTGAAACCTCCCCCGGAAACGTTGTATGCATTGAAAAGGGCAACAAGCTTATGTTTGACGTACGCCACCAGGTAAGACTTGTAGATACCGACGTTTTTGGTATCTCGGGCTCAGCAGAGCTTTACGGTATGGTGTGTGGTATCATCTCTGCTAACTATGATATAAAGGATATATTCATCGACTCATCTCTTAAGATTTGTAAGGATGACAAGGAAGACTTTGTAAAGCTTATTGAAGCTCTTGATAAAATTACAACTGCCAAGGAAATCAACCTTGTTACAACGGCGTCAATCGACCCTGCTGATTTCCCTGCTTCTCTTAACAAGTACATTCTTTAATTTCAAAACAACATAGACAAAGAGGAACGCAAATAAATGCGTTCCTTTTTCTAGGATTGGAGCACAAATAATATGACTTGGTCAAGACTTAAAATAACCTTATCGGGGGGCGCGTCTCCCCTTTTCGTTGAGGAAATTTCCAACCTGCTTGTTATCGCAGGGGTGGAAACCTTTACCGTTGAGGATTTTTCCGACCTGGAGGAAACTCTTTCGGGTGGTGGAATATTCTACGATTACATTGACGACGAGCTTTTGAAATCAGAGGACAAGACGCCGGTGATATACGCATACTTCGGCACCGACGAGGAGGGCATGGCAACCTATGAAAAGGCTTTATCTGCCCTCATCGACCTTAAAGGCAAAAGCTCCAACTACTCTTCTCTCCTGTGGTCTCTCGATACCGTTCGTGACGAGGATTGGGAGAATAATTGGCGTCAGTATTTCAAGCCCTTTCAGGTAGGCAACAAGCTTGTGGTAAAGCCCACCTGGGAAGAGCTTCCCGATGAATTGAGGGCAGACAGAAGGGTAATCGAGATAGACCCCTCGTCATCCTTTGGAACGGGCTCTCACGCAACCACCAAGCTTTGTATGGAAAGGCTTGAGGAAATAATCACGGGTGGCGAGCATCTGCTTGATATGGGATGTGGAAGCGGTATTCTGACAATTGCCGGAATGAAGCTTGGGGCAGGTGACGCCGTTGCAGTTGATATTGACGAGGTGGCAGCGAGAATTGCTGCCGAGAATATGGAGCAAAACGGACTTGGTGAAAATCAGGTCAGAGTATACGACGGCGACGTGCTTGAAAGCCGTGAGCTTTACGAAAAAATCGGTGGTGACTTTGACGTAATATGCGCCAACATAGTGGCAGGCATTATCATAATGATGTCGGATATGTTCTTTGAAAAGCTGACCGTGGGTGGTACTCTCATTGCATCGGGAATTATCAGCGAGCGTGAGGACGAGGTGAGACTTGCCCTTGAAAAAAGTGGCTTTTCTATTGAAAAAACTGCAAGCTCTGATGATTGGTCGGTAATAGTGGCGAAAAAGGTAAAATAATCACCAAAATTTTTAAAAAATCTTTGACAAATTGGACATTATATAGTATAATGTATACAAATATTGAGTAATTACATTTGCCGAAAGGTCAAAAAATGCCTAAATTCTTCCTTTCAGACAGTAAGTTCCGTAAAAGTGACGTTATTGAAATAAAGGGCGACGACGCTCATCACATCTCAAAAACCCTGAGAATGAAGGTGGGAGACGCTCTGACGGTAACCAGCTCCGACGGTATGGACTACCTTTGTTTAATAGACGCATTCACTCCCGACGCCGTTATGCTGACGGTGCAGGAGGTTATCCCCTCCCACGTGGAGAGCGATATTAAAATCTCCGTTTTTCAGGCTCTCGTTAAGGGGGACAAAATGGAGACGGTCATACAGAAGTCGGTGGAGCTTGGCGCAAGTGAAATATATCCCGTGTCGGCTGAGCGCTCGGTTATGAAGCTTGACAGCGCAGGCGAGAGGAAAAAGCTGGAGCGCTGGAACAAAATTGCGCTGGAGGCGGCAAAGCAATGTGGACGTGGCTTCGTACCAACGGTGCATAACGTCATAAGCTTTGAGGAATGCGTAAGGAAGATGAGTGAGCGGGACGTGAGCTTTTTCTGCTACGAGCTGGCAGAGGGCAAGACTGTAAAGGACGTTATCGGTGGAAAGAGCTTTTCCTCGGTGGGCTTTTATATAGGTCCCGAGGGTGGAGTCGCTCCCAAGGAGGCAGAGCTTGCACGGTCCCACGGAATTGAAGCCGTAAGTCTGGGAAAGCTAATACTCAGAACCGAAACGGCAGGTCCTGCCGTACTTTCAATGCTACTGTACGAAACACGATTATAGATTATAAGAGGTAAATCAAAATGGCGAAAAAACAAAGTTATTCGTATAAGACGAAACGAAGCGATACTCTGACCAACAGAATGATGATAGTTTTCGTGCTTCTTCTTCTGTCGGTGTTTGCCCTGCTGTCCGTAAGGAATTGGCTTGGCACTACCTCGGCTGTGGAAAACTACGACGCATATATCAGAACGGTCAGACTTTTGCCCATTCTGCCCCTCGTTCTCACAGTAGCCTCGGCAGTCTACCTTATACTGTGCAAGAAAAATCAGAAAAACGAGGAGTTCACAACTCTTTCCTCCTCCTTCCTGCTGACTGTTTCGGCAGTATTTCTGGTAGTGGCGCTGATAATTTCAAGATACGTTTATATCGGCTACGTGCCTGCGATAATCTTCGTAATTCTCGTGTCTCTTCTCTATTTCATCGCAGTTTCCTTCCCCGGCTCTTATCTTATAATTGCAATTTTCAACGCTCTCGGAGCCTTTGCAATATACGCTCTCAATCTGGTGTCGGCTATTGACAGTCCCGTGGAGCATTACGTTTTAAGAGCTTTAGCCGTAGTGGTTGCCGTAGCCTTTGCCGTCATACTCGGTATGGCGAAGAAAAACGGTGGCGAGCTTTTCGGCATGAAGATAATGAAGAAGGACGCCGATTACCTTCCCGTTTTCATTTCGGTTGCAGTTTTCGCACTGTTTATAATTCTGGGAGCGCTGGGAATAGGCTCCTACGTCATTTACGACGTAATCATTGCACTTGAAACTATTATCTTTGCATTATTCTATGCAATAAAAATGTTGAAGTAAGGAGGAAGTACAAGGATGTCTAACAGACTTTTTCAAAGCATCGTTCATCAGATGAAGGACGCCATTGACAGAACGATAGGCGTTGTTGACAAAAACGGTTGTATCATTGCGTGCAGTGAGCTTGTACGCATTGGTGAAAATCTTGGGGGAGTTAAGGAAGAGCTTGCGTACACCAACGAATCCTTCCGTGCCAACGGCTACACCTATCACCCCATTAACAATCACGAAAAAATTGAATACGTGGTATTCGTGGAAGGAAGCGATGCCGTTGCCGATAATCTTGCAACCATTCTTTGCATTTCGCTTACCAACATAAAATCCCTTTACGACGAAAAATACGACAAGGCAAGCTTTGTTAAGAACGTTATTCTTGACAATATTCTGCCCAGCGATATTTATATCAAATCCAAGGAGCTTCACATCAACAACGAGGTGCCGAGAATAGTTTATCTCATTAAGTTCATCGGCAAAAACGACTGTGTGCCCCTTGACGTTATTCAGAATCTCTACCCCGACAAGAACAAGGATTACGTTATCGGCGTAGGTGAAAACGAGGTGGTGCTGGTTCGTGAAATCAAGCCCAACGAGGACACCAAGGAGATTATCAAGACGGCGAAAAGCATCGTTGACACCGTGAATAGCGAATTCTATCTTAAGACCTTCGTGGGAATCGGTACTGCAGTAGAATCCATCAAGGAGCTTGCACGCTCCTACAAGGAGGCGCAGATATCCATTGAGGTAGGAAAGGTATTCGACACCGAAAAGAACGTAATCAGCTATCAGAATCTTGGTATCGGACGTCTTATTTATCAGCTTCCCACCACCCTTTGCGAAATGTTTTTGAACGAGGTGTTCAAGAAGGGCGCGTTCGAGGTGCTTGACCGTGAAACGCTGATTACCATACAGGCGTTCTTTGAGAACAATCTCAACGTTTCAGAGACCTCGAGAAAGCTTTTCGTACATAGAAACACTCTTGTTTACAGACTTGAAAAAATCAAGAAGCTGACGGGACTCGACCTGAGAGAATTCGAGCACGCTATCACCTTCAAGGTAGCCCTTATGGTTAAGAAGTACCTTTCTTCAAAATCCACAAAATTCTAAAATAAGCTTACTGCAACATAACTCATTGCCAACGCAATGAGTATGTTTGCGTTAAAACCATTGAAAAAATTAAGGATATAACAATGATTAAACTCTCTAACGTTTCAAAAGTGTACCCCAACGGCACGCAAGCCTTAAAGAACGTTACCGTGTCTATCCCCGACGGAGATTTTGTCTTTATTATCGGACCTAACGGTGCGGGAAAAACCACTCTCACCAAGCTTCTGCTTGGAGAGGAGAAGCCCACCTCGGGCAAAATAGAGGTCAACGGATACGACCTCAACAAGATAAAGCACAGTAAAATCCCCTATTACAGAAGAACTATGGGCTTCGTTTTTCAGGACCACCGTCTCTTCCCCAATATGACGGTTTTTGAAAACGTTGCCTTTGCAATGCACGTTATCGGTGAGCCCAACAAAACCGTCAAGCAACGAGTATGGAAGTTTTTGAAGTACGTCAGCCTTGACCACAGGGCGCACAACTATCCCCGAGAGCTTTCGGGTGGTGAGCAGAGACGAGTTGCCCTTGCAAGAGCGCTTGTCAATAACCCCAAAATCGTGGTTGCCGACGAGCCTACAAGCAACAGTGACCCCGTTATGTCGGTTGAAATGATGGAGCTTCTTAAAAAGATAAACGACCTCGGAAAGACGGTTATCGTAATCTCCCACGATATTAAAATGGTTAATTACTACCACAAGAGAGTACTTACTCTTACCGACGGTCTTCTGACCGACGACCACAAGAAAGCGGGAGGTGACGAAAATGAAGATTAAAGCGCCAAAAATTATGTATTCCCTCAAGCTTTCGGCAATCGGTCTTTTCAAAAACAGGGTTATGACGGTATCCTCCATTTTCGTGCTTCTGTCCTGCCTCGTTATTATGGGAACCTTCTTCCTTGTAATCAAGAACATAAACTACAACATTGAAAAAATAGACGGCTTCAACAAAATCGTGCTATTCGTGGACAAAGAGGCTGACGAGTTTGAAACGGCAGAGATTGGCGAAAAGCTGAAGGCCATCAAGGACATCGAAAGCGTTGAATTCGAGTCCAAGGAGGACGCTCTTGCAGAGCAGGTTGCTCAGTACACAGAGGCTGAATTCCTTCTGGAAATGTACAAGGACAACAATCCCCTCAAGGATTCCTACGTCATTACCTACAAGCCCAACGCAGACGTTGAAACCCTGAGACTGAACATTGAGAGAAGCATTGACCACATTGCAAAGCTCAACGTGAATATGGACGTTGTGAATCAGATTCAGAACATAAAGAACGCCATTGCTATTATCTTTACCTGGCTTCTTATTCTTCTCTTCACGGTATCACTTTTCATCATTATCAATACCATTAAGCTTTCGGTATTCTCAAGACGTGACGAAATTGCGCTTATGCGTTATATCGGCGCAACAAACTTCTTCGTTTCAACGCCCTATCTTATTGAGGGTCTTGCAATAGGCGCTATATCGGCAGGTATTGCCTACGGCGTTCAATACGTAATCTACAAGTATCTTATGCTTGAGCTCGTTGACCAATATGAGATAATCTCTATTCTCCCCTTTGCCGACGTAAAGGGAATAGTGGTAATAGGCTTTATCGCAGTTGGCGTTATAACGGGCTTCGTAGGAAGTCTTATTTCACTTAAGAAGTATAATCAGGAAAACTCATAGAGTTTTCATAGCAGACAAAAAACAAGAGGTTAAATAATGAAATTCAAAAATACATCCCTTGTCTTCCTGGCTGTAATCGTGGTATTTACGGCGATTATCGTCTCCTCGGATTCATACATTCTTCAGTCCGACGCTGCAAGCCTTGCAGAAAATAAGGACTCGGTACGCACCCTTGAAAGCGACCTTAAGAGCATTCAGGGCTCACTTGCAGACATACAGAGAAGCATAAAGCAGGCAAAGCAAAATCAGGCAGACCAGCTTGCCATTAAAAATCAGCTTGACCAGGAGGTTTCTCTTGCTGAAAGAGAAATAGAAATTCTGGAAAAGCTTATATCGGGCTACAATGATTCCATTACCGAAAAGGAAAACGGAATAAGCCTCAAGGACGAGGAAATTGAAGAAACCGTTCAGATGATTGGCGACAGACTGGTTATGCAGCACGAAAACGGAAACAGTAACGTAATATCCTACGTTCTTGGCTCCTCCGACTTTGCAGACCTGTTGACCAGAATTGAAATAGCAAACGCTCTTTTCGAGTACGACAGAACTCTTATCGAGCAGTTGACAAGCGACAGAATATCCTTGGCTATCCTCAAGGACGAGCTTACTACCACCCGTGATAAGTGCAACGAGGCTATTGCAGAGCTTGAAACCAAGAGAGTAGACCTTCAGGCAAAGATTGATACTGCAACCTCTTACCTTGCCACCTATAAGCGTGACGAGGCGACCTATCAGAGACAGTACAACGAGAAGGCTGCCGAAATGGAGTCTATCGAAAAGGAAATCAAGGAGCTTCTTGCCCAGATAGAGCTTCAGGAAAGAACCAATTATTCAAACGAGGAATTCAGATTCCCCCTGCCCTACGATGCAACCTATTGGAACTCGGGTGGATTTGGCTGGCGTGTCTGGAACAACGGACGTGCTACCGACTACCACAAGGGCGTTGACTTTGCAGCCTACCGTGGAACACCCATACTTGCCACCAACAGTGGTACCGTAATACTTACGAGAAATTCACCCAGCTACGGTCTTTACCTCATTATCGACCACGGAGGAGGAGTAACCTCCCTTTACGCACACTGCTCAAAGCTTTTAGTCAACACCGGTGACGTGGTATTGAGGGGCGACAAGGTAGCAGAGGTTGGAAGCACGGGAGACTCAACGGGTAACCACCTTCACTTCTCTATTCTTGAAAACGGAGTGCACGTTGACCCCATGAAATACATATCAGAGCCCTGATGGGAGGACCCATATGAATAGAAAAATTCCTTTTAGCGCATGTCTCGTTATGATTTTGATAGCAGTTTTACTCACCTATCTTATGGTAACAGTTTCGGACGAGACCAGATACAACGCAGCAATGTCTGACTTTACGGTCCAACCCCTTGAAAATCCAAAGCTTGTGGAAATAGAACAGCTTGTGGACGGATACTACGTTAAAGACTTTGACGAAAATTACCTGTCCGATTCTCTGGCTTACGGCTACGTGTACGGCTTGGGTGACCCTCACGCAGGCTATTACACGGCAGACACCTACCGTGAATATATCAACTCAATTCAGGGTGCGCTCACCGGTATCGGTATAAGAGTTACACTTGAAGAGCTTGACAACGGCGCAACCGACAGAGTGGTTATATTCGAGGTAATGGAAAACTCACCTGCCAAGGAGGCAGGAGTGCTTCCCGGTGATATAATTTACTCGGTAGAGGGCACGCTTTACAGTAAGCTTGGATACGACAAGGCTGTGAATATGATGCTCGGCGAGGAAGGCACCGTACTGACCTTCGAGGTGCTTCGAGGCGACAGAGTAGTTGAGTTTAAGATAACGAGAAAATACTTTGACTCACAGACGGTCAGCTACAAAAAGACCTACGCCAACGATACTATCGGCTATATCAGAATATATCAGTTCACCACGGCGACTATATCGCAGTTTAAGAAAGCCGTTGAAAGCCTCAGGGCGCAGGGCGCTACCAAGCTGATTTTCGACGTGAGAAACAACCCCGGTGGAGAGTACGTATCGATAACCAGCATACTTGACTATCTTCTCCCCGAGGGTGAAATAATAATTACAACCGACAAAAACGGAACCGAAAAGGTAGAAAAATCCGACTCCAATCAGGTAGATATGCCCATGGTCGTCCTTGCTAACGAAGCCACTGCAAGCGCAGGCGAGCTTTTCACTGCTGCATTGATGGACTACGACAAGGCAGTATTCATCGGCAAGACCACCTACGGCAAGGGTACGGTTCAGAAGACCTTCCCTCTTTCAGACGGAAGCGCAGTTAAATTTTCTACAGAGTATTATTTACCCCCCTCAAGAGTCAGCTACGACGGAGTGGGAATTGTCCCCGATATTGAGGTTGAGCTTTCAGAGGAAGCACAGAAGAGATTTTATCTCATTGAAGAAAAAGAGGACGCTCAGCTTATGTCGGCAATCGAGTATTTATTAAACGAAAAATAATGTAACAGGAGATATACTACCATGAAGAAAACAATAGTTACCAAAGAAGGTCTTTTAAAGCTTCAGGAGGAGCTTAACGAATTAAAAACGGTCACCCGTGTAAAGGTGGGTGAGGACCTTAAAAAAGCCAGAGCCTTCGGAGACCTTTCGGAAAACAGTGAGTACGACGAGGCAAAGAACGAGCAGGCTAAGGTTGAAGGACGTATCCTTGAGCTTGAGGAAATGCTTAAAAACGTTGAGGTCGTTGAAAATACGAAGGCGATGAGCAGCGTTGGCTTCGGCTCAACGGTTACAGTCGTTGACAAGGACGGCGTGACTGCAGAATATACCATCGTTGGCGCCGCAGAGGCTAACTTCCTTGAAAACAAGATTTCAAACGAATCTCCCATAGGCGCTGCTATCTTCGGAAAATCAGCAGGAGACACGGTTGAATTCGATACTCCCGGTGGAAAAGAAACTCTCACTGTAAAGGAAGTTACACATAACAAGTAAAAGGTGAATAATATGACAGATATGGAAAACAACACAAACCAGCAGGCTGAGGTTAACGTAAACGACCTTATCCGTGTAAGACATGAAAAGCTTGCAGGCTTAAAGGAAGCCGGCGAAGACCCCTTTGAAATTACCAAGTACAATCAGACTCATCACAGCGAGGAAATAAAGAAAAACTTTGACACCCTTGAAAACGCCCACGTTTCCATTGCAGGCAGAATGATGTCAAAGAGAATTATGGGTAAGGCGTCCTTCTGTAGCGTGCTTGACCTTGAGGGTCAGATTCAGTGCTACGTCTCCCGTGACAGTCTCGGCGAGGAAGAATATAAGAAGTTCAAGAAGCTTGACCTTGGCGACCTTATAGGCGTTGAGGGCTTCGTGTTCAAGACCAAGACCGGTGAAATTTCGGTACACGCAGAAAAGCTGGTTCTCCTTTCAAAGAGCTTGCAGATTCTCCCCGAAAAGTATCACGGACTGACCAATACCGATATGCGTTACCGTCAGAGATACGTTGACCTCATTATGAACCCCGAGGTAAAGGACACCTTTATCAAGCGTTCAAAGATTATAAGCACTATCCGTCAGTACCTTGACACTCAGGGCTTTATCGAGGTTGAAACTCCTATGCTTGTTTCCAACGCAGGCGGTGCTGCCGCACGCCCCTTTGAAACCCACTTCAACGCGCTTGACGAGGATTTCAAGCTGAGAATTTCTCTCGAGCTTTACCTCAAGCGTCTTATCGTAGGTGGACTTGAAAAGGTATATGAAATCGGACGAGTATTCCGTAACGAGGGACTTGACACCCGTCACAATCCCGAATTTACACTTATGGAGCTTTATCAGGCGTACACCGACTACAACGGAATGATGGACCTTACCGAAAATCTCTTCCGTCACGTAGCGCAGACGGTGCTTGGTACTACCACAATAGTTTACAACGGCGTAACTATGGACCTTGGCAAGCCCTTTGAACGCATCACCATGATTGATGCCGTTAAGAAGTATTCCGGCGTTGACTTTAACGAAATCAACACCGACGAAGAAGCGAAAGCCATTGCCGACAAGCACGGCGTTCACTATGAGGACAGACACAAGAAGGGCGACATCCTTTCTCTCTTCTTTGAGGAATTTGCTGAAAAGCACCTCATTCAGCCTACCTTCGTTACAGACCACCCCATTGAAATTTCTCCCCTTACAAAGAAGAAGCCTTCAAATCCTGCATTGGTTGAACGCTTTGAAATGTTTATGAACGGCTGGGAAATGTGTAACGCTTATTCAGAGCTTAACGACCCCATTGACCAGAGAGAACGCTTCAAGGCTCAGGAAGAGCTTCTTGCGCAGGGCGACGAGGAAGCAAATCGCACCGACGAGGACTTTATGAACGCTCTTGAAATCGGTATGCCTCCCACGGGTGGTATCGGCTACGGCATTGACCGTCTCTGTATGCTCCTTACCGACTCCCCTGCTATCCGTGACGTGCTTCTCTTCCCCACGATGAAGCCACTTGACTAAATTATTGAAAAAAAGAACAAATGCTACGATTAAAATCCCCCTATGATTTTAAGTCATAGGGGATTTTTTGCATAATAAAACCTCCCTGCCCACAAAGCAGAGAGGTTTCGTTTTATTCCTATACTATTTCTTGCTCAATATCATCGAAAATGTCAGCATCAAAGAATTCACGAAGAGAAATCTCGAGTCCGTCGCACAACTTCTTAATAGTAACAATTCCGGGATTTTGGCTTTTCTCGTTCAAAACACTATAAAGAGTCGAGGGAGATATGCCCGACAAATTTGCCAAAGCATTTATTGCAATATTCTTCTGATTACACAATTCAATAATACGTTTCGCAACAGCGTTTTTGGTATTCATAATTTTACCTCTGCGATATATCTTTGCTATAATTCTATAAAAATATTCGATATATCGTGTGGGATATATCGCAAAGTTTGAGCCTTTGTGCTATAATTACGATATATCGCATACAGGAGGCTAATTTATGAAAGAAAATACCTGTTGCTTTTTCGGTCACAGAGAAATTGACGAAACGGTTGAATTGAGAGAAAAATTAACCGAGACTGTTGAAAGGCTTATCAACGAGGAGAGAGTTGACACCTTCCTGTTTGGAAGCAAGAGCCGATTTGACAGCCTATGTCTTGAAGTGGTGACTGCTCTGAAAGAAAAATACCCACACGTAAAACGAATCTACGTGCGAGCAGAATTCCCCTTTATCAGCGACGGCTATCTGAGCTATCTGCTGAAATCCTACGACGGTACCT
>JAFXEX010000002.1 GCA_017520825.1 Clostridia bacterium | reverse complement strand
GCTCAGATGGACGGTGGTATCCTCGTTGTTGCTGGTACAGACGGTCCCATGCAGCAGACTCGTGAGCACATCCTTCTTGCTCGTCAGGTTGGTGTTCCTGCTCTCGTTGTATTCGTTAACAAGTGCGACATCGTTGACGACGATGAGCTTCTTGAGCTCGTTGAAATGGAAATCAGAGGACTTCTTGATGAGTACGATTTCCCCGGAGATGACATCCCCGTAGTTCGTGGTTCTGCAAGAGCAGCTCTTCTTTCTGACTCAACAAACCCTGAAGATGCAGTTTATGCACCTATCAAGGAACTCATGGATGCTGTTGACAGCTACATTCCTACACCCGACAGAAAGGCTGATATGCCCTTCCTTATGCCTGTTGAGGACGTATTCTCAATCTCAGGCCGTGGTACAGTTGCTACAGGTAGAGTAGAGCGTGGTACTATCACTATGAACGAGGAAGTTGAACTCGTTGGTCTTGCTGACGAGAGCAGAAAGACTGTTGTTACAGGTATCGAAATGTTCCATAAGCTCATGGACAACGCAGAAGCTGGTGACAACGTTGGTCTTCTTCTCCGTGGTATCCAGAAGAACGAGATTGAAAGAGGACAGGTTCTTGCTAAGCCCGGTTCAATCAATCCTCACACCTCATTCGTAGGTCAGGTTTACGTTCTTACTGAAAAGGAAGGCGGACGTCACAAGCCCTTCTTCACAAACTACAGACCTCAGTTCTATTTCAGAACTACTGACGTTACAGGTGTTATCACTCTTCCCGAAGGCGTTGAAATGTGCAACCCCGGCGATAACGTTGATATGAACGTTGAGCTTATCACTCCTATCGCTATCGAAAAGGGTCTCCGTTTCGCTATCCGTGAAGGTGGTAGAACAGTTGGTTCAGGCGTTGTTTCTGAAATCAAGGCATAAGTTAATATAACTTAACAATAAAAAGGTTTACGCTTTGCGTAAGCCTTTTTTTGTTGAGATATTGTAAAGGCTTACAAATCCGTTGCAAAATAACCAAAAACGGATGCCGTTATTCTCATATTTTGCCCTGCAATTTATTAGCCTCAAAGTCTTGTATTTGCTTTTTTGGTATGGTATAATAACCTCAAAGCGATGGCGTGGAAGCCATCGGCAAAGCACGGCTTTGCTATTAAAGACTTACGTCTTTAACTTTGAGAACATTTTATCATCAAAACTGCCCTGTTGCGACAGGGCAAGGCTAACGCCTTTCAAGGTCTTGCGACCTTGGTTTTATGGTATAATGATTTCAACGAAGTTGAAATCAGCGATATAAATTCCTGACGGAATTTGCGATATACCTTGTGGTGCGATATATTACTTCATAATGCGATATGTCCCTTAGGGACGAGATAAAGGAATTTATATCATATCGCAACGGAATGAAATGGAGTTATATCGCATTTGAGAAACAAATATATCGCACGAGTGTGAGCGAGTATATCGCCAAAAACAATGGCATCTAAATCGTTCACTGATTTTATAATGATTTCAACGAAGTTGAAATCAGCGATATAAATTCCTGACGGAATTTGCTTATGAGAGAGAGGACTTATGTTAGAAAACTTTAAAGGCGCAATATTTGATATGGACGGAACGCTCATTGATTCCGTTTTGTTTTGGGATATTATTTGGAAAAAGTTCGGAGAAAAGTATCTCAATGACCCCACCTTCAAGCCTTCTACCGAGGTGGATAAAGCCATAAGAACAATGACGCTGATGGGCGCTGCAGAGCATATACATAAGAGCTGTGGTATAGGCAGTAGTGGAAAAGAGCTTTTCGACATATTAAACGAAACGATGAAGGATTTCTACGGCAATGAGGTAGAGCTCAAAAAAGGTGTTTCGGAATTTTTGGAGCATTGCTATTCAAAGGGTATCAGAATGTGCATAGCCTCTGCAACCGATATAAAGCTTATTAAAATTGCCGTTGAACATTGCAAAATCGGTAAGTATTTTACAAGTATTTTTTCCTGCGCAGAAATTGGCAAGGGCAAGGACCAGCCCGATATTTATCTGAAAGCCTTGGAGTTTCTCGGCACGGGAATAGACGGCACCTACGTTTTCGAGGATTCACATATTGCAATAAACACGGCAAATAAGCTTGGAATGAAAACCGTGGGTATTTACGACAAATACAATTACGGACACGAAGAGATGAAGAAAATTGCAACGGTATATATTGACGACGGCGAAACCTTGCAAAAGCTGATATGATTTTTTAAGGAGAGATTTTATGCTGAAAGTTACTGCCGTACAGCCTTCCTATTTCGTTGGGGAAAATCCCGATGAAAAGATAGCGCAGTTTTTGTGCGAAAAACTTGAAGAGGTGGCGCCCAACGGTTTGATACTTCTGCCCGAATATTCCAACGCAGGCGGTCTTTCCGACGTTGAGAGTGAGCTGAGGGCATTGCCCCGTGCTGAGATAATGCTTAAAAAGGCTTCCGATGTGGCAAGAAAAAAGGGCGCATACGTAGTTATAAACGTGTTGCAGAAAAGAGACGACAAAATCAAAAACAGCACCTATTTTTTTGATAAAAACGGCGAGGTTGCTTTCGTTTACAATAAGCAACACCTTCCACCATCTGAAATTTTGCTTGGCGTTGAAGCCGGTGAGGCTGACGGAAGATGCAAATGCGCCTTTGAAATTGACGGAATACGCTTTGCCTTTATGACCTGTTACGACGTTTATTTCAATGAGCAGATTGAATTTATAGCTAAATTCAAGCCCGACGTTATTCTCGTTCCGGGTTATCAGAGAGGTGAGCGAACGGATATTATCCGTGCTCAGGCAAAGCTTACGGCATTTCGTTGTAACGCATACGTTGTCAGGTCCTCGTTCTCTATGGACAGTGATGAGCGTGGAGGGTGTACAATGATTGTAGCGCCCGACGGACAGATATTAAAGGATATGGGAAAAGACGTGGGCAGTATTTCCCTTGATATATCGCCCTGTGAAAAATATCTTCGTACTGCAGGCTTTGGTGGAGATATTGTGAGAAACGACGATTTCATAGCAAAAGGACTTTGTCCGAAGGCTTTTGAATAATATATAGCTTTGAGAATTAATTCAACATAATTTTACTGTGACGAGGAGAGAAAAAAATATGTTAAGAGTTGGAATTTGGGGCTGTGGAGGAATTTCTGCCCAGCACAGACGTGCATATCAAAAGCTTGAAGAGACTGGAGTCCCCGTTAAGCTTGTGGCATTATGCGACATTAATCCCGAAAATTTTAATAGGGAAATTAAAATCAATACGTCCAGCATTACCGACGAACCACTTATCAGAGTGGATAATTGCTATACAGATATTGATGAAATGCTGGAAAAGGAAAATCTTGACCTTGTAGATATTTGCCTTCCCACCTTTCTCCATAAGGATGCCGTTATAAAGGCTTTGGCAAAGGATATTAACGTCCTTGTTGAAAAGCCTATGGCAAGCACCGAGGAGGAATGTGAGGAAATGATAGCTGCTGCCCATAAATCAAAGGGTCAGCTTATGGTAGGACATCTGGTAAGATTTTACGAAAGCACTGCATATTTGAAGAGTATCGTTGACAGTGGCAAGTACGGAAAGCTTGTAGCCGGAGATTTCACAAGACTTTCGGCTCTTCCTGCCTGGAGAATAAAGAAGGGCAAGGAATATACCAACAGAGCTGACGGCGTAATATTCGATATGCACCTTCACGACATTGATTTGGTGCAGTACATTTTCGGCATTCCCAAGCAGATTTCTGCCGTTTCAAGTGGAAAGATTTCATATTGTGATTCAGTAACCACAACCTTTGTATACGACGACGCATTCGTTACCGTCAGAGGTGATTGGGGATATCCTCAGAGCTTCCCCTTTAAGGCGCTTTGGCGAGTTAAGTTTGAGGAAGCAACCATTTACTGTGACCAGACTGGTAAAGTTACTCTTTACGAGGACGAGGGAAGTACGACTCTTGACCAGATACACGTAAACGGTGGTATTTACGAAGAAATTGAGTATTTCGTGAATCTGCTCTTAAATGGTGGAAAGAACGAAATCAATCCCCCCGAAAGCACTCTTGAAACCATTAAGCTTATTGATGCAGTAGGAAAGAGCGCTGAAAACGGTGGTATGACTATTGTAATAGAATAAATCATTTGAGTTGCGAAAGGAGACGTTATGAAGGTTCGCAAGTGTATGGAAGAATATTCCAAAAAGGTTATATCTTTAACTGACGATATTGGTGTATGCGATTGCATTGAATATGCAGACCCACTTTTCGGAGTTGGCAGTGCCACCTCAGCAGGTCCCACTCTGCCGTCAAGCTCAATCCACCCAAGTCCCGAAACTCTCGAAAAGGATAACGGTGGATATCTGAGAAACCAGCCTATCGTTGGCTTTGGACATCTGTATAATTCAGGCTCGGGTGGAACGAAGTGCTACGGCAACTTCCTTTTAGCGCCCATGGTTGACGGAATAAAGCTTACCGATGCAGAGCGCGCCTCTTTCGCAGTTGCAGAAAAGTCAAGATGCTACGAATATACCGTAGAGCTTGAAAACGGAATAAAGATAAAATATACTCCTGCTCACAACTCGGTTATTTATACAATCGAGTACCCTGCAGGTAAAGAAGCCTCACTTCTTCTCGACGTGGGCAGAAAGCAGGATATTGAAGCCTGCATGAAAAAGGGAAGCGTTACCGTTGACCCCGAAAAAATCTTTGCCCAGGGTGGAGGAACCTGTACGGGTAACTGGAGTGGCAAGGATTGGGATATGTTCTTTGCCATGGCAGTAGATACAAAGCCCTCGGAGATAGGAGCATATAAGGGAGACGAGCTGACTGCCGACACCACGGGTAAGGAATTTTCGACGTCTATTGACGACTTTATACGCTTTGGAATTTATATGAAATTTCCCCTTTCGGATAAGCCTCTCACCGTAAAGGTCAAGCTTGCAATTTCATTTGTAAGCGCCAATAGGGCAAGGGAATTCCTGAGCGAGCAAATTCCTGCCTTCGACTACGAGGCAATCAGAGAAGAGGCGAGGGAAAAGTGGAGCAAAACACTCGGTGTAATTCAGCTTCAAAGTGACGATAAAGCCCTTTTGAGACGCTTTTACACTGCAATGTATCATATGAACGTTCAGCCCAGAAACAGACTTTCCGACCACGGAAAGTGGGACGATTTCCATACAATCTGGGATAGCTGGAAAACCGTTTTCCCCATGTATTCATTGCTCTATCCTGATAAGATGGCATCAATTATCGAGTCGTGCGCAGACAGAGTAAGAATAAACAAAGAAAAGAAGAACGGTATGGTTCTCGGAGACGCCCTTCAGGCAGGTGAGGAAGCAAATCCCGGTCAGGGTGGAAACGATATGGACAACGTGCTTGCAGACGCTTATATGAAGGGTATCGTGCTTGAAAGGTACGATTGGGAGGATATCTATAAGATTCTTCTTGACAGCGCTGAAAATATGCGTTCAAAGCAGTATATCGAAAACGGATTCGTTTCCACAGACACGCAAACGGTGTCGGGTGTTCCTTATTCCTGGAGATTCAAGCCTGCATCGGCAACCCTGGGTCTTGCTTTAAACGATAAGGCTATCGCAACCGTAGCCAAGGAGCTTGGAACGAAGGAGGAGTACGAAAAGTACGAAAAGCGTTCTGCCAACTGGCGCAACGTATGGAACCATAAGGTTGAAAGCGAGGGCTTTTACGGCTTCCCTCAGAAGCGTAATGAGGACGGAAGCTTCGACGAGGGCTATGACGCTCACGGTGGATATAATTCTTATTTTTATGAAGCGACCGGCTGGGACGCATCGTATATAAACTATAACGACGTTTCAAGACTTGTTGAAACTATGGGTGGCGTAGAAACCTTTACCAAGCGTCTTCTGTGGGCTTGCGAGCATAGCAGGGACTATTACAACGACGACCACGGTAAAGAGGGATATCTCAACTTCACCAACGAGCCCTCCTTCCATATTCCCTGGCTCTTCTGCACCGACGAAATAAAGCGTCCCGACCTTGCTGCAAAGGTAATTGACAAGGTTATAGAACGCTTTTCGTTGGAGAACGATTACCCGGGAGACGAGGATAACGGAGGAATGTCGTCCTACTACGTTTTCCTTATGTGTGGATTTTTCCCTTACGCTACCACTGAAAACTATTATCTCCACGGAACGAGAGTTGAGAAGATAACCTTTAATCTCGGCAACGGCAAAAAGTTTACCGTAACGGGTGAAAATGTTGGTGGAAATAATATATACGTACAAAGTGCAACCTGGCAGGGCAAGGAGTATAACAAGTGTAAGCTGTTGCACAGACAGATTCTGGAGGGTGGAGAGCTTCACTTCGTTATGGGTGACAAGCCGTCCCACTGGGCAAGATAATAAAAAAGTTCATCTTGTTGATGAACTTTCAATGAAATCACTTCGTGATGAAATATTTGTTTCACAAATATGAAACGTCCGACAAGTCGGACGTTAAGGAAAACACCTGCTCTTTAAATGGAGCAGGTGTTATTTTAATTAGAATAATCCGTGGATAACGCCGTTTTCGTCAACGTCTATCTTTTCGGCTGCAGGTACCTTGGGGAGACCGGGCATTGTCATAATGTCGCCTGTCAGCGCTACTATAAAGCCTGCGCCTGCTGAAACCTTAACGTTCTTGATGGTTACCACGAAATCCTCGGGTGCGCCAAGCTTTGCAGGATCGTCCGAGAAGCTGTACTGCGTTTTCGCCATACACACGGGACATCCGTCAAAGCCAAGCTCACGAAGCTTGTCAATCTGCTTCTTTGCTGCGGGAAGAATGGTAATGTCCTTGCCACGATAAATCTTCTGAACGATAGCTCGGATTTTATCCTCAATGGAAAGTGACGAATCGTAGGAGTAGGTGAAATTGCCCTTTTCCTCCTCGCAAAGTCTTACAACCTCACGGGCAAGCTCTTCGCCACCCTTGCCTCCGTCTGCCCATACCGTTGAAAGCACCACGTTTACGCCAAGCTCACGGCATTTTTCGATTATAAGCTCAACCTCTTTATCGGTATCTGTGGGGAAACGGTTGATTGCTACCACAGAGGGAAGTCCGTATACGTCCTTGATGTTTGAAACGTGTCGGAGAAGATTGGGAATACCCTTTTCAAGAGCCACGAGGTTTTCTGCACCAAGCTCGGTCTTTGCAAGACCACCGTGCATCTTGAGAGCACGGATGGTGGCAACAACTACAACTGCCGAGGGGGTAAGACCTGCCATACGGCACTTGATGTCAAGGAACTTTTCTGCGCCAAGGTCAGCTCCGAAGCCTGCTTCGGTAACGGCGTAGTCACCAAGCTTCATAGCCATTTTCGTAGCAATTACCGAGTTACAGCCGTGTGCAATATTCGCAAAGGGACCACCGTGTACAAAGGTGGGAGTTCCTTCAAGGGTCTGAACCAGATTAGGCTTGAGTGCATCCTTAAGAAGCGCTGCCATAGCGCCGTCGGCTTTAAGGTCTGCTGCAGTAACGGGCTTTTCATCGTAGGTGTAGCCCACGATTATTCTGCCAAGTCTTGCCTTCAGGTCGGTTATTGAGGATGCAAGACAAAGCACTGCCATAATTTCAGAGGCTACCGTGATGTCGTAGCCGTCCTCACGGGGAACACCGTTGACACGTCCACCCAAGCCGTCGGTAACGAAACGAAGCTGACGGTCGTTCATATCCACACAACGCTTCCAGGTAATTCTTCTCACGTCAATGTTAAGAGAGTTACCCTGATATACGTGGTTGTCAAGCATTGCTGCAAGAAGGTTGTTTGCAGCGCCTATTGCGTGGAAGTCGCCTGTGAAGTGAAGGTTTATATCCTCCATAGGTACTACCTGGGCGTATCCACCACCTGCTGCTCCACCCTTGACACCGAACACGGGACCGAGAGAGGGCTCACGCAGAGCGATAACTGCCTTTTTGCCTATTCTTGTAAGGCCGTCGGCAAGACCTATGGTTGTGGTGGTTTTACCCTCGCCTGCAGGGGTGGGAGTAATTGCAGTAACAAGAATGAGCTTTCCGTCGGACTTTGCTTCAAGCTCGTTCAAAAGGGAAAGGTCAACCTTTGCCTTGTACTTGCCGTAGGGCTCTAATTTTTCATCGGGCACGCCTGCTGCGTCAGCAATTTTCGTTATGGGCTGCATTTCGGCAGACTGTGCTATTTCAATATCTGTGAGCATAATTTTTACCGTCCTTCCAATTAATATATCAGTTAAATTATAATATATATTCACGGTTTTTTCAATCCCTATTTTGAAATAACTCTTGATTAAATCACGTTTGTATAGTAAAATTATTTAAAATACAACTAAAAGGAGAATTTACAATGGCACAAAAAGGACAGCTTAATTGGGTTTTCGCTGACGGAGACCTTCCACCTCTCGGGGACAATCCCGAATTTCAGGGACACGAGGCAATTACGGTAACAAATCTTAACGAGACTCCTGCGCATCTTTCCTTTGATATTTATTTCCCCGACAGAGACCCTATCAAGGGGCTTACCTACACTCTTGGGGCAGAGCGTGTAAACTGCTTCAGACTTGACAAGCCCTTCTGCGACCAGCAATATAAAATCCCCTTCGGCCAGTATTCGCTTGTGCTTCAAAGTGACGTGCCCGTGGTAGCTGTTTTCGGCAGACTTGACGTGAGACAGACTAATATGGCGTACTACATCGTTCAGGGCTACGCTTATTAATTGAAAAATCAAAAATTTGACAAAAACAAAAACTTATGTTATAATACACCATGTATGTATATACAAATTTAAAACAAAAAAGGAGTGAAGGTCCAGCATGGACAGTACGGGTAGTATACCCTTATGTAACGCAGAAAGCTTTTTTAATTTTGAAAACGTTGATACGGGAAGTATTGCAATACAGATAGTTGCACTTATTATTCTCGTATCGCTTTCGGCGTTTTTCAGCGCATCCGAAACTGCGTTTTTAACTTTCAGCAAATCAAAGATGAAAACGGAGGCAGAGGAAGGAAACAAGAAAGCAAAGCTTGTTATGAAGCTCAATGAAAAATATGACAAGTTGCTTTCTACAATTCTTGTTGGTAACAACATAGTAAACATTCTCGCAACGTCAATGGCGACGGTTCTGTTTACAAGTATTATTACAAACGGAGACATAGCCGTCACAATCTCAACCGTGGTGATGACCCTTTTGGTACTTCTCTTCGGTGAGATAACCCCAAAAACACTTGCTAAAAAATCCTCATACAAGGTGTCAAAGAATTTCGTAAAGCCTTTGAACTTTATATGTGCGATTCTTACCCCTCTTACATATCTGTTTAACCTCTGGCAGAAGCTTATCGTCAATATAGTCAAAGACGAGGACGACCAGAGCGTTACCGAAGAGGAAATAATCACAGTAGTAGAGGAAGCTGCAATAGGTGGAGAAATTGACGAGCAGGAGAGCGAGCTGATAAAGAACGTTATCAGATTCAGCGACCTTGCAGTAAACGATATTCTGACTCCCCGTGTTGACGTGGTTGCCGTTGAAAAGGGATGGGACAGACAGAAGATAGCAGCGGTGTTTTCACAGTCTGAGTTTTCACGTCTCCCCGTTTACGATGAGACTATCGACAATATTATCGGTATACTTTATCAAAAGGATTTTTACAGTGATACCTCATCACCTGTATCCCAGCTGGTAAAGCCTGTTAAGTCCATATTTACCTCAATGAAGATATCCAAACTTCTCAGGTACTTTCAGGAGACTAACTGCCACATGGTAGTAGTCAACGACGAGTACGGTGGAACGGCAGGTATCGTTACTCTTGAAGACGTTCTTGAGTCTATCGTTGGAGAAATCTACGACGAGCACGACGAGGTAGTAGAGGACATAGTTACTCTTTCAGATACAAAATATAAGGTTCTTGGTAGCGTTGCCATTGATAAATTTATGGAGTTCTTTGAGCTTGAAGAGGAAATTGAGGATTCCGACGTTACCACCTTCAGTGGATTTGTAGCTCACAATCTGGGTGAAATTCCCGAAGAGGCAACCTTTGAATACAAGAATCTTAAAATTACCATTACAAACACCGATGCAAACCGTCTGGTAGATGCAGAGGTTGAGGTGTTTCCCAAAGAAGAGCCCGAGGAATAATCTAAGGCTTCATATTTGGGCTAAAACCGAAAATGAAAATATAAATAATTTAAAGTGGTGTGTTCGCGACTGTTACAAATCGTGAACACACTTCTTCATTGTCGCAGACCTTTTAAGGTAGAAAGCTACGCTTTCTTTCATTTTGAAAATTTCATTTTCTTCGCGTGTTGCTCGGACTAGCGTACCCTTGTACGCTTTACGCCTTCGCACTCCGCGATTTTATCTCCAAATCTGTGCGCCTTTTTAAGGCGTGTCTTTTGGGTGAGACCGAAAAGGCAAGGATAAAAACTATTGTTACAATAACGATTTCCAACAATAAAGGGAGAGAGCAAACGCTTTCTCCCTTTTGTTTTGCAAATTAAACTCCTAACGGTTGCAATTTTATAAAATGTATGGTAAAATAATTTGATAATCAAATAAGATTTCAGGTGATAATATGTTGATGCTTGTTGGCGATACCCTTGAAATGAAAAAGAAGCACCCTTGTGGGGATAATCACTTTACGGTATTGAGAGTGGGAAGCGATATAAAAATCAGGTGTAACACCTGCGCCCGTGAGGTTACTCTGGCAAGAGTAAAGCTTGAAAAGGGAATAAAGAGTGTTTTGACCCCTACGGGTGAGGAAAGGAAATAATATGTTCACAAGACTTAAAGAGGCAGAAAAGCGCTTTGATGAAATATCTGACAGACTCGGTCAGAGCGATATAATGAACGACCAGGAAGAATACAAAAAGATTATGAAGGAGTATAAAACTCTTTCACCTGTGTGCGAGAAATGGCGTGAATATCAAAAATGGGAGCAAGCCAAGGTTGAGGCAGAGGAGCTTATTGCAGGCGACGACAAGGAAATGAAGGAGCTTGCCGAGGAAGAGCTTGTGGAGAGCAAGAAGAGGCTTGAGGAAATTACCGAGGAATTGAAAATCCTTCTTCTTCCCAAGGACGAAAACGATGACCGTAACGTTATTATAGAAATCCGTGGTGGCGCAGGTGGTGAAGAGGCGGCTCTTTTCTCCTACGTGCTTTACAGAATGTACAATATGTACGCCGATTCGGTTGGCTTTAAAACCGAGCTTGTCAACGCCAACGAAACCGAGCTTGGTGGCTTTAAAGAGGTTTCCTTTATGATAAGTGGAGAGGGCGCATACTCACGCTTCAAATATGAGAGTGGAGTACACCGAGTTCAGCGTGTGCCCGAAACTGAGGCGCAGGGCAGAATTCACACTTCAACCGTTACTGTTGCAGTGCTTCCCGAGGTTGAGGACGTTGACGTTGAGCTGAATCCTGCAGACCTTGAAATAGAGGCGCACAGAGCGTCGGGCGCAGGTGGACAGCACGTAAACAAAACCGACTCTGCTATCAGAATGATACACAAGCCCACGGGCATCGTGGTAGAGTGTCAGGACGAGCGTAGCCAATACAAAAACAGAGACAAGGCTATGAAGATAATGCGTTCAAAGCTTTATGAAAAGAAAATGGAGGAGCAGAACGCAGCCCTTGCATCAGCCCGTAAGAGTCAGGTTGGAACGGGTGACAGAAGCGAGAGAATCAGAACCTACAACTACCCTCAGGGCAGAGTTACCGACCACAGAATCGGACTGACACTTTATAATCTTGAAAACATTCTTAACGGCGCAATAGAGCCCGTAATAGACGCTCTTGCAGCTGCAGACCGAGCAGAAAAGCTTGCTAACGGAGAATTTTAATGGAAACTAAGGTTGTAAAAATTTGTCCCGAACGGGTTGCCGATTTTGACAGAGAGCTGTCAGAGGCAGCAGAGATAATAAGGGGTGGAGGTCTTGTGGCGTTTCCTACGGAAACCGTTTACGGACTTGGCGCAAACGCCCTTGATTCAACTGCTGCGTCTCGCATTTACAACGCAAAGGGCAGACCCTCGGACAACCCTCTTATAATCCACATATCAGACCCTGATGGCTTTGAGCGTTGGTGTGAGGTGGAAAACAAAGAGGCGCTGGACAAGATAAAAGCAGACTTTACACCCGGGCCTATAACTATTATACAAAAGAAAAAGAGTATAATCCCCGACACAGTTACGGCAGGTATGGATACCGTTGCAGTGAGATGCCCCTCAAACCCCATTGCAAGACGGCTCATTGAGTTGTCGGGCGTTCCCATTGCTGCACCGTCGGCAAATACCTCGGGCAGACCGAGCCCCACGAAAGCCTCCCACGTCATAGAGGATATGATGGGGAAGGTGGATATGATAATCGACGGTGGCGAATGCGAGGTGGGACTTGAATCCACCATTATTATGCTTAAAGAGGACGGAGTAACCCTATTACGCCCAGGTGGAATAACCAAAGAGGCGCTTGAGGAAAGGCTTGGCGAGGTAAAGGTTGACAAGGCAGTGCTTCAAAGGCTTGAGGAGGGGGAAAAGCCCCTTGCTCCGGGTATGAAATACCGACACTACGCACCCGTTGCCACAGTAATCGCCCTTAAGGGTGAGGACAGTCGGGTGGTAGAGTTTATGAAAAAGGCTCTTGACGACGAAGGCACGGGCGTTATATGCTATCGTGAGGACCTTATAGAGAATGGCAGGGCGCAGATTCTCGGCTCAAGAGAGGACAAGAGGGAAATGGCGCACAGACTGTTCGACTGTCTCCGTGCCTTTGACTCGATGCCCAATATCAAGACGGTGTATACCCGTCTGCCCGATACGGACGATATCGGTTTAGCTCTTGTGAACAGACTTATAAAGGCTTGTGCATACACTGTAAAGGAGTTATAACTATGACGGTTTTGGGACTTTGCGGACAGAGTGGCGCAGGAAAAACCACTGCCCTTGAGACTCTTGTGTCATTGGGCGCTGTGGTATGCGACTGCGACGTGGTTTCACGCCTTGTAATGAGCCGTGGAACAGACTGTACTGCCGAGGTTGTGGAAAGCTTTGGCAACGAAATACTTCGTGACGATGGAGAGATAGATCGCAAGGCGCTTGGGAAAATAGTGTTTTTTGACAGAGAAAAGCTTGAAAGGCTTACAGAAATAACTCACCGTTACATAAAGGCAGAGGTGAGGGAGCGCATAAGGAAGGCAGAAGCCGAAGGCGAAGGGCTTTTCGTAGTAGATGCGCCGTTGCTTTTTGAAAGTGGACTTGATAAGGACTGCCACGTTACCCTTGCAATCGTTTCAGACCGAGAGAAAAGGCTGGAGCGTATAATGGCTCGTGACGGAATAGACCGTGAGCTTGCCGAAAAGAGACTTGCGTCACAGATTGATGAAGACGAGCTTTACCGACTTTCAGACGAGGTTATCGTCAACGATGGAACTGTAGAAGAACTTGCAAAGGCGATAAAAGCCTTTGCCGAAAGAAGAGGGCTGTTAAATTGAAAAGAAGGCTTAAGGTATTACCTACTGCAACGCTTGCATTATTTACCGTTTTGCTTATAGTAATTGCAATTATAATAATTTATAACAATCGGGATATACCCCTTCCCGTAGAGTACCGTGAGGTAGTAGAGACAACGGCGTTTGAAGAGGGGATTGCCGAGCATATTCTGTACGCCGTAATATATACCGAAAGCTCCTTTGATGCAGAAGCCGAATCGTCGGTAGGCGCAATGGGCTTGATGCAGCTGTTACCCTCAACTGCCCAGTGGCTTTGTGAAAGAGAGGGCGCCGAATACGACGAGAGTATGCTCACCGACCCTGAATTCAACGTTAAATACGGCGCAAGGTATCTGAAAATACTTTACGACCGTTATGAAAATTGGGACGCAGCCCACGCTGCATACCACGCAGGCTTTACCAGAGTTGACTCCTGGCTTGAGGAAGGCACGGCTGTTATCAACGAGGAAGGGCAGCTTGTGGGAATACCCCTTGAATCTACCTCCAATTACGTGAATAAGATAAGAGAGGTAAGAGAAAAATATTTTAAGCAGTTAGAGGAGGAAAACAATGAGAACACCTGATTTTGAACAGCTTGAAAAAGAACTTATTTATAAAAGAAAAAACGGATATCGTACCATGTCGGAGAGCAGAATAAAGACTGCCTTCGAATTTTGCGAGGAATATAAAAGCTTTCTTGACGCTTCAAAGACCGAGCGCGAGGCAGTAAAGACTGCCGTTGCTATGGCTGAAAAAGAGGGCTTTGAGAAATGGGATTTACAGAAGAGCTATAAAGCAGGGGACAAGCTTTATTTCGTTAATCGTAACAAGGCTATAATTCTTGTGAAGATTGGTAGCGACAAGCTTGAAAACGGAATAAATATGTCTATTGCTCACATAGACTCACCCCGTCTTGACCTGAAGCCCAATCCCTTATACGAGGCCGAGAGCATGGCGTATCTCGACACCCACTATTACGGTGGAATTAAAAAATATCAATGGGTGACTCTCCCTCTTGCCCTTCACGGAACGGTGGTAAAGGTAAGTGGCGAAAGCGTTGAGGTGTCGGTAGGAGAAGACCCTACAGACCCTATTTTCTATATTACAGACCTGCTTCCTCACCTTGGTGGAGAGCAGATGAAAAAAACTCTGGGAGAGGGAATTCCAGGGGAGAGTCTCAACGTTCTTATAGGCTCAATGCCCGTTGAGGACGAGAAGATTTCAAACGGCGTAAAGCTTCGCACCATGCAGCTTCTCAACGAGAAGTATGGAATTACCGATTCTGATTTTATGTCGGCAGAGCTTACCTTCGTGCCTGCAGGCAAGGCAAGGGACGTAGGCTTTGACAGAAGCCTCATTGCTGCCTACGGACACGACGACAGGGTGTGCGCGTATCCGTCTCTCAAGGCGCTTTTTGACTGTGGTGACGTTTCACGCACGGCGCTTGTTTGTCTCACCGACAAGGAGGAGATAGGAAGTGTTGGCAACACCGGTCTTGACAGTAATTATCTCTTTGACTTTATAGAGGATCTGGCACTTTCAATGGGCGCTAATCCCAGAACGGTATTCAGAAACTCAAAATGCCTTTCGGCAGACGTTAACGCGGCTTACGACCCTGCGTTCCCCGAGGTATATGAGAAGAACAATTCCTCATATATCAACTGTGGTCTCGTTGTTACGAAGTATACGGGCGCAAGAGGAAAGAGTGGCTCGTCCGACGCTACGGCAGAGTTTATGGGCGAGATACGACGCGCCTTTGACGAAAGCGACGTGCTTTGGCAGATGGGCGAGCTTGGTAAGGTTGATATAGGTGGTGGTGGAACGGTTGCAAAATACGTTGCAAAATTCAACGTGGACGTGGTTGACGTAGGCGTCCCCGTTCTTTCAATGCACGCACCTATTGAGGCAGTATCAAAGCTTGACGTATATTCAACATATGAGGGAATTCTCACCTTTTTTGAGAAGCTGAAATAAAATGACTGAATTTATTAAAAAACCTGAAATACTTTCGCCTGCAGGTAATCTTGAAAAGCTTACCTTTGCTGACGCTTACGGAGCAGACGCCGTCTATTTTGCAGGCGAGCAGTTCGGTATGCGTGCCTCTGCAGACAATTTTACCTTTGAGGAAATGAAAAAAGGAGTGGAGATACTCCACTCCAACGGCAAAAAAGCCTATCTCACACTCAACACTATGCCACGCAACGATGAAATTGATTTGCTGGACTCCTATCTTGACTCAGTTTCGGCAACGGGGATTGATGCAGTTATCGTTGCCGATTTAGGCGTGTTTGAAAAGGTGAAGAGCAGATTGCCCGACACCGATATTCATATTTCCACACAGGGCGCAAATATGAATTATCTTTCCTGCCGTATGTGGCACGATATGGGCGCAAAGCGTGTCGTCCTTGCCAGAGAGCTATCCCTTGACGATATCGCAACCATTCGAGCAAAAACGCCGTCAACCCTTGAGCTTGAGGCCTTCGTTCACGGCGCAATGTGTGTTTCAATATCGGGCAGATGCCTGCTTTCCGAGTATTATCTTGACCGAGACGCAAACCGTGGCAGGTGCGCTCAGCCCTGCCGTTGGGTATACAATTTTTCAGAGGAAAAGCGTCCCGACGACGTGCTGACTGCAGAGCTTCATCCCGAGGGCACCTATATTTTCGGCTCAAAGGATATGAATCTTATAGCCCACGTTGACCAGCTCGTTAAGGCAGGAATTGATAGCTTTAAAATAGAGGGCAGAATGAAGAGCGCCTACTATACGGCTGTGGTTACCAATTGCTACAGAATTGCTCTTGATTCTTATTTCGGCAAGGACTTTGGAATAACCCTTGACGACCTTAACGGCGAGCTTGCGTCGGTTTCTCACAGAGAATACTGTACGGGCTACTATTTCGGTCACCCACAGACGGAGTCGCATCTTGCCTCTTCCTCGGGCTACATCAAGGAAAAAGCCTTCCTTGCCACCGTTGAGGAATACGACGAGGCAAGTGGTACGGCGCTTTGCCGTCAGCGTAACAAAATGCTTGCCGACGCTGAAGTGGAAATAATTTCACCCGGTAAGACGGGCAGGAGCTTTACCCCTCTTGCAATGACAGATACCGACGGCAACCCAATCGAATCAGCACCCCACGCACAGATGATGTTCAGAATAAAAATGCCCTTCGCCGTAAAGCGTGGTGACATTATAAGAGGTAAATGAGATGGAAAAAATAAAGGTCAGAGGTCTTGACTTCGACAACGTCAATATGGACGAAGCCATTGAAATGGTTGAGGGATACATAAAGAGAGGGGAGCAGTGTGTTGTTTTCACTCCAAATGCCGAAATCGTTCAGATGACTCTTGAGGACGAAGACTTCAAGGAAATTGTAAGCTCGGCTCAGATACTTGTTCCCGACGGGGCAGGCGTTGTGCTTGCGTCCAAAATCCTTGGTACACCCTTGAAAAGTAAGGTGCCGGGATGTGAGCTTGCAGAAAATCTTGTGCGACTGTCGGCTGACGGAAGATATAAAATATTCTTTTACGGCTCAAAGCCCACTACCGAAGATGGAATGAGCGTGGCAGAGCTTGCCTCAAAGAAAATGAGTGAAAAATACGAGGGCTTTACAGCTGCAGGTACATCTCATGGCTACGTTAAGCCCGAGGGCTATGCAGAGCTTATAGAGAGCATAAACGCAAGTGGCGCAGATATCCTCTTCGTTTGCCTTGGTGTTCCCATGCAGGAAAAGTGGATAGTGGCACACCGTGAGGAGCTGAAGCCCCGTGTAATAATAGGACTTGGTGGAACTCTTGACGTTTTCGCAGGCACGGTCAAAAGAGCGCCGAGGTTTTTTGTCAAGCTTAACCTTGAATGGCTTTACCGACTTATGAAGGAGCCTAAACGAATAGGCAGAATGATGAAGCTCCCCAAATTTATTCTTGGAACTATATTTTCAAAGGAGAAATAAAATGGGTACACTTATTACCATAGACGGACTTGACGGCTCGGGCAAGAAAACTCAATCGGAAATACTTTACGACCGACTTACAAAAGCGGGAATAAAGGCGAAAATAGTTTCTTTTCCCGATTACGAAAGCAATTCCTCTGCACTTGTGAAAATGTATCTGGGTGGTGAGTTTTCACACGACCCCAACGCAGTTAACGCTTACACCGCATCCTCTTTCTTTGCAGTAGACCGTGTGGCAAGCTTTATTTCAAATTGGAAAGAGGACTATGACAACGGATGCGTGATTATCGCAAATCGATATACCACTGCAAACGCAATACATCAGCTTTCCAAGATAGACGACAGTGAAGAGCGTAAAAAGTTTCTTGATTGGCTCTACGACTTTGAATTCAAAAAGCTGGAAATACCTTCTCCCGACCTTACTCTGTTTTTAGAGGTACCCGTTGAAATAAGCCTTGCTCTTATTAAGGCAAGAAGTGAGGAAACGGGCAGGGAAATAGATATTCACGAAAATGCAGAGCATCTTACCAAGGCTTATTCGGCAGCGCTTTTCTCGGCTGAGCGTCTGGGCTGGACCACGGTGCATTGCTCCGAGAACGGAAAAATGCGTACCCGTGAAGCAATTGCAGACGAAATATATAACGCAGTAATAAAAATATAGCCAAAGAGTGTCGAACTCTTTTCGGTTTCAAGGAGAATTTTTGTCTCTCTTTTTGGCTACAACAACTACATAACGAAGAAGGTGCGAGCTTGAAAAGGCTAAATGCGGATATGAGCGAAGGACCACTTCTCCCCGCAATAATTACGTATACAATTCCCATAATATTAACAAGCATACTTCAGCTTCTGTTCAACGCTGCCGACCTTGTGGTTGTGGGAAGATTTTGTGGAAGCTCATCTGTTGCCGCCGTGGGCGCAACGGGCTCCCTTACCAATCTTCTTGTCAACTTTTTCATAGGTCTTTCAGTAGGCTCGAGCGTTACCATTGCTCAGGCTTACGGCGCCCGTGATAACGAGGCTCAGCACAGAACGCTGCATACGGCAGTGGCAATTTCCTTGCTTGCAGGCTCGGTGCTTACTGTTGTAGGAGTTTTGTTCTCGGAAACCTTTCTTACTCTTATGGGCACTCCCGAGGACGTTCTTCCAAAGTCTGCCATTTATATGAAGATTTATTTCGGTGGTATTATCTTCAATATGCTTTATAACTACTGCGCCTCTATTATGAGAGCTGTGGGAGATACCGTCAGACCCTTGATGTTCCTTTCTCTGGCAGGCGTAATAAACGTAATTCTTAACATCGTTTTCGTAACGGTATTTCATATGGACGTGGCAGGCGTTGCTCTTGCCACTACTATATCACAAGCAGTTTCGGCAACACTCGTTATTGCCTCTCTTATGCATCGCACAGATGCCTGCAGACTGTACCTTAAAGAGATAAGAATTTACGTGGATCAGTTGAAAAAAATACTTGTTATAGGCTTGCCTGCAGGCGTACAAAGTATTCTTTTCTCCGTATCAAACGTTATAATTCAATCCTCAATAAATTCTTTTGGTGATATATTTATGTCGGGCTCTGCAGCGGCATCAAGCATTGAAGGATTCGTATACGTTACTCTTAACGCCTTTATGCAGACCTCCGTTAATTTTACGGGTCAGAATTACGGCGCAAAGAAGTATAAGCGTATAAAGCAGGGATATTATATGTGTCTGCTTTGCGTTCTTGCCATTGGAATACCCGTTTGCATAGCCGTGCGTTTGCTCGGGCCTAATCTCTTGTCAATTTATATCACCGACTCTGCCGAGGCAATTCAATACGGACTTGTGCGAATGAATTACATTTGTCTGCCCTACGTGCTATGTGGTCTTATGGAGGTCGCCACGGGCGCTATAAGGGGTGTGGGAAAATCCTTCATTGCTATGGTTATGTCGATTATAGGCGTGGTAGGAATACGTATCGTATGGATATATACCGTCTTTGCAGCTCACCATACTCCCGAAGCGTTGTTCGTCTCATACCCTATATCCTGGGTTGGCACTTTCATTTGCCAATATATCGCCTTTATGATAATTTACAAAAAGATTAAAAAAGAAGAGAATTTATAAAAGTATCCCTGACAAGCTTATCTTGTCAGGGATATGTTTAATTATACCAAATATCTAATTGCTTGAAGGTCGTTGAGAACAACGTCCTCTATATCCGTTAAAGTCATAATTTCGTTGTCCTTGTTTTCCTCAAAAACGAAGGTTTTGATTCTGCACGGGAGCATATGAGCGCTGTCTGCGTAGAATGTATAAGTGAGTCGGTGCTGTATCCCGTCTCTCTCCACGCTTGTCAGGTCATACATAAGAGACGAATATCCGTGAGAGCAAGAGATAGAATATCTTCCGTCATCTTCAAGCATAGCTCTTGAGCTATCTCTTGCAAGCACTTCTGCAAAGGATTGCAAAACAAGCGGGTCTGTATAGCCGAATCTGTATTGAATATAATCCTTGAATTCTTTGAGTGTGGCTTTGCCGACGTAATCCTTTCCGTTTGCGGTGAAGGTATGTATTATAGTGTGATATATGGCATTAAAGCTGTTATACGGTTGCTTTATTGCCTCTATCGTTATGTCGGGTTCAAAGTCGTGAAGAAGCGTTTCGATAAATTTGTACGTGTGATACAAAGCATCGTTTTTGGAACTTTTTCTCCGATGAAATCACCGAGCCTTTCGGTAGGTCCGAAATAATCTATCGGAGTGGAATTATCTTCCCACACAAGCAACGTGTAGTCGTACTCGCCATCAGGGAACACGTCGGTTTCGCTTTCGCTGATTGTTACCTTCACAGATGCGTGATAGCCTATATAGTCTATATAGGCATAGTCAATTTTGTCGGTTACCTCGGCAACCTTGAAATCAAATTTTGCTTTTCCGTACTCTTCTGCCGAGTAGTATTGCATATACAGGTAAAGCAGGTCGGTTTCGCCAAGCGCCAACGCCGAGAGAAATTCTTTTCCCATATCCTCCGGTGAGAGGGCGTGGAGCGATTCATCGTCCCTTGCCGTTATCCTATATTCAAAGTCTTCAAATACAAGGGGCTTGTCCTGAGGTGTCTCGTCTTGCTCAATCTCTACAATTGGCGTATCAACGTCGGGTAAGTCGGGCGTGTCCACAGACTTCTGTGAACAAGACGTGAGTAACAAGGTGGCTAACAATACGAATAATATTTTTTTCATTGGGAATCCCCCTTTCTTTGTTCTGCAAATATTATATCATAAAACCAAGGTCGCAAGACCTTGAAAGGCGTATGCCGTTGCCTTGTCGCAACAAGGCAGGTTTAATGATAAAATGTTCTCAAGGTTAAAGACGTAAGTCTTTAACAGCAAAGTTTTACTTTGCCGATGGCTTCCACGCCATCGCTTTGAGGTTATTATATCATAAAACCAAGGTATGTGTCAATGACGACATCGTTCATTCCACTCACAGCGTAAGGGATTCGACGGTATGCTACGCATACCTTCTCGCTCAGGCATAGCCTTCGCGCAAACGGCTAAAACAGTCCACAGGACTGTTTATTAACGCCGTGTTGCCCTCACGGGTCCGAATCCCTTTTTATTACAAAAAAGAAAGAGACAGATAACGATGTATCTATCTCTTTCTTTGGCGCAGCGTAAGGGATAAAGCCACTTCGTGTCTTTGTTGCTCAACATAAATGTTTCGCACAATTTCCTAAAAACAGTTCCCCGAACTGTTTTCTTAACGGAAATTACCCCCTCGGTGTTCGAATCCCATTACATCAAAACAAAAGACAGAGCATCTAACGACACTCTGTCTTTGTTTTGGCGCAGCGTAAGGGATTCGAACCCCTGGCCTTTTGGTTCGTAGCCAAACACTCTATCCAGCTGAGCTAACGCCGCATCTCAAGTACTCAATAAGTATATTACAAAACTTTGAAAAAGTCAATACATAAATTGAATTTTCTTTAAAACTTTTTTATTGGAATTTCGGTATTTATATGGGATATTTCCTTGCATTTTGTGTTTTGTTGTGCTAAAATATCACTATCAAATTCACAGGAGAGTAAAATGGAAATCTTTAAGCTTACTGTCACACAGATGCTGATGATGTTCACCTTGATTCTGGTGGGCTTTATTCTGAGAAGAAAAAGTCCGTTGCCCGATAATTCACACACAGTGATGTCAAAGCTGGAAACCTTTGTTTTCGTACCTGCTTTGTCTCTTTTTACAATGATGTCAAAGTGTACCGTAGAAACCTTTGCCGAAAACTCGGCGCTCATACTCTACGGCGCAGTAATCGTAGGCGTTGCAGTGGCGGTGTCCTATCCGCTTTCAATGCTATTCGTAAGAAAAACCAAAGGTTCTCCCGAATTAGCCTATCAGCGCAACGTATATAAATACGCTATGGTTTTCGGAAATTACGGCTTTATGGGTAATTTCATTATCCTCGGCGTATGGGGCGCAGATTTTTATTACAAATACTCACTGTTCACCTTGATAATATCCATTATTTGCAACAGCTGGGGACTTTACATTCTCATACCCAAGGAGCAAAACGTAAGCCTTTGGAAAAATCTTAAAAAGGGCTTGTTGACTCCACCGATAATAGCGTCGGCAATAGGTATAGCCGTTGGACTTCTGGGACTTGGTAAATACGTTCCCGACTTTATGATGTCAGCTCTCGACAACGCCGCTAAATGTCAAGGTCCTGTGGCAATGGTGCTTGCGGGATTTGTAATAGGCGGTTATAATTTCAAGGGACTTATACTCAACAAGAAGGTTTACGTTGCTACGCTTTTCAGACTAATTCTTATTCCCTCGGCCCTTATGCTGATACTCGGTGGGCTGGGAGTAAATAAAGAAATAATGACACTGGCGCTTATTGCATTTGCCACACCTCTTGGACTCAATACAATCGTTTATCCTGCAGCTTACGGTGGGGACACCGAAACGGGCGCTTCAATGGCTATGATTTCACACACTCTGTCAGTTATTACCATACCCTTGATGTATCTTATATTTATAGCGTAAATTAAGGCTGTCGAAAGACAGCCTTAATTTAATATTGCGATGCCCAGATTGAGATAGCCTGCAAAGGCAACCCATATGAGATAGGGAATATTGATAAACGCAGCGAGCTTTGACGCTCTGTAAAAGCTTACCACCATTGCGAAAATAAGCGCCCACAGTACGATGAGCCAACCGAAAGAGAAATAATAAAGGGAAAAATTGAAGAAGAATATGCTCCAGAAGAAGTTGAAAAACAGTTGAAGGGCAAAAAGCGTTACCGACTGACCGATTACGGTGCTACCACTTCTTGACGTCAGCACAAGATAAAGGGAAAAGCCCATCAGGAGATACAGAATTCCCCATACTACGGGAAAAAGCCAATCGGGAGGGGAAAGGGGAGGCTTTGCCAGCTCCTTGAATTCGTCCATAGCACTTCTTGTAATAAGCGCCGACAAACCACCCACTGCCAAGGGTATCGCCAGACAGATTAAAAGTAATTTCCAGTTGATTTTCATAAAAAAACACACTCCTTTTTCATATTGTATGAAGGGGAGTGCGTTTTTATTAAATATTTTCCTGAAAATGACTTGGAGCTTTACTTCCAAAGATCGGGGGTAGCTGTGGATACTGCCATAGCGCCTGCATCGAGAGCCGACTGTATCTCTTCGTGAGTCGATACCAAGCCTCCCGCAATAATGGGAATGTCGGTGCGTGCCTTTATGCTTTCAATAACCTTGGGCACAACACCGGGCATAACCTCAATCATATCGGGCTTGGAGGAGCGAACGCTGTCAATGGCAGTTTCGATGGACTGTGAATCCACGATGAAAACTCTTTGCACAGTTTTAAGTCCTACCTCACGCGCTGCCTTAATGGCGTTTGCACGGGTGCTCAGAATGCCGTCAACTCCTGCATTCTTCATATATTCCATACCGAAACGGTCCTTACCGATACCGTCGGCAAAGTCAGCGTGAACGTATATTTCTTTTCCGTCGCTATGTATCTTTCCAATCTTTTCGTTGAGCTCTATTATATTCGTACTGAGCAAAAATATGGTATCAATCTTTTCAAGGTTGGCGTTGTACAATGTTTCTTTGTCCCTTATGGCTGCTATTATTTTACTCATTATTTATACCTCCGTTTTAATAAAAAAGAGCACAATCATATCGCGGGACCCCGCGATATAAATGCACTCAAAATCTCAGCAAATCTACCGTTCATACTATTCTAACACTTAAAACGGAATTTGTCAAGAATTTATTTTTTGTTAAGGTATTTGTCCAGGGGCTTTTTAAGGACGAAGGCAAGGGCAATAACGATGGCAGAGCTGGGAAGCATATAAAGTCCGTTGTAAACAAGGGAGTAAAGCCAAGCGTTAGAGGTTGAAATACCTGCAATGGTTTCTTCGGTCACAATGGCGTAAATTGTTACACCACTGATAAAGTGAATGGCAAAGCGTCCCAAGCAACCGATTACTGCGCCCAGACCGAGTCCCCATTTCTTGCCTGCGAAAATACCTGCAAGTCCTACTGCTGCGTAGGCAAGCACGTAGTCGAGAAGAATGGAGGGGAGTCCCCAGCCGATTCCACCGCCTACAAGGCATTTTACAAAGCCTACTATAAGTCCCGAGCCGATGCCCCATTTAAGACCGTAGCAATAGGCTACCAGTATAATGGGAAGCATTACGATGTTGATGGAGCCACCTGCAGGGCCTACCTGAATTTCCAGCCAGGTGAGTACGACGGCAAGGGCAGACAGTACGGCAGTGGTGACCATTTTTTGAAGTGTTGTGCGTTTCATAGAGTTTTCCTCCGATTAAAATAAAAATCGCAAAGGGAAAACCCTCTGCGATTAAATAGCATAAAAAACCATATGTTTCCTACGACGGCATTATCCGCATCAGGTTCATGGGTCAGGACCGCACAGGTCCCCTCTCAGCCCACTCTGGTGAGCTCCCCTTTGTGTTGAATGAATTATAACACGAACACAAGGTTTTGTCAATACTTATATTTGGGTAAATATGTCAACGCTGTTGTCAACGAAGGCTTCAAGCTCGTCTGCGTTAAGAGACCTCTGAGAGATGAGAGCAAGCATATAAACCTCTTTTGCAAGAAGCTTTGCCGTCTCACGCTTATCGGGGTCGGCAAGCATTGAAGCAATTTTGTCGATAAGAGGATTTTTTACGTTGACTACCAGCTTTTCACCCATATTGTCCATGGGGAAGCCCTCGCCCCTTGAATAAAGCTTCATCATATCTGCGAAGCGTCTGTCCTGCTCTGAAAGGGTAATCATAGCAGGTGTCTTTTCGTTTTTAAGAGAAGCGAATTCCACCTCGGTCTTTTCCTTGCCGATAGCCTCCTTGAACAATTCCTTGAGTATTTCGTTTTCTACGGTTTCGCCCTCACTCTTCAGTGCCGTTGCAATATCCGAGTCACATCTGACGAATTTTACCTCGGCGTTTTCCTGTTCAAGATGTGTGATAAATTGAGTGTCGATAATAGAATCAAGGAGAAGCACGTCAATTTCCTCTTCCTTAAGAAGTGCAACGTATCTTGACTGCTGAGTTTTGTCGGTAGCGTAAAATACCTTGCCTGATTCCTTGGTATTCTTTTCGGTGTACTCCGAGAGGGTAACGTATTTGTCCTCAACGGTCTTGTAGATTACTGCCCCCTTTACTCTGTCAAGAAACTTCTTGTCCCTCATACAGCCGTATTCAACGAAGGGCTTGATATCGTCCCAGATGCCCTCGTATTTTTCACGCTCGGTATTGAAAAGAGAATTGATTTTGTCGCCTACCTTTTTAATGATGTGCGCCGAAATCTTCGAAACGTAACCGCTATTCTGCAAATAGCTTCTGGAAACGTTGAGAGGAAGCTCGGGGCAGTCAAGGACGCCACGAAGGGTCATAAGATATTCGGGAATAACCTCTTTAATGTTGTCGGCAACGAAAACCTGATTGTAGTAAAGCTTTACCTGTCCCTCCATATTGGAAAACTCGTGAGAGGGCTTGGGGAAGTAGAGAATACCCTTGAAGTTGAGAGGGTAGTCGGCGTTGATGTGAATATAGAACAGAGGGTCCTGCCAATCGTCAAACAGCTTCTTGTAAAAATCGTTGTATTCCTGGGCAGTACATTCCGAAGGATTTTTCAGCCAAAGGGGATTGGTGTCGTTTACTGGCTTGTCCTCGCCCTCAGCCCCAGTCGACAGATAGATTTCAACCGGCATAAACGCGCAATACTTATTAAGAATTTTATCAAGGGTCTCCTTCTTCAAAAAGTCTGCTTCCTCGTCGGTAACGTGGAGAATAATGTCGGTGCCTCGCTCTGCACGCTCTCCCATCTTCATTTCGTACTCACCAAGCTCGTTACAGCTCCAATGAACTGCAGGCGCGTCGGTAAAGGACTTTGAAATTATCTCAACCTTGTCGGCAACCATAAACGCTGAATAGAAGCCAAGACCGAAGTGACCGATAATTCCCGAATCGTCACCCTCCTTTTCATACTTCTGAATAAATTCAAGTGCGCCCGAGAGAGCTATCTGATTGATGTATCGGTCAATTTCCTCCTCGCTCATACCTAAGCCGTTATCGGTAACGGTAAGAGTCTTTTCCTCGGCGTTGACCTTTACTTCTATTTTGTAGCCCTTTCCGTCGTCTGTCGCCTCGCTCAGCGAGATAAGACGCTTCATTTTGGTTATAGCGTCGCTTGCATAGGATACAAGCTCTCTTAAAAATATTTCCTTGTCGGAATAAAGCCATCTCTTTATTATGGGGAATATATGCTCCGTCTCGACGGTAATACCGCCCTTTTTCATTTCACTCATAATTGACATCTCCTTTGATTTATGATACAATAATTGTACCACTAAAAACGGATTTGTCAAGGGATTTTTAGCACTCTCTTTTGCCGAGTGCTAAAAATGTTGTAAACTTTTTATGAAGAACCGCAAAAAAATTTCAAAAAAAGGGTTTACATATCTTGAAACCTGTGCTATACTATGGTGTACTGCAAAAGTATGACCGTTGCTCAGTTACGGCGTTTTTATTCCGATACACTCGGAATTTTCACCTGACCGTTGCTCAGTTACGGCGAGAAAAATTATGGAGGTGAACATAATGCAGAAAGAATTGAAGCAGAGTATCATTGAGAGCTATCGCACCAATGAGAAAGACACTGGGTCTCCTGAAGTACAGATTGCTATTCTCACAAGCAGAATCAACAATCTTACCGAGCATTTGAAAAAGAATGACAAGGACCACCACAGCCGTCGAGGACTTCTCAAGATGGTAGGTCACAGAAGAAACCTTCTTGCATATTTGCAGAAGAAGGATATCAACCGTTACCGTGATATCATCGAAAAGCTTGGCTTGAGAAAGTAAGCCAAATGGGTTTTCTCCGCATATGCTGTTCTGCAGCATATGTGGGGATTTCTTGTACAGTAACAAAATTTGCCGTTGGTTCAAATTCCGATTAGCACGAAATAAAGCGCCGAAAGGCTTTCGACTCTTTATTTTATGCTAATCTGTACCGACGGCGTTATAAAGAAAGGAAAAATGAAAATGTTTGAAAGCTACAAAACGTTCAGCTGCGAAATCGCAGGCAGACCTCTTGTCGTTGAGACAGGTAAAATCGCCCAGCTTGCAAACGGCTCGGCTCTTGTAAGATACGGCGACACCGTTATCCTTGCAACTGCAACAGCAAGTGCAAAGCCCCGTGACGGAATCGACTTCCTTCCTCTGTCGGTAGATTTTGAGGAAAGACTTTATTCCGTAGGTAAAATCCCCGGAAGCTTCCTTAAGAGAGAGGGAAGACCCACAGAAAAGGCGATACTCACATCACGTGTTATTGACCGTCCCGTGCGTCCTCTTTTCCCCAAGGATTTGAGAAACGACGTTTGTCTTTCTCTTACCGTTATGTCGGTTGACCCCGATTGCTCTCCCGAAATTACTGCTATGATAGGCGCGTCAATCGCCCTTTCAATTTCAGATATTCCGTGGAACGGACCTATCGCAGGTACCTTCGTAGGTCTCGTTGACGGCGAATTCGTTATGAACCCCACCAAGGCACAGCGTGAGAAGAGCCTTCTCGAGCTTACAGTTGCTTCCTCTGCAAAGAAGGTAGTAATGATCGAGGCAGGCGCAAAGGAAGTATCCGACAAGGATATGTACGACGCTATTATGGCTGCTCATAAGGTTAACTGCCAGATAGTTGAATTCATCAACTCTATCGTTGCAGAAATCGGCAAGCCCAAGTTTGAATATCCCTCTTGCGAGGTTGACCACGATTTGTTCGAGGCTATCAAGGCTTACGCTATGGAAGCAGTTCAGTCTGCTCTTGATACAGACGATAAGACGGTTCGTGACGAAAGACTTCAGGTTGTTTACGCAGACGTGTTCGAGCACTTCGGCGAAATATATCCCGATATGGACGACGCTACAACTGCTATGATTAACGAGTGTATGTACAAGCTTCAGAAGTACGTTGTAAGACGTTGGCTCCTCGACGAGCAGAAGCGTGTTGACGGCAGACGTATGGACCAGATGAGACCCCTTGCAGCCGAGGTTGGAATTCTTCCCAGAACTCACGGCTCAGGTATGTTCACAAGAGGTCAGACACAGGTTATGACTATTGCTACTCTCGGCTCTGTAAGCGATCAGCAGATGCTTGACGGTATCGACGACGAAGAGTTCAAGAGATATATGCACCACTACAATATGCCTGCTTACTCTGTAGGCGAGGCAAAGGCTTCAAGAGGTCCCGGCAGACGTGAAATCGGTCACGGCGCACTTGCTGAAAGAGCTCTTGAGCCCGTTATCCCCTCAGTTGAGGAATTCCCCTACGCTATCAGACTTGTATCCGAGGTTGTAAGCTCCAACGGTTCTACCTCACAGGCTTCTATCTGTGGTTCAACCCTTGCGCTTATGGATGCAGGTGTTCCCATTAAGTCACCCGTTGCAGGTATCTCATGTGGTCTTATCACTGAGGAAGACAGATGGATGACAATGATTGATATTCAGGGACTTGAAGACTTCTTCGGAGATATGGACTTCAAGGTTGCAGGTACTAAGGAAGGTATCACTGCAATTCAGATGGACCTTAAAATCGACGGTCTTACACCCGAAATTATCAAGAATGCTCTTGAAACAACTCACGTTGCAAGAAATCACATTATCGACGAGGTAATTCTCAAGGCTATTCCTGCACCTCACGAGGACGTATCAGCTTGGGCACCCAAGATGATTACCACTAAGATTGACCCCGACAAGATCAGCGAGGTTATCGGTAAGGGTGGTAAGGTAATTCAGAAGATTTGTGCCGACACAGGCGCAAAGGTTGATATCGAGGACGACGGAAGCATCTTCATCGCGGCAGTTGATAAGAATGCTGCTTACGCTGCACTTGATATGATTAACGCTATCGCACTTGACCCCGTTGTAGGCACTGTCTACACAGGTACTGTAACAAGACTTATGACCTTCGGTGCATTCGTTGAATTCGCTCCCGGTAAGGAAGGCCTTGTTCACATCTCCAAGCTTGACAAGAAGAGAGTTGAAAAGGTAGAGGACGTTGTTTCGGTTGGCGACGTAATTAAGGTAAAGCTTATTGAAATCGACGACAAGGGAAGAATTAACCTCTCCCGCAAGGACGCTCTTGAAGAGGTAGAGTCAGCAGAATAAAAACAAAATGGTATGCTTTCAATAGCATACCATTTATTTTTTTGATTTTCTGTAAGCCAGAGGGGAGACGCCGTATTTCTGTCTGAAAAGATTTATAAAGTGGCTGACGTCGTTAAAGCCTGTTTCCAAGGCAATTCGTGTAACGGGGAGGTCGGTTGTTCGCAACAGTCTTTCCGACTCCTTAAGCTTCAAGCCGTTACAGTAAGCGCGCAGGGACGTTCCCGAATTTTTCTTGAATAGGTGACTGACGTGGGAACGGCTTCGGTGAAAATGCCGACATATACTGTCGAGCGTTGCAGTAGCGTAATACTCGTTGAGATATTGTAATATCTCGTTGTATTCGCTTTTGTCTATTTCAAATTCACTCTCAAATAGCTTTTCAAGCATCACCGTAAGTGGCATTACCAGGGTGTCGGCAAGCTCCTTTGGGAAAGGCTCACCCGACAGTGCTTGCTCCCATAGCGCTTCGTTTACAGAATCCTTTTTATCACCACGAAATCCACTTATCGCCACAATTCCTATTGCCACGCCGTCCTTGTAAAAGGGCGTAATATACTCCAGCACTCCCGAGGGACAATTCCTGAAGCCACTCTTTCCTTCCTTGATTAGCTTTTGCTGCGACTCAATACAACGGTGACCGTCGTTTTTCTTCACCCACATACAATAGGGGTTAGTATGTACGTTAAAGGGGGAGAGAAGGGTAAGAAGCTGGGTGGGCATAGCGCTTACGGCTTCACAGCTATAATGAACGGAAAGATTAAGTCCCATATTTTTTACGTGCTCCACGTAGCTTGCAATTCCTGAAATTAGCTCTTTCATATTTTGCACTTTCTTTATACTTTTTCACATTTATTTACAAGAATCAGGGCAATAAGTATGATATTATTGTATCATAGGAAAAAGAATAATGCAAGGAGAAAATTTATGCTTAACAGAAAACGTATAAAGTGTGACCTTTGTGTTGTCGGTGGTGGAATGTCGGGAATGGCAGCTGCCATTGCAGCAGCCCGTGAAGGCTTAAAGGTAGTGCTTATGCACGAGCGTGCAGTTCTGGGTGGAAACGCTTCCTCCGAGATTCGTATGTGGATATGTGGCTCAAAAGGGGAGGACAACAAGGAAACGGGAATTCTTGAAGAAATTTCTCTTGAAAATCTTTACAGAAACCCTACCAAGAGCTACGCAATATGGGACACCGTTCTTTACGATTTCATACGCCGTGAAGAAAATATTACGTTGCTTCTCAACTGTACCTGTATGGATGCCGAAGCCGAGAAGGGCGAATTTGCCAACGGCAGAGACACCGTTATAAAGAGCGTTACGGGTTATCAGATGACGACACAGACCTTTTATGACGTTGAAGCAAAATTTTACAGTGACTGCTCGGGCGACAGTATTTTAGCGCCTCTTACGGGAGCCCATTTCAAAATAGGCAGAGAGGCTAAAAGCGACTTCGGTGAGGACACAGTAGTTGAGGTAGCCGACAAAATGACTATGGGAATGTCCTGCATACTTCAGGGCAGAGAAACTCTTGAGCCTGTAAAATACATCGCTCCTCAATGGTCAACAAAGCTCAACGAGGAGATTTTTAAAAACAAAAAATGCAGAGTGAACTTATACGAGGATACCGAAAATTTCTGGTATCTTGAGCTTGGTGGTGACCGTGACTCCATCGGTGATACCGAGGAGTTAAGAGATGAGCTTGTGGCTCTTGCCACGGGCACCTGGGACTACTTAAAGAACACGGAGGGTCACAACGCTGAAAATTGGGATCTGGAGTTTCTCGGCTTTTTACCCGGCAAGCGTGAGTCGAGAAGAATGTGTGGAGAATATATGATAACTCAGCGTGACATCTCCGACGGCGTAGTGTTTGACGACGAAATCGCATACGGTGGCTGGCCTCTTGACGACCATTTCCCCGGTGGCTTCTGGCACGTGGGAACGCCTAATACAAACTTCAAAACTCCTGCGCCCTATTCAATACCTTACCGAGCCCTTTATTCCGAAAACGTAGAAAACCTTTTCTTTGCAGGCAGAAATATAAGTATGACTCATATGGCAATGAGCAGTATAAGAGTTATGGCGACCTGTATGCTTCTCGGTGACGCAGTAGGCAGAGCCTCAGCTATTGCAGTTAAAAAGGGACTGACTCCTCACGGAGTGTACCTTAACGAAATAGAGTCTCTTCAAAAGAGCATAATGAACGCCGATAACTTCCTTCCCTCAAGGGTGAGAGCCGTGTCGGATACCTGCAAAAATGCAGAGCTGAACGCTCCCGATACCCTTCGCAACGGGCAGGACAGAGGTCACAGAATATATTCCACTACTCAAAAGACGGCTTCCTACCAAGCACCTCTCGGAAAGGAAATAACCTATTCCTTTAACACAGCAGAGGTAAAGTCGTTACACCTTGTATTCTCATCCGACCTGAACAGAGAAACCCTACCAGGCTCCAACTGTGAGAGAATACACACCACCCGTTCAAATATAAAGCTTGACAGTCCTCAGATGCATATGCCCAAAACCCTTTGCCGTGAATTCACACTTTACGGAGAGCTTGAAGGCAAGCGTGAGGAGCTACTGACGGTGTCGGATAACCGTCGCCGAGCGTATCATTTAGAGCTTGGCAGGAGCTTTGACAAATTCGTACTCATACCCATTGCATCGTGGGGTGAGGATAATACCGTTGATATAATATCATTTGACTTTGAATAAAGATAAGGCATTGTGTAACAACACAATGCCTTATTTATATTCTGCTTATTATACCGACGATTTTTCCCGAAAGAATTACGGTTAAGAGGGAATACATAATACTCTTTATCGGGATATAGCTCAGCGAGAGAGCAAGCACAGTCAGGTCGCTGATAAGATAGACGGTTTCAATTTTTAATTTAAAAAGCTTTGAAAAGCCCATTGCCAGAGCGTCGTCGCCACTTGGCGCGCCCCCCGACCTTACGCAAAGCCCTGCTCCTACACCTATGAACAGAGCGCCCACAACGGCGCAGGCGAGAGGGTGTGGATAAAGAGGGGTGAATATAGGCTGTGTCATTTCCAAAAGTCTGTAGGAGAGAGAAAAGGAAAGGGTGGCAATTCCCGAATATAAAAGGAAGCCCTTGCCAAGGGTTTTCCAACCTATAATATAGCATATAATATTCATTACAAGGCTGGTAAATGCAGGTGAAAGGCTGAAATGACGCTCCAGCAGAAGTGTCAGTCCAAGCACACCACCCTCGGTAACTCCTGAAAACGAATGTATCTCATAAAGACCGAACGCCATAATAAATGCGCCGAGAAGAGCCATAATAACTTTTGAAGCTTTCATAGAATAAATACCAAATTCCTGTTGCAAAAAATTTCAGTTGGTTGTATAATTTTAAAAAACGGCGAGGTTGGTTTTATACCATTTCTTATCCGATTAAAAGTGAAGGGGATAAAAAGATGTCTGAGCTTGAAAGAGTAAGAGAATTTTTCTGTGGAGACGTTTTTGCAACGTCTGCAACGGGTATAGTAATAGATGAAATAGGAGACAAATGGGCGAAATGCACCCTGAAGCTTGATTCACGCCATAAAAACGCTGCAAATCAGGTTATGGGAGGAGTAATATTCACTCTTGCCGATTTCACCTTTGCCGTTGCTACCAACAGAGGCAAGGATGCCGTTACGGTTACCACGTCAAGCAATATATCCTTTGTGGGTACTGTCAAGGGGGATACGCTTATTGCCCAGACGAGACTTTTGAAGGACGGAAGACGGAGCTGTTTTTACGAAATAGAGGTAAAGGACGAGCTTGGTAATCTCGTAGCAGTTGCGTCAACCGTGGGAACTCATATCTGATTTCCAAACAGTTTTTTGTATATGAGCATAGACAGAGCTATTGCCGATATACCACCTATCAGCTTGCCCACTACAACGGGGGCAACGAAGTCGGCGTTGGTTGCCATGGTAAAGGCAAGATGACCTGCAAAGGTAAATGCTCCCGATACTGCGAAGGCAAGGTTTGCAATTCTGCCTTTTTTGTTCATATGCTTAACGAGACCGACGCAGGTGGCAAAGCTTGCTGCCGACGCCACAAAGCCTAAAATGGACGTATTGTCAAGTCCTAATTTTTTGCCGACTGCCGAAAGGGGTCGGCTTAATATTTTTGAGAGTATATGTACCAGAGGGAATGCACCCATCATTATACAGGTGGTGTTTACTATAACGTCAATACCCTCGTCAAGTGGCGCAAGCCCCGGAATTGCCTTGAAGCCCGTGAGGAATTCTACTACTCCAAGTACAAGTCCAATGATTATTACGGCGAGGATTACCTTGCCGATAGCAGAAAAAATCTTTACCATTGCCGATGGGAATTTCAATAATCCAAGTACCACTATGATTGAAAATACTATAATGGGTACAAGGTCAAGCACCAACGCTTTGAAGGGGATTTTCAGCATCAGTCCCGACACCAGACATCCCAGAGGTACCGTGACGATACCACAGAGTATACCGATAAGCACGTCGGTGTGAAACTCCTTTTCTATAACGCCAAGAGAAAAGGGGATAGTATAGGAAACGGTAGCGCCAAGAGTAGCGCCTACCACAAGTCCGTTGAAGGCGCCCATCACACCGTTTTGGGCTATCTCTGCACACAGAGGTGCGCCACCCATATCGTTGGCAAGTATCATTCCCGACAGAACGGACGGGTCAAAGGGAGTGTATTTAGATATAAGCTGGGTGAGGGGGAGAAGGAGATTTGCAAGCACGGGGGCGAACAGTATCATTCCCACCATAGAGAGAAGCATAACGCTCATCATTGAGGCACCTGTTTCAAATTCCTTGCCTATTCCCAAGCGATTACCGATTACGTAGTCAATAGCGCCCAGCACGGCAAAAACTGCCATTATAATTGAAAGCACGTTCATTTTTTATACCAACGCTTCTTCCTTGAAGCCGTCCTTCGTCAATATTACGATGTTTTTGTATCCACAGTCAAGAAGTCTTTCCTTCGCTACGTTCCAGCCACAGTCGAAAAAGTCCTTGTTGTGACAGTCGGAGGAAATAGTTATCTGACAGTCCAGCCTTTTCAGCTCCTTTACTATGAAAGGGGCAAGGTACGGCGTTTCTCTGTAGCCTCTTGACACACAGCCCGTATTAAGCTCAAAAATGGGTACGGTCTTGCTCAGTTCTCTTACTGCCTCTATGGCAAGGCTTTTGTACGCCGTTGAGTCCTCGTCGAAAAGCGAGAGGGTTTTTGCGTGCTTGGTTACAAGGTCAAAATGTCCGATAATATCGGGCTTTATTTTTGCAAGGTCAACGATTTGCTCGTAATATTTTCGGGCAAACTTAAAGCCGTCGCCACCGAAATACGTGTCAACCACTTCCTTCACTCCGTCAACCTTTTTGTCAAAGCCCACCAGCTCACCGTCTATCTTCAGATAATGGAAGGAGCCGATAACGAAGTCGTAGCCTTCTCTTGGGTCGATAGAATAAAGGTCGAATTCTGCGCCACAAAACACGTCGAGTCTGCCTGCATATTCCTTTTTCAATTCCTTTGATTTGTTGAAATATTCAACTATTGCCTCACCACCCTTGCAGTAAATCGAGGGGTGTGGCATACACGCGTGACGGGAGAAGCCTATTGAATCAAAGCCTACCTCAATGGCACGCTGACACATTTCTTCAAGAGTGTTCTTTCCGTCGCAAAAAACTGAATGAGTGTGAAGGTTTTGTAAGTACATATCTTTAATGCTGAATTCTCAGCCCTTTCGGATAATGATTTTTTATTCGTCCGTTTACTGCCTTGCCACCACCAAGAGGAACTCCGTTGGCAAGGATTGCGCACCAGCCGTTTTCACAGTCGTAGGCGATTTCCTCGCCCTTTAGATAGGCGTCAAGCCGTTGGTCTTCAAGAGGCAGGTCTATCTTGCATCTGAACAGGTCTCCCATAGCCGAGAAAAGCTGATGATGAGGTTGAAAATATCCCTTTCTCACCTCACCAATGGTTACCCCACAGGAATAAGTTACCCTTTCGGGTACGGGGACGTTGGGATTTATATATACTGCGTAGTCCTTGAACTTTTTAATGAACTCGGGACGGTAATCGGTTAATACGCCGTCAAGAAATTCACCCACGCATTTCATTTCTTCTTGTGTCAGGTCGCTCAATGCCGAGTTTACGTCGGGACTTTCGTACTCGTCGCCCTTCCTTTTCAGAAGAGCCGAGAACTGCCCCTCGCCAGGGGCAATATGGGGATAGAAGCGTCTGTATTTGTCACATCCCACGCCTGAAAGGGTGTAGGGGACTACTCTTGGATCAGGATTTACGGCTTCAAAATCGGGATTGCTTTTAAGGAAGGCGTTTACCACGTTTTCGTTTTCTTCAAGAGAAAAGGTGCAGGTGGAGTAAATGAGGTATCCACCACCCCTTACCGATTGGGACGCCCATTGAAGTATGTCTCTCTGCCTTTCGGCGCAGGTATTTACGTTTTCCTCGCTCCAATCCCTAACGGCATCGGCTTCCTTACGGAACATTCCCTCACCTGAGCAGGGAGCATCAACAATAACAAGGTCGAAGTAATAGGGGAACTGCTTTGCAACGGCACTTACCTCGGCAGAGGTAATAACCGAATTTCTGACACCCATTCTCTCAAAATTTCCAGCCATTATTCTGGCTCTTGGGGTGTTGATTTCGTTTGAGATTATAAAGCCCTCGTCACCTAAGAAGGCTGATGCCTGAAGGGATTTACCTCCCGGTGCAGAGCAGGTGTCGAATATTTTCCAATTCTTTTGTATATCAACGGTGGCAACGGGTATCATTGCCCCGGGCTCCTGAACGTAGAAAAGACCTGCGTGGTGCAGAGGGTGATTACCTATTTTATCTTGTGAAAAGTAATAGCAATTATCCGAATATGGAACGGGGGACAGCGTGAAATCAGAAAGCCTCGACACGTCTCCCTTAAGGGTATTCACCCTCAAGGCTCGGGGACTTGGTCTTTCAAGCTCGGCAAGGTATTTTTCAAGACCGTCTTCGCCAAGCAGGGCTTTCATTCTCGATAAATATTTTTCGTCAAGCACGCTATCACCTCCTTAAGCTACTATATAATTATGTAACAAAAGACGAATTCTGTCAAGGGCTAAAAGTAAAAAAAGACAGGCGCTTAAAGCCTGTCATAAGAGTTTAAATAAAACGTTCATACAAGGGTGGATTTAGTTGAAAAAAGCACCGACGAAAGTCGATGCTTTTTTCTGGCGGAGAAGGCGAGGATCGAACTCGCGCGCCGGAAACCCGACCTAACAGTTTAGCAAACTGCCCCCTTAACCCCTTGGGTACTTCTCCACTTTTGGTTGCCCAAACAGTATAGCACAAAGTTTTAGTAATGTCAAGTGCTTTTTCGAAAAGTTTAGAAAAACAATCCTTTATAAATATCACTTAAAAAGTGTACCATTTGCATATAATATTTTTGTGTGTTTTTTCTATTGATTTAATAATAATTAGTGCTATAATATTCATTTGGAAAGTAATATATTTTTTATAAAGAGGCGTTTTTATGGAAACCTTACTTATTTTGTCGGTAGCTCTTTTTGCAGGACTTATGCTGTCCCGACTTGCAAAGCTTTGCCAGCTCCCTGCAGTTACTGCATACCTGGTTGCAGGAATACTTATCGGTCCCTACGTTCTGGGAAGCCTTGGAATAAACGGGCTTGGCTTGAACGACCACGGACAGATAAAGAGCCTTTCTCTTATCTCCGACGTGGCGCTTGGCTTTATTGCCTTTTCAATCGGCAATGAATTCAGACTTGCTCAGCTTAAGCAAACGGGCAAGCAGGCAACTATTATCGGTATTTTTCAGGCAGTAGTGGCAACTCTGTTCGTTGACGCAGCTCTTATCGGGCTTCATTTTCTCATTCCCGACAAGCTTCCTCTTCCTGCTGCAATCGTTCTCGGTGCCGTTGCTTCTGCAACTGCTCCTGCCGCGACTCTAATGGTAGTGCGTCAGTACAAGTCCAAGGGTCCTCTTACCGATATACTTCTTCCCATTGTTGCCCTTGACGATGCAGTGGGACTTATCCTTTTTGCAGTTTCCTTCGGCGTTGCAAAGGCGCTTATTTCGGGTGCTATCGACCTTATTTCAGTAATCGTCGAGCCTATCCTCGAGGTTGTTTTATCACTCCTTCTCGGTTTCGTTATGGGACTTCTCTTCACCTATTTTGAAAGATTTTTCCATTCCCGTTCAAAGAGACTTTCCATGTCGGTAACCTTCGTGCTTCTTACCGTAGCACTTTCTATGCTGGAGTTTGAAATAGCAGGCGTTCACGTTGCCTTTTCATCACTCCTTGTTTGTATGATGCTTGGAACGGTATTTTGTAACTTCTGCGACTTCTCGGAAGAGCTTATGGACAGAATTGACCGTTGGAGCGCCCCCTTGTTTGTGCTTTTCTTCGTTATAAGTGGCGCTGAGCTTGAATTGTCAGTTTTCAAGAGCCCCATATTCGTTTTGATAGGCATTGTGTATATCATCTTCCGTTCTGCGGGAAAATACTTCGGCGCCCGTGTCAGCGCGCAGGCAGTGAAGTGTGATTCCAATATCGTTAAGTATCTTGGAGTAACCCTTCTTCCTCAGGCAGGCGTTGCTCTCGGTATGGCGATAAAGGCAGAGGCTCTGGGTGAAGTCGGAGCAGTGGTTGCAAATATCACGCTTTTCTCTGTGCTTATATACGAGCTTGTAGGTCCTTATCTTACAAAGGTAGCGCTTATGAAGGCTGGGGAAATTCAGCCCGAGGGCAAGAAGAGCGCAAGAGGGCAAAGAGTTCACCATTAAAACAAAAAGACTAACTATTTTTCAATAGTTAGTCTTTTTTGCTTATATATCCAGATTACAAGCGTTGGATACGCCCTTGACTCTGCCAAGTGTGGTGTTGTCGGTCTTTCTGTCACGGAGAAGCTCAATGGGATTGGGCGCAGTTTCAAAGCGATAATCCATTCCGTGCTGAGCAATATAGTCCTCGATTATCATATGACTTTCAATGCTGTTAAGGTCGTGATTAAGAGCCATCTGATAACGGAAGAAGTTGGCGTTGTCGGGGAGAGTGTTGACGCACTGATAGTTTTCCATATTGGTAGTCATCTGTATGGAATTCTGAAGCACGTTTCTAACGTAAGGAATGTTGGATTCAAGTCGCAGAATTTCAGGGAAGGTGCCGTCGCCTCCAAGGACCTGACAGGGCTCCTTGTTTTCAATGTGTCGAAGCAGGTCGCAGGCAACGTGAAGGTGTGTAACCTCCTGCTCGAAGAGCATTTCCCAAAGCTCCTTTATATTGCAATCTGTTTCAGTGCAGTATGCCGAATAGTACAGATAGGCTTCTGTATATTGATGCATAACAAGGTTTTCAAGCCAGGTAGCGCAGGGGTCAAGCAGACTTCCGTAGTGGGTAACGTGGTCCTCCTCAACCATTCCGATTTCCTGATAAAGAAATCTTCCTCGCTCGTTGGGGTAATTGGTGCAGACGTTCATATAATAGTTCATCGTCTGTTGCTCTGCCGCCGTAATAATTCCCACGTGGAGCTTGGTAATGGGGGAGGCAGTGTTATTATTGATTGAATAACGTACGGTGTCAAGAGGGTGACGGTAGTGAGAAACTGTGGGACGGGCAGGCATTATCTCGGTGTAACCCCCCACGAGCTGTTCTGCGTGGACACCCGTTTCCATATCAAGAAAGTTTGAATATCTGTAAAGGTGGTCAAAGTCCTCAAGTAGAGCAAAGTCAAGGGCTTTTTTCACATAGGGGTCGGGCTCGGTTTTTGCAAGGTGCGCCGTCAGGTCTACTGCAACCTGCTCGTATCCTATGGTGTGCTCGAGTATGGTTTCGTCAACGGGCTTCATAAGTCCCACCAGCTTGTGCTGTTGCTGCTCGCTTCTTCTCATAAAAGCAAGCACCCGTCTTATGTCGTTGTTGTTGCAGTTTCTCGAAAACTGATGAGTAAACCAATTGGCTTCAAACTCCGTGCCGTTCATAAGGATAACACGGCATCTCGTATATGGGTCTGCCCATTTGTCGTAGCTAATGGGACGCATTTTGTCCCAATCCATTATGATTTTTTCAAGTGTCTTTGGCGTTAGATTAAGAGGATTCATAGCATTTCCTTTCATAAATTATATTTTTTGTCCTGTGTTAGTATATGCATTATCAAAAAAATGTTGTGGCATTACTTGAAAAAACGAAAAAAGTATAGTATAATAAAAATAAGAGAATAAACGCAGTATGAAAATTCAAAGCAAGGAAATCACGGTGAAAATCCGTAGCAACAGCCATTGCCGTTACAGTCGGAAGGCTTGCCTTACTGTGAATACGTAAAAGACTCTTTGGGCAAATGAAAGGGGATTGAGCATGGTTGTATTGCGCCCTTTTCGGAAAGGGCGCTTTTATTTTATTCTTTTAAAAAATATTTTAAAAAGAAAGGGATACCAAAATGAAAGGATTTATCAAGGTATCGGCATTACTATTAACGATTGTAATGCTCATCTCACTTACTGCTTGCACAAAGGAAGCAGGCGTAAACACAGTTACCCCCGACGTGATAGTTGAGACGTCTCTTTGGGACGACGCTCTTTACACAGAGGACACAACTCTTGGAGAGGGTGTAAAGACGGTTCAGGTAGAGGTTAAGGCAGAGGACAAAAGCATAACCTTTACAGTTAAAACCGACGCAGAAACTCTTGCCGACGCTCTCACGGCTCACTCTCTTATCGAGGGAGAGGAAAGTCAGTACGGAATTTACGTTAAAAAGGTCAACGGAATATTTGCCGATTACAACGTTGACGGCTATTATTGGTCGATTCTCAAAAACGGAGAATATCTTATGACGGGTGCAGACACTACGGTTATAGCAGACGGCGAGCATTATGAACTTGTCAGAACAAAGTAAAAAGAAATTTCTCACCGTGAGGGAAACGGTGCTGTTTGCAATGCTGGGCACTCTTATGTTTACCTCAAAAATACTTCTTGAAATCTTACCCAATATTCATCTACTTGCAACCTTTACTACAGTGTATACCGTGGTGTTTCGCAAAAAAGCCCTCATTCCCATTTACGTTTTTGTGTTTATTAACGGACTTTGGTCAGGCTTTGCTGCCTGGTGGATTCCATATCTTTACATATGGACGGTATTGTGGGCAGTGGTAATGCTATTGCCGAGAAATATGTCGCCAAGGATTTCAATGATAGTATACCCTCTGGTGTGTGGGCTTCACGGAATTCTGTACGGCACTCTGTACGCACCTGCACAGGCGTTGCTGTTCGGCTTGGATTTCAAGCAGACGCTGTTGTGGATTATGGCAGGGCTTCCCTGGGACGCAGTACACGCCGTTGGCAATCTTGCATCGGGATTTCTCGTCCTTCCTCTTGTGAGGGTAATGAATAAGGTAATAAAAAGCTCCTTCTCGTAAAAAAAGAGGGAGCTTTCTTTCGCAAATTTTCTTGACTAAAATATAATAATATGGTATGATTTATTCAATATTATAATAGGTGATTTGTGTGCCTATTAAAACAGAGAGGAAATATTATGGACAACAAAAACGAATTCAAGCCATATATTCCCGCCGAAAAAGTAACTCCCGAGCTGACGGTAACGTCGGTAATAATGGGTATTCTTTTAGCGGTAATATTCGGTGCAGCTAACGCTTACCTCGGACTCAGAGTAGGTATGACCGTATCTGCTTCTATCCCTGCGGCAGTTATAGCTATGGGCGTTATCCGAGTTATTATGAAGAAAAACTCAATTCTTGAAAGCAACATAGTTCAGACCGTTGGCTCTGCAGGTGAATCCCTGGCAGCAGGCGCTATATTTACCTTGCCCGCCCTTTATCTTTGGGCAAAAGAGGGTATTATGGACAAGCCCGGCCTTGTTGAGATTACCCTTATCGCTCTTTTGGGTGGTCTTCTCGGCGTATTCTTTATGGTACCCCTGAGAAACGCTCTCATCGTGCGTGAGCACGGCGTTCTTCCTTATCCCGAGGGACAGGCTTGCGCTGAGGTTCTTCTGGCAGGTGAGGAGGGTGGCTCAAGCGCAAAGACGGTATTTGCCGGAATGGGCTTTTCAGCGCTCTTCAAGTTTATTATCGACGGACTTAAAATAGTTCCCGGTGAGGTTTCAATCGAAGGCAGTACGAAAACGTACCCCGGTGCAATAGGAACCCAGATTTATCCTGCCGTAATGAGCGTAGGCTACATCTGTGGACCGAGAATATCCTCGTATATGCTTGCAGGTGGTATCGTTAGCTGGCTTATCCTTATTCCCATCATTGTTATTTTCGGCTCATCAATAATTATGTATCCTCAGACAGACGCTACAATAGGCGAGCTTTTTGCCTCGGGTGGCGCAGGTGCTATCTGGGGAAGCTACGTGCGTTACATCGGTGCAGGCGCTCTGGCAGCAGGTGGTATAATCAGCCTTATCAAGTCTCTTCCCCTTATCATCCGTACCTTCCGTGATGCTATAAAGGGACTTTCTGCAGGTGGCGCTTCGTCAAACGAACGTACTGCAAGGGATATAAATATAAAGATAGTTCTTATTGCTATCCTTATCCTTACACTTCTCGTGTGGCTCGTTCCCGCTATCCCAGTTTCACTTGTTGGAGCGTTTATAGTTGTTATTTTCGGCTTCTTCTTCGCAACCGTATCCTCCCGTATGGTAGGACTTGTAGGAAGCAGTAATAACCCCGTTTCAGGCATGGCTATTGCAACGCTTCTTATTGCAACTCTTATCCTAAAGCTTACAGGTGAGGCAGGCGCCTCGGGTATGCAGGCGGCTATCGCTATCGGCTCTATTATCTGTATCGTTGCCGCTATTTCGGGCGATACCTCACAAGACCTTAAAACAGGCTATCTTCTCGGTGCAACACCCAGAAAACAGCAGATAGGCGAAATAATCGGTGTAGTTGCCGCAGCCTTTGCAATCGGTGCAACTCTCAACCTTCTTGATTCTGCGTGGGGCTTCGGCACAGACGAGCTTGCTGCACCTCAGGCAACCCTTATGAAGATGGTTATCGAGGGTATAATGGGTGGAGAGCTTCCCTGGTCTCTTATCTTTATCGGTGTGGGACTCGCTATAGTTGTTGAAATTCTGGGAATCCCCGTGCTTCCCTTCGCAATTGGTGTATATCTCCCCGTACAGCTCAACGCTTGTATTATGGTGGGTGGTATAGTAAGACTTGTATTTGATAAGATGAAGAACGAGGAAAAGAGAAAGACCGTCACCAACAACGGTATACTTTTCTGCTCGGGTATGATAGCAGGAGAGGGGCTCGTAGGTATTCTCCTTGCAGTCCTTGCAGTATTTGGCGTAGGCGAGCTTATCGACCTTTCTGGCGTGCTCAACCTTGCTCCTGCAGTTTCCAATATCGGCTCTCTCGTGCTCTTTGCAATTATTATCCTCACTCTCGTTAAGTTCAGTCTTGGCAAGAAGGAAAAGAAATAATGGCAAAGAAAAAGGTTGTTATTACTCAGAATTATCTTGAACGTATTCCTTACCGTCCCCTTGAAATCAATTGGAAGACCGACGGAGAGGGAATAGTTACTCTTGAAATAGAGAACCGTGGATTTATGAACCGTGTGGCTCAAAGGCTTTTAAAAAAGCCCAAGGTAAGCTACATTCACCTTGATAAAATGGGTAGCTTTATCTGGCCCGTTATGGACGGCAAAAAGACTATTATCGACCTTGGCAAAGAGGTGGAGGCTCACTTCGGTGAGGAAGCACACCCCCTTTATGAAAGGCTGGCGCAGTATTTTAGAATACTTGACTCCTACGGCTTCGTAAAATGGGCGAATAAATAAAAAAGGTGGATTTTGTGGAACAGACACAAAATCCACTTTTAAATTTTGTGTAAAAAACTCTTGACTTTCGCATAGCAGTGTGCTAAAATAAGTCATCATCTAAATGCGTTGAGCAGAAACAAGTAGATGCACGGTTTTCCATTTCAAGAGAGTTGTCGGTAGGTGCGAGACAATGGTGGTTGTGCTATCGAATACATTCTGTTAGCAGTGCACCGAAAGGTAACGAGTAGGCTGCAACGGGAGTTCCCGTAACAGAACAAGGGTATAGCAAGTACCCGTAAAGGCTGATGCTGTGAAACATCAGTGAACAGAGGTGGTACCACGGTTGATATAATCGTCCTCTTTTTAATTAAAGAGGACGCTATTTTTTTGTTTCCTGAAATACGTTCTCTTCCTTGCAAAAATATTTGAAAGAAGGGATTTAAATGGAAACACAAATTCTCACGGGTGTAATGCTCGTAGTATTCTTCGCATTAATGATCGGGGTAGGGCTCTATTGCAGAAAGCACTCCACAAACGTTGACGGCTTCGTGCTTGGTGGAAGAAGCGTAGGCCCTTGGCTTACTGCCTTTGCTTACGGTACGTCCTACTTTTCGGCAGTAATTTTCGTTGGTTATGCGGGACAGTTCGGCTGGGCGTTCGGTATGTCGTCCACCTGGATAGGTCTGGGCAACGCCTTTATCGGCTCGCTTCTCGCCTGGGTAATTCTCGGCAGAAGAACGAGAGTTATGACTCAGCATCTCGAGAGTAAAACAATGCCCGATTTCTTTGAAAAGAGATATCAGTCAAAGGGCTTGAAGATAGCTGCTTCGTTTATAGTATTTATATTCCTTATTCCTTATACAGCATCTCTTTACAACGGACTTTCAAGCCTTTTCAATATGGCTTTCGGTATTCCTTATTGGGTAGTTATAGCGATTATGGCTGTACTTACGGGTATCTACGTTATTTTCGGTGGATATATGGCTACGGCTATCAACGACTTCATTCAGGGTATTATTATGCTGGTGGGTATAGTTGCAGTAATTGCTGCAGTGCTTAACTCACAGGGTGGCTTTATGGAAGCTTACGCAAAGCTTGCAGCACTTCCCAACGACACAATGAACGGAGCGTTTGCTTCCTTTGTAGGACCTAATCCCATATTTCTGTTTTTCGTAGTAATGCTCACCTCTCTCGGTACCTGGGGACTTCCACAGATGGTTGGTAAATTCTATTCAATCAAGAACGAGGAGGCTATCAATAAGGGTACCATAATTTCAACCGCATTTGCAATTATCGTTGCAGGTGGATGCTACTTCCTTGGTGGATTTGGCAGACTCTTTGACAATGAGAGCCTTTACGTTGGCGGAAAGCTTATGAACGATAAGATAATTCCCTCCATGCTTTCAAATCTTTCTCCCGTTATTATTGCTATCGTTATAGTGCTGGTGCTTGCGGCGTCAATGTCAACTCTTTCGTCACTGGTATTGACCTCAAGCTCTACTCTAACCCTTGACGTTATAGTTCCTGCTGCAAAGAAGAAGGAATTCAGCGAAAAGAAGAAGCTTACAGTTCTTCGTCTGTTCATCGTGTTCTTCATAGTAGTTTCAGCAGTTATTGCCATAGTTAAGGATATGTTCCCCGGCTTTACCTTCATCGCACAGATGATGGGCGTGTCCTGGGGTGCATTGGCAGGCGCTTTCCTTGCCCCCTTCCTCTACGGTCTCTATTGGAAGAAGACCACAAAGGTGGCAGTTGCAATAAGCTTCCTGTTTGGTACGGGCATTGAGATAATTCAGCTCCTCAAGGACTTCGGACTCTTTACTATTGAAGGTGGCTTCTTTGGATTTATGTTCACCAACTCACTTTATTCGGGCGTATTCGCCATGGTGGGTGGTCTTATCCTCGTTCCTGTTATAAGCCTTCTCACTCCCAAGCTGGCAAAAGAGCACACCGACCAAATGTTCTCCTGCTACGACAGAGAGGTTAAGGTTAACACAAAGGAATCACTTGGTAAATAACTATATACTCTGCAAATAGATTGAAAGGATACAAAAAATGCCAATTACAGAGATTTTACAGAAAAACGCCGATATTTATCCCAACGATATAAGCCTTGTTGAGATAAATCCTAAATTTGAAAGACAGCGCACCTCGTGGCGTGAATATTCTCTTATTGAGACAAATTCCCGTGAGGTTTACCGAAAGGAGATAACCTGGCAGGACTTTAACTGCCGTGCAAACCGATTTGCTAATCTTCTCCTGTCAAGAGGAGTAAAGAAGGGTGACAAGGTTGCCATTCTCCTTATGAACTGTCTTGAATGGCTTCCCGTATATTTCGGCGCTCTTAAATCGGGCGCAATGGCTGTTCCTCTTAACTACCGATATACAGCAGATGAAATCAAATATTGTCTTGACCTTGCAGACGCAGACGTTCTGGTGTTCGGTCCCGAATTCGTAGGACGTGTAGAGGAAATCTGCCACAAGGCAAAGAAGGTAAAGACTTGGCTCTACGTTGGAGAGGACTGTCCCACCTTTGCCGAAAGCTATGAAGAGCTTGTTGGCTACTGCTCGTCAAAGGCACCTGCAATCAAGCTTACTGATGACGACGATGCGGCAATTTACTTCTCGTCGGGTACGACGGGCTTCCCCAAGGCAATTATACATAAGCATCGCAGTCTTATGCACGCTGCAATGACCGAAAACAATCATCATTCACAGACCAAGGAGGACGTATTCCTTTGTATTCCTCCTCTTTATCACACGGGAGCTAAAATGCATTGGTTCGGAAGCTTCCTTGTGGGAGGACGCTCGGTGCTTCTCAACGGTATCAAGCCTGAATGGATAATGCAGGTAGCAGCAGAGGAAAAATGCTCTATCGTATGGCTTCTCGTTCCGTGGGCGCAGGACATTCTTGACGCTATCGAGAGAGGGGACGTTAAGCTTGAGGACTACGACCTTTCAAAATGGCGTCTTATGCACATTGGCGCACAGCCCGTTCCACCAAGCCTTATCAAGCGTTGGAAGAGCTATTTCCCCAATCACGCCTACGATACGAACTACGGACTTTCAGAGTCTATCGGCCCCGGTTGCGTTCACCTCGGCGTTGAAAACGAGCATAAGGTAGGCGCAATAGGTAAGGCAGGCTACGGCTGGCAGACTATGATAGTTGACGAGAACAAGAATCCCGTTGAACGCGGTAAGGTTGGTGAGCTTGCCGTTAAGGGCCCCGGTGTTATGACTGCGTATTACAAGGACGAAAAGGCTACCAGCGAGGTGCTTCGTGACGGTTGGCTGTTCACGGGTGATATGGCAGAGGAGGACGAGGACGGCTTTATCTGGTTGGTTGACAGAAAGAAGGACGTTATCATATCAGGTGGTGAAAACCTTTACCCCGTACAGATTGAGGACTTCCTGCGTAAGCACGATAAGATAAGCGACGTTGCAGTTATCGGTCTTCCCGATTCAAGACTTGGAGAAATTGCAACAGCAATCGTTCAGGTCAAGGAAGGTATGACGCTTAGTGAGGAGGAATTGCAGGATTTCTGTCTTGACCTTCCCCGTTACAAGAGACCTCATAAGATAATTTTTGCAGACGTTCCTCGCAACCCCACAGGCAAGATAGAAAAGCCCAAGCTTCGCCGTATCTACTGTGGTGAAAGCGTGGTTGCACAGCAGAACGAAATAAAATAAATAAGTCTATTCCCGAAGGGCAAAAGGAGAGAATATGAAAAAATTGTTATTAGGCAACGCAGCAGTTGCCCGTGGTGCATATGAAGCTGGTGTAAACGTAGTTGCATCATATCCCGGCACTCCAAGTACCGAGATAACCGAAGAAATAGTAAAATTCGACGAGGTTTATGCCGAATGGTCACCCAACGAAAAGGTTGCCGCCGAGGTAGCTATCGGTGCATCTATCGGTGGTGCCAGAGCAATGAGCTGTATGAAGCACGTAGGTCTCAACGTTATGGCAGACCCCGTGTTCACAGTAAGCTATACAGGTGTTAACGGAGGACTTGTTTTCTGCGTTGCAGACGACCCCGGTATGCACTCCTCTCAGAACGAGCAGGACTCACGCCATTATGCAAAGGCTTCCAAAATTATGATGCTTGAGCCCTCTGACTCGTCGGACTGCCGTGATATGACAAAAATGGCGTTTGACCTTTCGGAAAAATTTGATACCCCCGTATTCATAAGACTTTCAACAAGAGTTTCACATTCACAGAGCCTTGTAGAGCTTCACGACAGAGAGTGCGTGGAATTGAAGCCCTATGAAAAGAATACTCAAAAGTACGTAATGATGCCTGCAATGGCAATAAAGCGTCACGTGGTTGTAGAGGATAGAATTGCAGCCTCAAAGAAGTTCGCCGACGAGAGCGATATTAACAAGATTGAAGCAAACGGCTCGGAAATAGGCGTTATTTCGGCAGGTATTGCTTATATGTACGCAAAGGAAGCCTTGGGCGATAAAGCCGACTATTTAAAATTGGGTATGGTATATCCTCTTCCCGAAAAGAAGATACTCGACTTTGCAAAGGCACACAAAAAGCTCTTCGTTGTGGAGGAGCTTGACCCCATTATCGAAGAGCATATCAAGGCGCTTGGAGTTGAGGTTATAGGCAAGGAAGCGTTTACTCTTCTTGGCGAATATACCCCTGCAATGATTAAGAAGGCAGTGCTTGGCGAGGATTCTCCCGAAAGCATTTCACTTGAAGAAAACATTCCCGTACGTCCTCCCGTTATGTGCGCAGGATGTCCTCACAGAGCCACCTTCTACGTGCTCAAAAAGCTTGGACTTACGGTTTCGGGCGATATCGGTTGTTATACCCTGGGCGCAACTATGCCCTTGCAGTCGGTTGACACCACCATTTGTATGGGTGCGTCTGTATCTGCAGCACACGGTATGGCGAAGGCGAGAGGTAAGGAATTCAATAAAAAGCTTGTTTCGGTTATAGGCGACTCCACCTTTATGCATTCGGGTATCACAGGACTGGTTGATATCGTTTATAATAAGGGCGCCAATACAGTTATAATTCTTGACAACTCCATTACGGGTATGACCGGACATCAGGATAACCCCACCACCGGCAAGACCATCAGGGGAGAGGATACCAAGCAGGTTAACCTTATTACTCTTTGCAAGGCAGTTGGCGTTGAAAGAGTGGTTGTGGCAGATCCCTTTGATATCAAGCATTTTGAAGAGGTTGTAAAGACGGAGACGGAAGCAGACGAACCTTCTGTAATTATCGCACAGCGTCCCTGCGCACTGTTGAAGACTGTTAAGTATACGGGCGTTTGTGAAATTAACGATAAATGCCGTAACTGTAAGATGTGTATGAAGCTTGGTTGTCCTGCCATTACAGTTCGTCAGGGCAAGGTAGTAATTGACGCAACCCAGTGTAACGGCTGTGGACTTTGCGTAAACGTTTGTCCTTTCGGGGCAATAGAAAAGAAGGACTGAAGGGAGAGATAGACATGACGAAGAATATAATGATAGTAGGAGTCGGTGGACAGGGAACTCTCCTTGCAAGCAGAATCCTGGGTAATACGGTTATAAACGAAGGCTACGACGTAAAGCTCTCCGAGGTACACGGAATGAGTCAGCGTGGTGGAAGCGTTGTTACGTACGTAAAATACGGCGAAAAGGTTTATTCACCCATAGTTGACAAGGGTGAGGCTGATATCATTCTTGCCTTTGAGCTTCTTGAAGCCTACAGAGCCCTTCCTTACCTTAAAAAGGGTGGAAAGATTATTGTAAACGATCAGAAGATAGACCCTATGCCCGTTATATCGGGACTTGCACAGTACCCCGAAAATATTGCCGATAAGCTTAAGGAAGTGGCAGACTGCACGGTTGTTAATGCGCTCTCTCTTGCAAAGGAAGCCGGAAACACCAAGTCTGTGAACGTGGTTCTTATTGGAGTTATGGCAAAGAGCACGGACATTCCTTATGAAAAGTGGGTGGAGACGGTAAAGGCAACGGTTCCCCCGAAGTTCCTTGAAGCAAACCTTAAGGCATTTGAACTTGGATATAATTTGTGAGGAGAAAAATATGAAATATTGGCAGGCTGAATATGAAACAATGCCTCGCGCAGAGCTGGAAAAGCTTCAAAGTGAAAGACTTGTAGCGCAGGTTAAGAGAATGTATGAAAAGGTAGAGCTTTTCAGAAACAGAATGAACGAAAAGGGACTTACCCCCGACGATATTCACGGCATCGAGGATTTGCACAAGCTTCCTTTCTCGTACAAGCAGGATTTGAGAGACTATTATCCCTACGGACTTTTTGCAACACCTATGTCTGAAATTAGACGCGTACACGCTTCCTCGGGTACGACCGGTAAGCAGATAGTAGTAGGATATACCGATAACGACCTTGAAATGTGGGCAGACTGCTTTGCCAGAATGCTCATTGCCGTAGGCGCTGACGAGAACTCCTTCGTTCACGTTGGCTACGGTCTTGGACTTTTCACAGGTGGCTTCGGCGCTCACGACGGCGCAGTAAGAATAGGCGCCACTGCCATTCCCATTTCGGCAGGTAATACACAGAGACAGATACAGACTATGATAGACTTCGGTTCAACGGTCCTTTGTTGTACTCCCTCCTACGCTATGTACCTTGGTGAAACCATTGAAGAGATGGGACTGAAGGATAAATTGAGCCTTAAAGCAGGTATCTTCGGAGCAGAGCCCTGGACCGAGGAAATGAGACGTCAGATAGAAGAAAAGCTCAACATCAAGGCGTACGACATATACGGACTTTCGGAAATTATGGGTCCCGGCGTTTCCTATGAGTGCGAGTATCAGTGTGGAATGCACGTTTGCGAGGACCACTTTATCCCCGAAATAATTGACCCCGACACAGGCGAGGTGCTTCCTGCAGGAGCGCAGGGCGAGCTTGTATTCACAACTATAACCAAGGAGGGCTTCCCCCTTATCCGTTACAGAACGAGGGATATATGCTCACTGAACTATGAGGTGTGCAAGTGTGGAAGAACTCACGTGAGAATGAACAAGCCACAGGGCAGAACGGACGATATGCTCATTATAAGAGGTGTAAACGTATTCCCCTCACAGATAGAAGAGGTGCTTCTTAAGGTGGGTGGAGACATTACTCCCAACTATCAGATAGTCGTTGACAGAGTGAACAACAACGACACCTTTGAGGTAAGAGTAGAAATGAGTGAAGCTCTTCTCTCTGACGGAGTAAAGGGCGTAGAAAAGGTTGAAAGAACTATTACGGAAAGCCTTCGTTCAACCCTCGGCATCGGTCCCAAGGTAACTCTTGTCAACCCCAAGTCTATCACCAGAAGCGAGGGCAAGGCAAAGAGAATAATTGATAACCGTAAGCTTCATTAAGGAGGAAAAAATATGTTTATTAAACAGCTTTCAATATTCGTGGAGAACCAGTTTGGCAGACTCGAAGCAATCATTGACGCTATGGGAAAAAGTGGAGTAAACATAAGAGCTCTTTCTCTTGCAGACACTACAGACTTCGGTATTCTCCGTGTTATAGTTGACGATACGGATAAAGCAAAATCAGCCCTTGACGAAATAGGCGTTATTGCAAAGGCAACCGATGTTATTGCAGTTTATATCGACGATAAATCGGGTGGACTTGCTTCTATCCTTAAGCTTATCACCGATGCAGAAATCAGCGTAGAGTATATGTACGCCTTCCTTTCAAGAGACGAGGGCAAGGCTCTTATGGTGCTTAAAGCCGACGACGAAGCAAGGGCAGAAAAGGTGCTTACCGAAAACGGAGTGGCACTTCTTAATCCCAAGGAATTATAATAACAAAAAATGCCAACGCTTTATGCGTTGGCAATTTTTTTATCTTACTTAAACGAATAAGAATCGTTCAATATCATTGCGCTATAAAGGAAGAGAACGTCAGCGTCTGCAAAGTCCTCCTTGGTAACGATTGAGCCTACGAAGTGAGAATAGATATATCTGATGTCAACCAGAATTACTTCGGAATAGCTTTCTACAAGCAGAGGAGCAAGGCTGGAGGTGTAGGAGTCACGGAAGATAATAAGCTTTCTTCCACTTTCATTTGCAGGATTAACTATTCTCATTAGAGAACAGGCGCCCGACAGGAACATCTCGTAAGGGTCCTTTGAATCCAGCTTTTCCATATCGTATACGTCACCTGCAACGGTGCCGTTGTTCTTTTCATAGTTGTAAACCAGACAGTTTTCTATGGTGTCCGAGGTAAGATAGGTTATCTTGTCGGGGGGAAGGGGAAGTGAGGACTGACCGTAATATACTCCGTAAAAGTCCTTGTCGGGAGTTACGCTCTCGTAGTCCTTTTCCACCGTTGCACCCATAGCCGAGGCAATAGTCTCTGCTACGTCAACTATGCTTTCCTGTCTCCAATGTGTGTCCGTCTTGTAGTAATCGGTGTAATCGAGATAGGGATAAATATCAATATATTTTGCCCAATCCAAGTTGTCTTTGAAATAATCGCCGATTTTTTCATAGTCAAGGCTGGGATAATTGCCCTCGGGCGCCAGAGTCATAGACTTGTCGGGAATAACCGAGAAATACACCTTGTCAGTATTGCCCTTGACGTAGGTTGAATAAAGATAATTCATTTTATTCAACGCATTTTCCATAGAAGCGTCGTCTATTTTAGTCTGAAGCTTCGAGGCGTAGCCGTCGTGAACGTAAACGTCGTTGTTGTCCTTTTGGTTGAACAGATAGAATTTAGCATAGGCCTTCAGCGTTCTCCAACTGTCACGGAAGGGGAATTGGTCGGTTGCGTAGTCCTCGAATTTTGATGTGAATTTACCCGAAAGCAGTGTTTCGGTGGTAAGCTCGGGGAATTGCTCAAACTTTCTTCTTTCACTTTCGGAAAAATCGTCGGCAGGCTTGAACCACGCCGTGAGAGACAGTCCGAACAAAACGACTATCATCACAAGTGATGAAATAATATATCTTTTTTTCATTTTACTGCCTCCTTAAAATCTGAAATACAAGAACGGATTGTACGAGCCGTCAACGAGATATGCCGTACACAAAAACAGAAGCACGACACAGGCAACGGGCTCAATAATGGCTACAACGTTCTTTGCCTTACCCTCGGCAAGCTTTGTGTGAAGAAGTCTCGGAAGGGGAGTAGCCCCTATAATGCCAAGAATAAATATCAGAGCATTGCTTGACAGATGGTAGAGAGTCAGCTCGTTTGAAAGGGCGTATCCACCAACACCTATCATTCCAAGCAGGTCCTTACCTGCCGTTGCCATATCGGGAGCGTTGAATATTACGAAGCCCACGGTCACGAAAAGCATTGTGTAAATATGGGCGATAACAACGTTTTTGTCAATCAGCTTCTTTACGAAAAGCTTTTCTCCTATAAGAAGCACTGCATATAAAAGACCCCACATTACGAAGTTCCACGCAGCGCCGTGCCATAAGCCCGTCAGCATCCATACCACAAGGGTATTGAATAACCATCTTGAAAACCTTACACGGTTTCCACCAAGGGGAATGTATACGTAATCTCTGAACCAGGAGCCAAGGGACATATGCCATCTGCGCCAGAATTCACTTATGCTCTTTGAAATATATGGATAATTAAAGTTTTCAATGAAATTGAAGCCGAATATTTTGCCAAGACCTATCGCCATATCGGAATAGCCCGAAAAGTCGAAATAAACGTGTATTGCAAAAGCAACGGCGTACACCCAGAAGAAGAGTGTGGATTTCTCACTCGTTTCACGGAAAAGGTCGCATACGGCACCCATCTGATTTGCAATGAGCACCTTTTTGGAAAGACCCACGATAAAGCGTCGCATACCGAGATAAAACTTTTCAAAGGAATGCTCACGGGTCTCAAGCTCTCGGGCAATGTCTACGTAACGCACGATTGGACCTGCAATAAGCTGGGGGAAAAGCGCAACGTAGGTTGCAAAATTTATAATATTTTTCTGATAGGGTACGTTACCTCTGTATACGTCAATGGTATACGACAGTATCTGAAAGGTATAAAAGCTGATACCGATGGGAAGGGCAATTTTCAACAGAGGAAGGGACAGTCCCGTCACTGCGTTGAAATTGTCGATAAAGAAATCGGCGTATTTAAAGAAGCCCAGAATAACCACGCTGGATATTACCGAAAGGGTAAGCCAGAGCCTCTTCATTTTCTTGGTTTTAGATTTGTCGATAAACATACCGATAAAGTAGCCAAGCAGTATAGATGCAGCCATTAAAAACAGGTATACAGGCTCTCCCCAGCCGTAGAAAATAAGACTTGCGAGAAGAAGCACCGTGTTTTTAAGAAATTTCGGCACGCAAAAATAAACTATTAAAACAATGGGTAAAAAATAAAACAGAAAGGGTATACCCGAAAAAAGCATTTGTTCACCGCCTTAAAAAAGGGGTTGTGCAGGTCATTGCACAACCCTTTTCTATATACTTAATTTATGCCTTTGCAGCCTCGTATTCAACTGCGCCTACAACCTCTTCAAAAGCAGTTACAAAGCCGTCGATACCGATTTCCATAGAGGAGTCGATCATAACGAGCATTACTGTGTTGCCGTGTGTAACCGTTCTTATAAGGTCTGCTTCAACGCACATCCACTTTCTCTGGTCAATGCCGTTGATCATAGCGTCTGCTACTGCGTTTACGTCCTCGCCGTCCTTAACGGTAACGAGTACGAGAGAATATGCCTGAGCACCGATCATAGACTCGGAAACGAGAACCTCGTCAACCTTTGAGCTGTCTGCCATACCTGTGTAGTAAGCAAATGAATCGTCGTTGATCATTTCAGCAGGGATAGTGCCTGCCATGAAGGGAACGGGATACTTTTCGTAGATAGCGTCTACAGTTGCCTGAAGTCCTGAAGCCTCGGGAACAACGTCTTCAACGATTTCGTCGCCCTCAACTACTTCGTCGTCAGGAGTTACGGTTTCATCTTCGGGAGTTACAACCTCGTTGGGAGTAGCTGCACCTTCGTCGATTGTCTCCTTTGCGCAGGACACGAGAAGAACACTCACTGCAAGGAGTGCTGCAAGGATAATGATAAGCTTTTTCATTTTTCTTTTTTTCCTTTCGGTTTTAAATTATTTTTTTAACAAAACCCATTGGGCTTCGCTGTTTTCGGAAATACTGTACACGTTCTTTTTGCCGTCTGACTCAACGGTCAGGGTGTATACGTCTGTGTGGGAAACAAGCTCGACGGACCACAGAAGCTCTGTGTCAGAGTCAATTTCAATTTTCTGACCCATATCCTCCGTTTGTTCTCCACTCGGAATAAGTATGCTTCCGTTGGAAACTGTCACTACGGTTTTTTCGTCTGTCTCTATTGTCAGAGGAAGCTTTTGCGCTTCTTCTATTGACAAAAGTGCAATTCTTGCGTTTGGATTTTCCATCGTCTTTACGACGACTGTGTTACCGTCAATCAGCGTGTCACCGTAATATAACGCCGTTTTCCCGTCGGGCAGGAAAGCGAAAATCGCTATAAAAACAATGAGCGCCGCTGCAACTGCATAACATCCGTGGACTATTGAGGAAATGCGATTGTTCTTTTTGCTTTGCTCCGCTATAATCCTTTCCTTAATGGACTCGGGAGCTTTTATACTCATATAAGCTGCTATGTCTTTTTTGTCTATCATCGGGCAACACCACCAATCAAACTACAATTCAATTTTCAGCTTTTCTCTTGCCCTTGCCAAACGCATTTTGACAGCCGAAACCGATATTCTTAGTATTCGCGCACATTCTTCAACGCTGTATCCTTCGTAATAATGGAGCAAAATCGGAGTCTTATAAGTGTCCTCCAGGCCAAGCACTGCTTCGGTAACCTCTCCTGCGCCTATCATATCGCATAGGTCTGACGCATCCTCAAGAGGGGAGTGGGTGCGCACGCTTCTTCTTCTGGCGGCATCGTGGCATTGATTGACGGTTACCCGTATAAACCAAGCCTTCTCGTGCTCGCTTCCGAAAAAGTGGGGCGTGGAGTTCATATATTTCATAAACACGTCGTGTACCGCGTCCTCGGCATCCTCCTTGGACAGAAGATGGGTGAGAGCCAATCGGTAAAGCATGCCTGAATATTTGTCGTATATTTCTTCAAAATGCTCCGTGTAGAAACGGCTCATTAGTACCTCCTATACTTAATACGCACGAGCGTGCGTTAAGGTCACATTTTTTTGAAAAATTTTTTCAAAAACTTTCGACACTTCTATTTTAACACATTAAGAGTTTTTTAGCAACCCTAAAATAAGTACTTGTAAAACTGCGGGATTTGTGATACAATAATCCTAGTTAGCAATGACAAACTGAGGTGATTAAATGAAAAAAAGGTTTACGGTAGAGGGAATGAGCTGTTCGGCTTGCTCCTCGTCGGTAGAGCGTGCAGTGTCCAGACTTGACGGCGTAAATTCGGCTTCGGTCAACCTGCTTGCAAAAACTATGATATGCGATTTTGATGAAGACAGGATAAAGAGCGAGGATATAATCAGGGCAGTTTCAAAGGCAGGCTTTGAAGCCTTTGAGATAACGGAGAAAAAGGTGGAAAGACAGACGTCTGAAAAGGACGAACTCACCCCCGTTAAAACGAGACTTATGGTGTCCTTTGTGTTTTTAGCCCTTTTGATGTACGTTTCGATGGGTCATATGCTCTCACTTCCACAGCCCTTTTTCTTTGAGGGCAGGGAAATGGCTTTGATCTTTTCCTTCACTCAGCTTCTTTTAACGCTCCCCGTAATATACGTCAACCGAAAATTCTTTATTTCGGGATGGAAAGCCGTAAAAAACAAAGCGCCCAATATGGATACCCTTGTGGCAACGGGCTCTCTTGCAGGCGTGATTTACGGAATATTCGCCATATATATGATAGGTTGGGGATTAGGTACGGGAAGCCTTGAAATAGTGGACACATATCGACATAATCTTTATTTTGAGTCATCGGCTATGATACTTACCCTGGTAACGCTTGGTAAGTTTTTTGAAGAACGCTCCAAAAACAAAACGGGTGACGCTCTGCGAGGACTCGAAAGGCTTCGCGAGGAAACGGTTACGGTAGAGCGTGACGGTAAGGAAATTCAAATTCCAACCGATAGCGTTGCAGTGGGAGATATAGTCGTGCTTCGTCCCGGCTCAAGAGTTGCAGTAGACGGAATTATCGTTGAAGGACACGCAAGCTTTGACACCTCAAGCCTTACGGGTGAAAGTATGCCCGTGGAAAAGGGCGTAGGTGACGAGGTAATCTCTGCAAGCCTTGTGCTTGATTCCTACGTTAAATTCCGTGCCACCTCGGTGGGCAAGGATACCACCCTTTCACAGATTATAAGTCTGGTGGAAAACGCAATGGCTACCAAAGCGCCCGTGGCAAGGCTGGCAGATAAGATAAGCCGAATATTTGTACCCACAGTTATGGCAATAGCACTTGTTACCTTTGCTTTGTGGATGCTTATAGGTAACGGCTTTGAGTTTGCGCTGTCAAGAGCCCTTTCGGTGCTTGTTATATCCTGCCCCTGCGCTCTCGGACTTGCAACCCCAGTTGCCATAACAGTATCGGTGGGCAGACTTGCAGGTGAGGGAATACTCGTTAAAAACGCTTCGTGGGCAGAGACGCTGGCCACCGTTTCTACAGTTGTTTTTGATAAAACCGGAACCGTTACCACGGGTAAAATGCAGGTAAGCGACGTGATTTCAGATAATCCACAAAAGATGCTGACACTTGCCCGTTCCGTTGAAGAGCATAGCGAGCACCCACTTGCCAAAGCAATAGTTGAATACGCAAAGGACGTTGCTACTCTTGACGTTACGGATTTCGTTTCGGTGTCGGGCAGAGGTGTGAGGGCAAGCTCCAAGGATGGCACGATATTTGGTGGTAATTACGCCTTTATGTGCGATAACGGAATAGACGTTTCATCCTTTGAAGAAAAGGCAAAAGAGCTTTCCACACAGGGGAAGACCTCTATGTATTTTGCCCTTGACTCAAGGGCTCTTGGAATTATCGCAATCAGCGATACTCTCAAGGAGGGTGCTGAGAATACGGTCAAAGCTCTTAAAGGTCTGGGTATAAAAACAGTGCTTCTTACAGGTGACAACAGAGTCACTGCAGAGGCAGTTGCAAAGCAGATTGGTGTGGACGAGCTTATTGCCGAGGTAATGCCTGCCGATAAGGAGGCTCACGTCAGACGGTATCAGGAGAAGGGCAGAGCTGCAATGGTAGGAGACGGTGTAAACGACAGCCCTTCACTTGCCGCAGCCGATATTGGAATATCTCTGGGAAGTGGTACAGATATAGCCATTGACGCGTCCGACGTGGTGCTTATGGGTGAGGATATAGGTCAGGTTGCAAGAGTGGTAACCTATGCTAAGGCTACCCTTCGGGTAATTAAGCAAAATCTGTTCTGGGCTTTTATTTACAATATTATAGGAATACCCGTTGCTGCAGGCGTTTTTGCATCCTTGGGATTCGTGCTTAATCCTATGCTTGCCTCGGCAGCAATGAGCTTCAGCTCGGTATTCGTTGTAACCAACGCATTAAGATTATTAAAAAAATAAAGGAGAAATACTATGGAAAAGATTATTAAGGTTGAGGGTATGCATTGCGCTCATTGCTCGGCAAGAGTTGAAAAGGCTTTGACCGAGCTTGGCTACGGGGTAGAGGTAATGCTCGAAAACGGAGAGGTCAAGGTGAAAAAGGATAGCATAAACGACAAAGAAGTCGTGAATGCTATTGAGGAGCTTGGATTTATAGTAAAATAAAAAAATGGAAGCGATTTTCGCTTCCATTTTTTTATGCTTTGTGTACGTACCATAATTGGCTTTCGGTTTTGGGAAGGTATCCGTGAGAAGAATTCTGTAAAAAGTGAATTTCCTTAGGACCCTTGAAATTGTTGTACGCCATACAAATTGACGAGCATACACACGTTTCATCGCCAAAGCCGTTGCGCTCTATTTTCATTGGCGTATTTATGAGGGTTGCAAGATGCGCTGCATCAAAATACTCGGCGTTTTCACTCCAACGTACGCCAAAATTATTTGGGAGCCGTTTGTCGTTGGTTCCTGCATAGTTGCAAAAAGCAGGTATACCTGCCGTCCCCATAGTTACCTTGACTTTTTCATCAATATACTTTGCCAGAGCACACGTTGCGATAGTCTGATAACCACCAAGGCTTGAGCCCTCAAAGGTAGCTTCTCCGTTCCAGCCTTTTGCGATTTCGGGAATATCCTTGGAAAATTCTGCGTTTGTAACGAATCTAAGTGCCTGAAGATTGCGCAGGTGGATATAAAGGGAATAGCAGTCGTGGATATCATCAAAGAGGGAGTTTACACGCCCGTTGCCTTTTCCGTAGTTACCAAGCACCCCTTTGCCGTTCAGGTCTTTATAGTATTCCTCGTCAGAAAGAGCACAAGGATAGCCGTGATGGGTTGAATATACGAAAATGGAGTCCTCTGAAAAGAAGGGGTGAGGTGCGTGGGCGCCGTACCCGGCATATATGAATCTGAGAGGCAAAGAATGAGACTTGGCGTTTTTGGGAATCGAAACGTATCCTGTTGATGGGCAGGGTCCGGGACATTTGAGTGAAAACTCCCAAAGGTCAAATCGGTCAAGTATGGAGCCGTTTTCTGCCGTAAGGTGCTTTGAACGCAAAAGGGCAAGATATTGTGAGTCTGCCTTCTTCAAGTGGTAGTAGTTTGTTTTTACAACGTCCTTGTCGTAAGCGACACTGCCATTGTATATAGTCAACTCTTTGTTGTCAGGACGGGTTTCTTTAAGCCTTTCCACCTCGCCCCTCCAGAAATCCTCAAAATCGTCGGGAGTGGGGTTGGTGGTTTTGATTTCCGTGAAGTCGAAAACTGCTCCGGAATATGCAGATTCACTTCCACTTATTTGCTTGCCCGAGGCGTCGCAGGCAACCACGGTTGCTCTTATTGCGCCTGCACGCGCGCAGGCTATAGTGAATTCTGCCGTTGACGAGTTTTTTACTTCTCCCGAAATTTCCGTTCCGTCTTCGGAATATGCGTAATACTTTATCAGTGGCACAACCGTTTCTTCATCCGTAATCTGATTGTATATTACGGCTCGGAATATCGCTTTATCACCCGTACGGAATTCGATTGGAGAACATTCTGTCGTTCCATTGTCCTGCTTTTTATAGGTTTTGACTACAAAATACAGACCGTTGGGATAGTCGGGGTTGTCAAAGGGTGAAAGGGAGAGACGTATATCTATTCCGTGAGAATTGTTGAATTCATTAAAAAAGGTGTCGATAGCCTCAAGCACGTTCATCCCAGAGCCGTCAGGTAATATAAAGCTTTCCAGCTCTCGTCTGTACGCACTGTCCTTTTCTGCCTTACAAACAATGGTATACAGTATATTAAGCTTCGCTGTGTTTGAACGGTCGTATGGGGAAGTAGTGATGGTTTTAAAGGCTTCGTATGCTTTTTGTGCGTTATTCATAATATATTCCTATTATTGTTTTAAGTCGGAAAAAATTGCTGCGCCGAGAATCATTACTGCACCGACAATCTCTGGCAGGGATAAGAAGCTTTTTGAAAGAACGCATGATATAATAATTGCAAAAACAGGGTCAATATAGCTGTAAACTGCAATGGTCTGTGGCGCCAGCTTTGTTGTTACACCGAAATAGAGAAGGTAGGCTATACCCGTGTGTACGATACCGAGTATGAGTAATATGATAATACTTTTCGTATCAAAGGTAAGTGCCGTCACGTCGTATTTCATAAGCACGTAGGGGAGAAGCACCAGCGCCGAAACGCCAAGCTGAAACACCGTAGTTTCGAGAGCCGTTACCTTTCTCGTCTGTGAGGTGAGAAGTATAATAAGAGCGTAAAGCAGAGCTGCTCCCAAGCCGAAAAGAAGTCCGTAATAATGTCCGAAGTCCTGAACGCCCGTGAGCAAAACCATTCCTGCCACAGCAACTATAGCGCAGGCGTTTTTTACGGCACTTGACTTTCTTTTAAAGAAGACGGGAGTGAGCAATATAACGAATATTGGTGCCGTGTAGTAGCAAAGGGTAGCAAAGGATATGCTGGTGTAACGGTAGGCTTCAAAGAGAAATACCCAATTCAGTCCGAGAAATATTCCCGACGGAAGCAGAAAAAGTATATTTGAAAAAATGTTTTTTATGCTCAGCCTTTTTCTGCTGAACAGAGCGAAAATAAACAGAACTGCAAATCCGCAGGCAGCACGGAAAAGGGCTATAAACGCCGACGGATAGGAAAGCTGATTTACGAAAATGCCTATGGTTCCGAAGATAAGCATAGATACGGCTAAACGAAGCTTGTTCATATATTCTCCTTTGGCAGATAATGCTTTATTGTTTTTTCAATCCAATATTCAAATCTCGTATTGGGACACAGATGCTCCAGCGCCTTAAATCTGAGATACATATCAACGCCGTCTGATGGGTCGTGCCAGGTGTCGGCGTAGATGTAGTCGAAATTCTCAAGAGGGGCAGTTTTTTCTGCATATTCAAAGGCGTCGGCGTGAACTATCCGTATTTTTTCCTTGTTGGGAAATTGGGGAAGAATAAAGCGCTTGAAAATGTCGATAACGCTCTCGTCACGCTCCACCACCGTCACGCTGTCAACACAATCCATAATTGACGTCATATAGGGGAAGTATCCAAGCCCCAGACCGTAGGTCGCAACCTTGCCGTGGGCAATTTCTATTGCTTCACGCATGGTTTCTACCTCGTTGGGTGTGACCAGCATCCACTCCACGCCGTTTTCGAGAATCACGGGGTAGGGGAACTCGCAGTCGAAAAATGCAACCTGAGGAATAATTCTTCCGTCGGGCATTTCCTTTAAATCGTCAAGTGGAATCAGCTCGTAGGGCTTTATTACAGCCGTGTGGAAATCCCAGTTTTTTTCCTTGACGGGAGTTACCTTGATATTTTTATAATAGGGGTCGGAGTCGTAGTCCTCTTTTTTGACGTAGTGTATCATTTCGGGGAAATAATACTCGAACATCTCACGGTCCTCTTCGTCCTCGTTTACGTTCATATAGCAGGCAGAGGCGAGAACCAGTGAAAAGGCGTATTTTCTGTCAACTCCACACTCGTTTACAAGCTCGTCGATTATTTCTGAGGTAATAAAGTCCGAATTGTAATTCATAAAGGCGCTTATTCGGGCTATTACCTCGGCGTTATATTTCTGGATTTTTTCTTTTGTAAGCATAGTAATTGTAAAAGACTGCCACAGGCAGTCTTTTATCTCCGTATTTAGTTTTTAACCGCAAGCTTTCCAAGCTCCTCTTCCTCAAGCTGACGGTAAGCCACCTTACCCACCAGAGTCTTGGGCAGAGATTCTCTGAATTCTATATCGTAGGGCATTGCGTATCTTGCAATGTTCTTTCTGCAATAGTCAAGAAGTATTTTCTTGTTTTCAACGCTGGGTTCAACTCCCGGCTTGAGCATAACGAACGCTTTTACCTTTTGAATTTTCAGGGTGTCGGGAACACCGATGATACAGCTCATCTGAACAAGCTCGTGTGCGTCAAGCACGTTTTCAAGCTGAGAGGGATAAACGTTGTATCCACTTGTGATGATTACTCTCTTTATTCTCTGCTTGAAGTATACGAAGCCGTCCTCGTCCATATATCCCAGGTCACCCGTGTGTACCCACGTTCTTCCGTCCTCGTGAACTCTGAGAGTGGCTGCAGTTTCTTCGGGGTGATTTACGTATTCCATCATTACGGTAGGACCCGAAATACATATTTCACCGTCTGTACCGTAGTCTACCTCGTTGATGCTTCCCGGATCAACTATTGTATAATAGGTGTCGGGGAAGGGCTGACCGATGCTTCCTTCCTTTGCCATATGTAAGGGGGTAAGACAGCTCGCCGTAACGCATTCGGTAGTGCCGTAGCCCTCTCGGATCTGTATTGCCGAATTATGATCGTAAAGGAATTTGTCAAATTTTTTCTTCAATTCAATGGAGAGAGAATCTCCTCCGCTGAACACACCCTTGAGGCAGGAAAGGTCTGCGCCCTCCATACAGTTCTGTCTGAGAAGAGCCTCGAAAAGAGTGGGCACGCCTGCGATGAAGTTACACTGACACTTGATAATAAGCTTTGCGTAGCTTTCGGGAGTGAATCTGGGAACGAGAATACATCTTCCACCGTTTGCAAGCATTGAATGTATGCTGACACCGAGTCCGAAGCCGTGGAAAATGGGCATCGCAGCAAGCATCTTGTCGCCTGCACGGAATATGGGGTTGGTAGCTATTATCTGAGCTGCAAGAGCATTGAAGTTAAGGTTTGAAAGGAGGATACCCTTGTTAATGCCCGTGGTACCTCCACTGTAAAGAATAACTGCAGGGTCTGTATCCTTCTTGTCGGCTTTATAGCTGCCTGTAAAGGTGCTTCCACCCTTTATAAAATCGTTCCATTTGATAATGGGTGCATCCTTGGGGATTTTGGGGATTTTTCTTCCCGTTGTCAAAGCGTATCCCAGCTTCAAGGGTTGAGAAAGCTCATCGTACACCCTTGCAATAATAAGGTCGTTCAGCTTTACGTTATCTCTTATAGCGGCAAACTTGCCGTAAAATTGGTCGAGAGTAATGGCGTAAAGGCTTTTTGAATCGTTAAGATAAAATTCTATTTCCTTTTCGCTTGACAGAGGGTGTATCATATTGGCAATACCACCCACCAGGTTTACTGCGTAGAACATTACCACGCCCTGAGGACAGTTGGGAAGACAAATCGTAATCTTATCGCCCTCTCTTACACCACGTGCCTTAAGCGCCTTGGCGCAGGCTTCTACGTTTTGGATAAATTCCTTGTAAGAGGTCTGCTTTCCCATAAAATCGTAAGCAGTATAATCGGGATATTTCTCTGCTATTTCCTTTACAAGCTCAAACATTGAACCCTTGTAATAGTCAAGGTGTGCGGGAATGTCGCCGTAGTTGTTGAGCCAGGGGGTTCTCGTTTCTTTCATATTTTAATCCTTTCTGTTAAACCTCTATTTCGGTTTCCAGGGGTAGCTCCAGAAGCTCGGGATTTTCAATCAGCTTGTGAAGTATCTTAATGCTCTTTGCAAAGTATACGCCGTCGGCAATTCTTTCGTCCACCGTCAGTCCAAGATCAATGGTATCACGAAGGTCGTAGCCACCGTCCTCACGATAGAAGGGACGCTTTTTCTTTTCTCCCACCACTACGAAGAAGGAGTTGGTTCCCCAATTAGCAAGATGGTGATAGGAGGCGTGCATTTTTATACTGCCCAGGTTAGACACGAACACCGATGAAAAATAAGGGTCCTCCTTCATAAGAGACATGGGATACCAGCCGTGGTAGTCAAGCCAGTGCAGAGTGGACATAACGAATCTCAGCACGGGGACGGGCAAGAATTTCACCAGAGTGTCCATTATATCGGTAGTTCCGTCCTTTTTATTTTCACGTCTTACGGAATATACAATCTTTTTCGTCTTTGAGTAAATCTGCTCGAGAGGGGAGACGTCAGACTCCTCGTCAATTTTGACTATAGCCAGCGCCTCGTGAGCGTCGTCCTCAAATTTTTTCTTTACAACGAAGGAGAAAATTATATCCTTTCTGTCAAAAAGCTTAGACCCTGCGTAAAATCTGTTGAGTCGGGGTCTTAAAACGATAGTCTTGGCAATAGCTGCAAGAATAACGTGGAAAAACGTGTATTTATATTCGGGAGAATCTGCATTCTTCTTTTCAAGATAAGCGTTGATGGCAGTGATGTCGAAAACCTCGTTCATTACTGCTTCATTGTCTGCTCTGTTGGGCATAATCAGGGGGGCGATAACGTGCATTGAATCAAGATTTCTTACCCGGTAACCGTCTTTTCTGTCACCGAAGCGTCGTTTCTGATTTTTCATATTGTCCTCCAAGTTCACAATTTATAAACATTTTAACTCATATAGAGCAAAAAGTCAAGAAAAAGTATAATTCGACACAAAGAAAAGTACGAAAAAAATCAGGTCTGTGGCTAAGGAAATAATCCTCTTACCACAGACCCGTTGTTATTTTATTTGATAATAGGCTGTATTTGTACGCCCTCAAGGGCTTTTTCAAGAGTGTCCTCAATGAGTGAAAAATCAGCCACCATTGAGCGATGCTTGCTATCAGGTGCGTCCTGGGAAAAAGGAACGAAATAAACGTTCTTTGTGTTCAGCAAAAGCCCTATGCTTTTTGCACTTGCTCCCAGAGCATCGTTTGTGGAGGGTGCAATAACAATGGGTATTTCGTTTCTCAAAGCCGCCTTTACTGCCATGGTAACCGACGTGTCGGTTATTCCAAGCGCCAATTTTGACAGGGTGTTGCCCGTGCAGGGGGCTACAACCATAGCGTCAAACAGCTTTTTCGGACCTATGGGCTCTGCCTCCTTGATAGTTGTGATAGGTTTTTTTGCCGTTATCATGGAAAGTCTTGAAAAAAGCTCGTCCTTTTCCAAAAACCTCGTTGATTCGCTTGCAACTATTGGGGAGAGTATAGGCGTTATTTCGTATTTTTCAGGGCATATCTGGGACATTTCCTCTAACACTCTTTCAAGTGTACAAAAAGAGCCTGTAAGTGCAAAACCAAGCTTTAACTTGTCCATAAATGCTCCTTAATTAAGATGTCTGAAGATTGCGTTTTTTACGGCAGACGCCGCAGATTTCGGTGATATCCTTTGGGGGAGTGAGCTTCCTCTCTCTCCCTTGATTGACAGGGCGTGCATTCTGCTCCAATTCACGTTGTTTTCGCCACTTGCAAGGTCGAGTATATATACGCTCGGGGACAGCTTTTCCAGAGTTTCGGCGTCTATGACGTGCCTCAACGGAACGGTGTTCACCACGGCGTGAAAAATATCCATTTTTTCTCTTTGCCACAGATGGCAGGCAGAAATACCACGTGTTCTTGCCAGATTAAGCTCCTCCTCGGAGGAGGTGAAGACCTTTACCGTCGCTCCCATTGCGAGAAGCATTCTGGTAAGACGCTGACCTATTCTTCCGTAGCCAAGCACTGCAACCCTCATAGAGTAAAGGGTGGTGTCCGTGGCAGTGATGATAAGGGACATTGCGCCCTCGGCAGTAATCAACGCATTCTCACGGCAAAACTGCTCTTCGTTGAGAATGTTGGTGTAAACAAGCCCCTTTTTGTTTATTACTTCTCGCGTGGCTTGCCCCTCGTGTCCTCCGAAAACAGAACTTCCCTCAGGGATTTCTTCAAGCAAGCTTGCAGCCCTGTCGTCCTCAATAAAAAAAGGAAGTATGACAACGGGTGCTTCAATTCCGCATATCTCGTCGGGAGAATTGACGGTATGTACCGTGTCTCTTTGAGACAGCATCGAAACAAGCTCCTTTGCCCTTTTGTCACACTTCAGGTCGTAGTTGGGTGTGATGAAATTATAATTCATAGCTTTTCCTCCCGTTTTATATTATGCCCTCGTGTCATTTTTGGGGATAAAGGCAACCTTGTATCACACAGTGATTTTTATGAAAAAACAACAGTCGAAAAGGAGAAATCCCTTTTCGACTGTCAATTTATCTGTTAAATCTGTATGCACGCTTTTTTGAGTTGCGCTGATATATTTTCCGTTTGTGCTGATTTTGTCTTATACGGCTGGTTTCCATATTGTCTGATATGAATCGCTCGACCTTGCGTATCATTTCCCTGGTCATACGCTTATCCTGCTTTTTTCGCCTGATGTAAGCGTAAAGGGAGGACAGCTTTATTACGTCTTTGGTATTTTGACTGAATGAAACGTTGGATGAGGTAAATACTACCACAGTGTAAACGGGAAGACTTGCAAGGCTCTGCCTTTTCCTGAACACCGTTTCAAGTGCCACCTTGTGAGAGTTGTTCTGATGCACGGGATTGTGAAATCTGATGACCTTATCACGCCAATGCTGAGTCCAGAAATTTCCTCCCGTTACGATATATCCGTTGTGGCTCTTTACCTCAATTATGAAAATGCCTCTGTCACAAAGCATAAGAATGTCCAGCTCGGTCAGACCCGACGGAGTTTTAAGATAAACGCTGTCCATTACGGTAGCCTTGGGGAAGGATTTTTTCAAAAATTCAATTACTTTTTTCTCTGCCGAATCACCGAAGTGGTTGACCTTGTTCTGTCTTATTCTCTTTTTCAGCCTTGAGTGAACGTAATAAATCAAAGCTGCGACGATAACCGTGAGGTTGATGCAGCCGAACACAAGTACGATGAGAGTAAGGGTATCCTTTGACACAAAAATTCTCCTTTAATGACGTTACAATACATAATAACACAAACCTGACTTTTTTACAACTTCAAATGTTATAAAAGTAATAACTAATTTGAAAAAAATTAAAAAAAGTCGGTTTTTTGTATTTACAATTCACAAAAAAAGTGCTATTATATATCCGTATGAAAAAATTCAGTAAAATTAAGGAGGATAAAACCTATGGCAAGAAGAAAAATTTCCATGGACGGTAACACAGCCGCCGCTCACGTGTCCTATGCGTTCACAGAAGTAGCAGCTATTTACCCCATCACCCCTTCAAGCCCTATGGCCGAGGTCACAGACGCTTGGTCAGCAGCCGATAAGAATATTTTTGGCGAGCCTGCGAGAAATATTTTCGGTGAAACAGTAAAAATGGTAGAAATGCAGTCAGAGGCAGGAGCAGCAGGTGCTGTTCACGGCTCTCTTGCGGCAGGTGCACTTACCACCACCTACACCGCATCACAGGGACTTCTTCTGATGATTCCCAATATGTATAAGATAGCAGGTGAATTGCTTCCTAACGTAATTCACGTTTCTGCTCGTTGCGTTGCTTCTCACGCGCTTAACATCTTCGGAGACCACTCCGACGTATACGCTTGCCGTCAGACAGGTTACGCTATGCTTGCAGAAAGCAACCCTCAGGAGGTTATGGACCTTGGCGCAGTTGCACACCTTGCAACCATCAAGGGCAGAGTTCCCTTCCTCAGCTTCTTCGACGGCTTCAGAACCTCTCACGAGATTCAGAAGATTGAAGCTTGGGATTATGAAGACCTCAAGGAAATGGTAGATATGGACGCTGTTGCTGAATTCCGTGCACGCGCTATCAACCCCGAGCACCCTGTTCTTCGTGGTTCAGCTGAAAACGGCGATATCTTCTTCCAGCACAGAGAAGCTTGCAACAAGTACTACGATGCTCTTCCCGAAATCGTAGAAGAGTACATGGGCAAGGTAAACGCAAAGCTCGGTACAAACTACCAGCTCTTCAACTACTACGGCGCACCCGATGCAGACCGTGTTATCATCGCTATGGGTTCAATCTGTGACGTTGCAGAGGAAGTTATCGACTACCTCAACGCTCACGGTGAAAAGGTTGGTCTTATTAAGGTTCGCCTTTACAGACCCTTCCGTGCAGATAAGCTCATCGCAGCTATTCCCGAAACATGTAAGAAGATTGCAGTTCTTGACAGAACTAAGGAACCCGGCTCTCTCGGTGAGCCTCTCTACCTTGACGTTGTTACTGCTCTTGCTCAGGCAGGCCGTGCAGCAACTGTTGTAGGTGGTAGATACGGTCTCGGTTCAAAGGACACACCTCCCTCAAGCGTATTCGCAGTATACGAAAACCTTGCAGCTGATGCTCCCAAGAACAACTTCACCATCGGTATCGTAGACGACGTTACAGGCCACTCACTCGTTGAGAAGCCTGCTCCCGATACATCGGCAGAAGGCACTATCTCTTGTAAGTTCTGGGGTCTTGGTGGTGACGGTACCGTTGGCGCTAACAAGAACTCTATCAAGATTATCGGTGACCACACAGACAAATATATTCAGGCATACTTCCAGTATGACTCCAAGAAGACCGGTGGTATCACCATTTCTCACCTTCGTTTCGGTGATAAGCCCATCAAGTCTCCTTACTATATCAACAAGGCTAACTTCGTTGCTTGTCACAACCAGGCATACCTTACCAAGTACGATATGGTATCAGACATTCTTCCCGGAGGTACCTTCCTCCTTGACTGTAACTGGTCAGAGGCAGAGCTTGACGCTCACCTTCCTGCAAGCGTTAAGTCATATATCGCAAAGAACAACATCAAGTTCTATATAATCAACGCTACCGACATCGCTCTCAATCAGATTGGTGACGGTAAGGTTAAGAACACAGTTCTTCAGTCAGCATTCTTCGCTCTTGCAAAGATTCTTCCTGCAGAGGAAGCTATCGATTATATGAAGAAGATGGCATACAAGTCATACAGCAAGAAGGGACAGGAAATCGTTGACAAGAACTACGCTGCTATTGACGCAGGCGCAGGCGCTCTTGTTGAGGTTAACGTTCCTGCTGCTTGGGCAAATGCAGGCGAGGATGCTCCTGCACCTCTTGCAACAGGCGACAGACCCGAGCTTGTTGACTTCGTAAACAACGTGGTAACTCCCGTTGGCGCTATGAAGGGTGACTCTCTCCCCGTATCAGCATTTGAAGCATACGTTGACGGTACCTTCCCTCAGGGCGCTGCTGCTTACGAAAAGCGTGGCGTTGCAGTTAAGGTTCCTCAGTGGATTCCTGAAAACTGTATCCAGTGTAACCAGTGTTCATACGTATGTCCTCACGCTACTCTCCGTCCTTACGCATTGAATGCCGACGAAGCTGCTAAGGCTCCCGAAGCAATGAAGATGGTACAGATGAAGGGTAAGGGCTGCGAGGAATACAAGTTCGCTATCAGCATTTCACCCCTTGACTGTATGGGCTGTGGCGCTTGTGCTAACATCTGTCCTGCAAAGGAAAAGGCACTCGTTATGGTTCCTCAGGCTAAGGAAGCAGCTCAGGCTGACGTTTGGACCTACGCTACCGAAAAGATTTCCAAGAAGGAAGTTCCCTTCGCAGAAACTACCGTTAAGGGAAGCCAGTTCAATCAGCCCCTTCTTGAGTTCTCAGGCTCATGTGCAGGTTGTGCAGAAACAACTTACGCAAGACTTATCACTCAGCTCTTCGGCGAGAGAATGTATATCTCTAACGCAACAGGCTGTTCATCTATCTGGGGTGGTTCAGCACCTGCTACACCTTACACAGTTAACAAGGATACCAAGAGAGGACCCGGTTGGGCTAACTCACTCTTCGAGGATAACGCTGAGCACGGTCTCGGTATGCACCTCGGTCAGAAGGCTATCCGTGAAAGACTTATGGCTAAGGTAGAGGGTATGATGGCTTCTGATAAGGCTTCTGCTGAATTCAAGGCAGCAGCTCAGGCTTACCTCGATACAAAGGACGACGGCAAGGCAAACGAAGCAGCTACCAAGGCTCTTATCGTTGAGCTTGAAAAGGCAGCAGCTGAAGGTTGTCCCGTTGCTCCCGAAATTCTCAAGGAAAAGACTTACCTCTCCAAGAAGTCCGTTTGGATCTTCGGTGGAGACGGATGGGCATACGACATCGGCTTCGGTGGTCTTGACCACGTTATCGCTTCGGGCGAGGACGTAAACATCATGGTATTCGATACCGAAGTTTACTCCAACACTGGTGGACAGGCTTCAAAGGCTTCCAACATCGGTCAGGTTGCTCAGTTCGCAGCAGCAGGTAAGGCTATCAGCAAGAAGAATCTTGCACAGATTGCTATGTCCTACGGCTACGTATACGTTGCACAGATTGCTATGGGCGCTGATATGAATCAGACCATCAAGGCTATCTGCGAAGCAGAAGCATACAACGGACCTTCAATCATTATCGCATACTCACCCTGTGAGCTTCACAGAATCAAGGGTGGTATGACCAACTGTCAGGCAGAAATGAAGAAGGCAGTAACCTCAGGCTACTGGCACAACTTCAGATACAATCCCGTTCTTAAGGCAGAAGGCAAGAATCCTCTTATCATCGACTCCAAGGAGCCTACAACGGATTATATCGAGTTCATCAACTCCGAGGTTAGATACTCCTCACTTACCCGTGCATTCCCCGACAGAGCAAACGCTCTCTTCGAGGCTGCTGCAGCTAAGGCTCGTGAGAAGTACGACGACCTTGTAAGACAGTCCAAGATGTACGACAACGAATAATATTTCGTCGTATTTTCCCGCAATACTTCGTTAACGGCAAAAGCCCCCGTCGTCGCTTTATGCAGATAAAGCTTCCTCGGGGGCTTTCTTGTTTCCTCGTCTTGCGAAAAAATACTTAGAAATTTTTAACAAAAAACGATACAAAATACAATTTTTTTCAATTATAATAAAATGATAGCAGGTTATAATAGTTACGGAGAGGAATTCTCCGTAACTGTTTTTTTAGAAACAATTATTTATAATTAAAAGAAAAATCAGGAGAAAAGCAATGAAAAAGCTCATTATTGGTCTTGCGCTCGTTTCAACTCTTTCTCTTTCTCTCGTTTCCTGCAGAAATTACGATGCAAACGACGGAATGTACGGCTATTACAACGACCGTGCAACCGACAGGGAATATAACGAAAGAATGAACAACGTGCCCGGTAGCACCAAGAACAGAATAAAGGACTCTTATAACAAGGCAAAGGACAACGTAAAAAACACCTTCGATTCAGCAGCTGACTATATCGGCAACGCAATGGGCGTAAGATAAAAGCAAGATAAGAGATAAGAGAGAAAAATATTTCACAATGCTTTTCTCCTCTTATCTCTTTTTTGTAAAAAATCACTTTTTTCGGTCAATAATACACTGAAAGGAGTTTTTATGAGAAAAATCTTACTTATATTTTTTGCTCTGCTTTTAGTGATTTTTGCAGTTTCGGCAGACACCTCAAACGCCGACGTGGCGAGAATTCACGTTATTGCCAATTCCGATTCCGAAGAGGATATCGCCGTAAAGCTGAAGGTGGCAGAGTCTGTTGCCAAGCTTTTGAGCGACAAGAAATTCCACAGTATGCAAAGCATTGAAGAGGGACTGAAGGAAAGCCTTTCCGAAATAACTGAAATAAGCAATAATACGCTTATGGATAACGGCATGGATTACTTTGCAACGGCAGAGGTGGGAGTCCGTCATTTCGACAAAAAAAGTCTGGACGGCTCAGGCTTTCCCGAGGGGGATTATCTTGCCCTTGTGGTAACTCTGGGAGAGGGGAAAGGACATAATTGGTGGAGCGTTATGTTTCCCGACGTAAGCCTTCAAGCATCCCTTGCAATGGGGGAGGAGGGTAGTATGGGAAAGTCAGTTGTTTTGGGTGGAAAGACAATTGTAAAAATTCGGTGTCTGATTTTTGACCTTTGTAATTACGTATTGACAAAGAGATGAAAAAGTAGTAAAATGTCTTGGAATAAAAAATCAAATAAGGACATTGTCATGAACAAAAAAAGACTGAACCTTGAAAGCCTGTGTGCCTTTCTCGTTAAGCATACGGTGGCTTTCTGCTTTTTATACTCTTGCCTTGTCAACTTGGTAGTGGAAATGTTTTGCCGTCAATCCTTTGTTGACGGCATCCTACATATATTCAAATCACCTCAGGTATTCTTTTACAACGCTCTTGCAATATTTACGGTAACTCTCCTTTCTCTCTTCTTCAAAAAGAGAGCCTTTGCCCTGGCAGTTCTGGCATTCCCCTTCGTTGCTCTGGGCGTAATCAACTGCGCTGTGCTTTCTTACCGAGTTACCCCTATATCTGCCACCGACTTTGTGAAAATAAAATCCATTTTCGGTATTTTCAATCTCTACCTTGAGGGCTGGGTAATAGTTGCAATAGTAATTGCCGTTATAGCTATTATCGTTGGCTACGTATTCATATACAAGGCATCCAAGCCAAGAGAGAGACACAGCACCCGTTGCATAGTGCTTTTGCCCACCTTCGTTTTGGCGTTGGCTATTATATCAAACTCATTTATCTTACAGGGCTATCTTTCAAAGAAGTTCACCAACCTCAACGATGCCTACGACGATTACGGCTTTGTATATTGCTTCTTTTCAAGCGTGTTCGATACGGGCATTGATAAGCCCACCGACTATTCGGGCGAGCGTGTGGACACCATTCTTGAAACCATTAAATCAGAGGAAACTCTCGTTCCCGAAGAAAAGCCCAACATAATTTTCGTTCAGCTTGAATCCTTTTTCGACGTAAACAATATAACCTCTCTGAAATACAATACCGACCCGATACCCTTTTTCAGCTCGCTCAAGGACAATTTCCCTCACGGACATCTTGAGGTTCCCTATATAGGCTCGGGTACGGCAAACGTAGAATTTGAGATAATGACGGGAATGTCTCTGGATTATTTCGGACCCGGCGAATATCCCTATAAAACCGTTCTTCAGAACAGTGCCTGCGAAAGCATTGCCTTTAACTTAAAGGAGCTTGGCTACAAGGCTCACGCAGTACATAATCATAAGGGCTCGTTTTACGACAGAGCGCACGTATTTTCAAGTCTGGGCTACGATACCTTTATACCTCTTGAATTTATGCAGGGAGTCACCTATAATCCAATAGGCTGGGCAAAGGACGGCGTTCTGACGAAGGAAATCCTATCCTGCCTTGATGCAACCGAGGAGCAGGACTTCGTATATGCCATAACGGTACAGTCTCACGGTGTTTATTCAACCGAAAGACTTGAAGGCGTAGATTACGTTTTCGACGTTGAGATAATGAATCCAGAAACCGAAGTGGATGAAATTGCATTTGAATATTATCTGACACAGATGCACGAGGTTGACAATTTCATTGCAGAGCTTATTGGTGAGCTTTCGGTCAGAAAGGAAAAGACCGTTGTGGTGCTTTACGGCGACCACCTGCCATACTTTGGCTTGACCGACGGTGAAATGGAAAACGGAAGCGTATATCAGACTGAGTACGTTATATGGTCCAACTACGGACTTGATGCCGAGGCGGTTGACCTTTGCTCCTACGAGCTGGCAGCCCACGTTTTAGGTGAGCTTGGTATGAATAACGGACTTATTACGAAGCTTCATCAGAATTCTCTTCGCAACGAGGAATACTATACCTCTCTCGAAATGCTTCAGTACGATATGCTCTACGGCAGAAAGGAGTGCTACGGCTACGAGATTGGATACACTCCGTCGGATATGCAGCTTGGTATAGCTCCCCTTGTTATTACCGACGTTAACAACACCGACTCGGGACTTGAAATCAAGGGACGGATGTTCACCGAGTTTACCAGAATAAGACTCAACGGCGAAAAGCACGACGTAATATACATTGACGGAGAAACCTTACTTATCCCAGACGTTGACGCAGTTTACGGAGACACTATAAAAGCTATACAGACCAATGGTAAGCGTACCACCTTCGCATCAAGTGAAAGCTTTGTTATGGGTGGAACCTCTGAATTCAAGGAGGCGTTTGAATAATGGTTAAGCTCCCCGAAAATCTTAATGCACACCCATCCGTATTTGCTATAGGAAATAATTATCAGATAGTAACTCCCTTTGCCTGCTCGGCTATCGTTTGGGCAACGGTGGGTGAAAAAACCTATTACGACCACTGTAACGGCATACTCAAGTCAAACAATTTCGTACATAAAATTGAAGTTCCCATGAAGGAGCTTGACGCAGTGGGTGAATATACTCTTTGTTATCGCAAGATGATAGACAGAGCTCCGTATTTCCCCGTAAGCGAGGACACCGTGTCGTTGACGTATCAATTTAAGCCCGTTTCGGGAGACGAGATACGCATATATCATATTTCGGACGCTCACAATATGGAGGAAGAGCCCATAGAGGCCGCCCTTAATTTTGGCAAGGAGATAGACCTGCTGGTTCTCAACGGAGATATCCCCGACCATTCGGGAGCTATAGAAAACTTCAATTCCATTTACAGAATTTGCTCGGGCATTACCCAGGGAAGAATTCCCATTATTTTCACAAGGGGAAATCACGATACCCGAGGCATCTACGGAGAGTCGTTTTCAGAGTATACGCCTACCGATAACGGTAAGCCGTATTATACCTTCCGTCTTGGTAAGCTGTGGGGATTGGTGCTTGACTGCGGTGAGGATAAAAATGACACAAATGCAGAATACTCTCATACAGTATGCTTTCACAGCTATCGCTTAAAGCAGACGCAATGGCTGGAGGATGTTATCGAAAAGGCAGAATACGAGGACGAGGGAATAGAACACAGAATAGTTATCAGCCACGTGCCCTTTTCGTATATTCAGAAGCCTCCCTTTGATATTGAGCATGAGATATACCGTCATTGGACTGACCTCGTATCAAATCGCATAAAGCCCGACTTGCTTCTTTACGGACATCTTCATTCCTGCCGTGTTCATTTACCCGGCTCGGATTTTGACGCTTACAAATTGCAAACCTGTCCAGCAGTAGTAGGAGGTAAGCCCAACAAACAAGAGAAAATCTTCACGGGCTGTGGCATTACCCTTACCAAAGGTGAGCCTGAAATAATTTTTACGTCAAACGAATAAAAGGTATTGACAAATACGAAAACCTGTGTTATACTCATTGAGTAAAAAAGAAGAAGAACGCTCCGTTCTCACCCGCCTGCCTGTGAGCAAGGCGAGGTTAATACAGAATTGAAAAGGGGAGTACCCTTGTATTTTGTGCGGAGAGTTTTTCTCCGCACATTTTTTCGGAGGTGTTTTAACATTAGCGCAAAAGAACTTCTTATCAACGAGGAAATAAGAGCAGAAAAGGTTAGAGTTATCGGAGCAGACGGAAGTCAGCTTGGAATAATCAGCCGAAACGAAGCACTTAACGCTGCACACGAGGCAGGTCTTGACTTGGTTGAAATGTCACCCAATGCAGAGCCACCCGTATGCAAAATTATGGACTACGGAAAGTTTCTTTACGAACGCACTAAAAAGGAAAAAGAATCAAAGAAAAAGCGTTCTACCGTTGAGCTTAAGGAAATTAAGTTTTCCTGCAGAATTGACAAGCATGACTTTGATACAAAGCTTAACCATGCAAGAAGATTTTTGTCAGACGGTAACAAGGTAAAGATGACTATTGTATTTTCAGGCCGTGAGATGAATCATACCGACAGAGGATATGACCTTATGGCTAACATCAAGGAAGCGCTTGTTGATATAGGGGGAGCAGATAAAGCTCCGTCACTTGACGGCAGATTTATGACGCTGGTTATTTCACCGAAGAAGCCCGATGAAGCAAAATAAATAATAAGGAGATACAATTATGGGAAAAATTAAGAGCCATAAGGCATCAGCAAAGAGATTTACTCTTACAAAAAGCGGAAAAATGAAGATGAACCACATGGGACGCCGTCATAAGACAGGTAACAAGCCCTCAAAGCGTCTTAGAAGTCTTCGCAAGGCAGGATATATGAGCGAGTCAACAGCTCGTAACATCAAGACTATCCTTCCCTACGCATAAGGTTTGAAAGAAAGAGAATTTTAGGAGGATTTAGAAATGGCAAGAGTTAAAGGCGCGATGATGACTCGCAAGAGAAGAAATAAAGTACTCAAGCTTGCAAAGGGTTACTGGGGTGCAAAGAGCAAGCACTTCAAGATGGCTAAGCAGCAGGTAATGAAGAGCGGTAACTACGCTTTCGCAGGAAGAAAGAACAAGAAGAGAGATTTCCGTTCTCTTTGGATCACTCGTATTTCTGCACAGTGCAAGGTTAACGACATCAACTATTCAAGATTTATGAACGGTCTTAAGAAGGCTGGTATCGACCTTAACAGAAAGATGCTTGCAGAAATCGCAGTAAGCGACAAGGAAGCATTTGCAGCTCTCGTTGAGAAGGCAAAGGCAGCTCTTTAATAGACTACTTAACAGAAAAATCATTTGAGCCGTGACAACCGTCACGGCTTTTTTGAAAAGAAAAGGAAATGGAATTTATGAGAAAGAATATATTGTTTTTTGTTCTTGTAATTGTCGCTCTTTGCGTTTTCACTGCTTGTGCAGACAAGCCCGTGGAAACGGTTACTCCCGACAATCTTGACGAGGGCTACGACACACGCTTTGACAATACGGTTGAGGATGCAGCTGCTTGCTACTTTTCTCTTCTGACAGAGGACGGCTTTGGAAACTACATTCTTGCGTTTCCCGAAACCTTTATCAAGGGATATCAAAGAGAGCTTGAATACGACGACGCAACCTTTGAGGAGGCTATAAACAACGCCACCTACACTCTCCACGTAAACCGTGATATCAAATACGACGGCGCAGAATATCATATTGAATATTCCCTTGAGGGAGAGCGTGAAATAGAGGGCACCGAGAGAGATAACATTGTAAACGACCTTGCAAAATATTGCTATATGCCTTCGGGCAATATAGAAAAAGTGGTTGAATACAGCTATCTTGTGCATACCTACGGCGTAGTTCAGGATTCAGGCGATATCGTTGTTGAAGAGGATTATACCGAAAACATCACTATGCTCTATATAGCAGGTGAGGGCTGGTACGTATCTCCCACGGAATTTCAGCTTCCGTAAATATTAAACGGACGGTTTATACCGTCCGTTTGTTTTTTTGCGCTTGAAAACAGGTCACAACCGAATTTAATAGAAAACTGTTGAAAAATTCACACAATTGTGGTATCATATACAGTGAGTATATATATCTTTTACAGGGAGATTACCATGGAAGAAAACCAGAGAAAAATAACGCCGTGGAAAATAATAAAGTGGACGGTGCTTTCTATAAGTATATTGGTGTACGCCGTTACCTTTACCAGAATTTTCGTATCCTGCGATGCCGATATAAGTGACGATATAATACTGACGGCAGAGGAAAAGGCAGATTTCGAAAATCTTGACGTTGATTATCAGCTGTTTAATTATCAGCCTGCCTCGTGGACCAACGAGGAGGGCACCATTCAGATTAAGAATATATATTACCTTGAGCCGATTTCCGAATTACAGCTTACTGTACGCTATCGTATAAGCACCTACGATACCGAGGATAGACAGACACCCTTTGAATTCAAGCTGAGGGTGGTTGAGGACGACAGTAAGGTTGTCACCGACGGAGATACCCCTCTTTACGAAGAGGATTTGCCCGGAGAAGTAATTGAAGCTCTTGAGATGCATACCCAGTCAAGATTTGACTATAAATATATCAGGATATGCGCATCCGACGTCACCGTTGAGGACGGAGTAAAGAAGACCGAAAGGGTACAGTTGGTTGACGAGGACGGAAACGTTACCTATAGCACCAAGACGGTAACCGAGGGTGGTAATAAGGTATATCTTGATATTTACGACAACGACAGTAAGGAGCTTTTGTATTCTTTCGTGGTTGCAGGAAAAACCGTGGGTGGAGTAAGAACACGTAGAAACAAGGTTGAAGTTAAAATAATAGATTAAAAAAACGGAGGTGGTCATATGTATAAGGTAACTGTCAGACTTGTGTCGGCTACCGTTGCATTTGACCGTCCGTACAGCTATTTGTCACAGGAAAAACTTGGCGAGGGAAGGGTAGTTGCCCTGCCATTTGGAAAAACCGACAGACACCAATACGGAATAGTGACGGCTCTTGAGGAGAGTGGTGACGGGCAAGGACTGAAAAGCATTCTGTTTGCTCTGCCAGAGCCCTATTCACTGACTAAAACCCAGCTTGAAACGGCACAGTTTATGTCGGAGCGCTTTTTTGCATCCTTCGGGGATTGTGCAAGGCTGATGCTTCCCACGGGGCTTGATATTGATACGGCAGAATATATTGTAAAGGGACAACGCTTTGAGGAGCTTGAGGACGAGTCCCTGAAGGCTCGTCTCGAAAATGGCGAAAAAGTATATCTTGGTGGGGAAATCACAAAATCAGCCGTAATGCCCTATATAAAAAAGAGTATGGTCAGCCTTTGCACAGAGGCGCTCTGCCACGTGAACGAAAAAAAGGAGCGCTACGTAAGGGCAATCAGACTTACCGAGGAAGAAATTGCCTTGGGACTTAAGGGTGCAAAAAATAAGGATAAATATACAAGCGTATTAAACCATCTTTACGGCGTTGAAGAAATGCCTGCAAAGAGCTTGTGCGAAATATACGGAATTGACAGCGCAGGTCTTAATTTCCTGGTGAAAAGAGGACTTGCAGAGATTGTTACCCATAACGTTGAACGCACTCTCTATAAGCTTCCCGATATTCAACCCACCAATGAAGCCATAGAGCTATCAGACGAGCAGAGGGAGGGCTATGACACCCTTTCATCAATGCTTGACAGAAAAAAAGGCTGCGCTGCCCTTTTGTACGGAGTTACGGGCAGTGGAAAGACCTCGGTGATACTTTCGCTTATTGACAAGGCGATATCAGAAGCCCGTGGCGTCATAATGCTTGTTCCCGAAATTGCGCTTACCTCTCAAAGCGCCGAGGCTTTATTTTCACGCTACGGAGACAGAGTTGCCATTATACATTCGGGTATGTCAAAGGGTGAGCGTCACGATAGCTGGGAAGCGATTAAATCGGGAAGAAAAAATATAGTTTTAGGCACACGCTCAGCCGTATTTGCCCCCGTTCAAAATCTGGGACTGCTCATAATAGACGAGGAGCAGGACGATAGCTATAAATCGGATACCACACCACGCTATCACGCAAGAGACGTAGCGCGCTTTGTATGTGCTAAGTCCGACGCATTGCTTCTTCTTTCGTCGGCAACCCCCGACGTTGAAAGCTTTTATAACGCAAAAAAAGGGAATTATACCCTTGTAACCCTTAAAAAAAGATACGGTGGCGCAATATTACCCGATGTGGTAATAGCCGACGTTATGAACGACGGCGTATCGTCACCCGACAGACTTGTGGGAGCAGAGCTTGAAGAGAGACTTCGTGCCACGCTTGGCAGGGGAGAGCAGGCAGTTATTTTCGTCAACCGACGGGGACTGAAAAAGCTTCTTACCTGTCGGGACTGTAAAAGTGCCGTTACCTGCCCTAATTGTAGCGTGTCAATGACACTTCATCAGATGGGAGACTCCCACCGACTTGTGTGTCATTATTGTGGATATTCAATCACGCCACCCGAAAAATGCCCCACCTGCTCATCAGAGCATATGCAGTACCGTGGTTACGGCACCCAAAAGCTTGAGCAGGAGCTGAAGGAGCTTTTTCCCCAGGCGAGAGTTTTGCGAATGGACGCCGACACTACCCGTAAAAAGCTGTCGCACGATCAGCTTATCGAGGAGTTTTCCTCACATAATGCCGATATTCTCATAGGCACGCAGATGGTTGCCAAGGGGCACAATTTCCCCGACGTAACCCTTGTGGGCGTAATTATGGCAGACCTGTCTCTGTTCTCCTCCGACTACCGTGCAAACGAGCATACCTTTGCTCTTATGACGCAGGTTGTTGGACGTGCAGGCAGAGGAAAGAAAAAGGGCAGTGCCGTAATACAGACTATGAATCCCCACAATGAAATTATAGAGCTTTGCACCACGCAGGATTACGACGCATTTTTCGAGGGTGAAATAGAGCTTCGTCGGGCGCTTACCTTTCCACCCTTCTGTACGGTAGGAGTTTTCATACTGACCTCCGACAGCGAGAGTGCTCTTGACAAGGCTTCCGAAAGGCTTAACGAAACCGTGGGAGGATTGCTTGCAGGTGAGTTTACCGACGTAAAAATAATCGCTTACGGACCCTTTGACGCCGTTCCCTATAAGTTAAAAAACAGCTTCAGACGAAAGCTGGTAGTAAAGTATAAAAATTCAAAACGCACGAGAGAGCTTTTTAAGGCAGTATTGAACACCTTCAACCGGAAGGACGGAGTCAAATGCTCCTTTGACGCCTCTCCCACAATGTTGTGATATATGGAAAGGAATTAAAATGGCTATACTTAATATTGTTAAAACAGGTGACGATATACTTAAAAAGAGGTCGCGCCCCGTTGAGAAAATCGACGAAAGAGTGCTTACTCTCCTTGACGATATGAAGGACACTCTTGCTAAGGCTCAGGGAGCAGGACTTGCTGCCGTTCAGGTGGGCATATTGAAAAGGGTTGTCATCATCGACGTTGGCGACGGACCTATTGAGCTTATCAATCCCGAAATAATTTCCACCAAGGGCAACCGTGAGGTTTATGAGGGTTGTCTGTCCTTCCCCGACGTATGGGTGGTTAAAAACAGACCTGTAAAGGTAACGGGAAAGGCACTTGACAGAAACGGAAATGAAATATACTTCAAGGATATGGAAGGACTTATGGCACAAGCCTTTTGCCACGAAACCGACCACCTTGACGGCAAGGTAATGCTTGACGATATAGTGAGATACGTTGAAGAAGGAGAGCTTGAATGAGAATAATGTATATGGGTACTCCCGCTTTTGCTGCGAGGGTGCTGGAAATAATTGCAGAGGAATTTTCGGATTCCGTTATAATGGCAGTTACCAAGGCTGACACGCCGAAGGGGCGCTCATATAAGCTTCAGCCCTGTGAAACCAAGCTGAAGGCAATGGAGATGGGGATAGACGTTGTTACCCCCGAAAATCTCAAGGAGGAAAGCTTCGGTCAGACTCTCAAGGACTTCGACCCCGATATAATAATCGTGGCTTCGTACGGAAAGATACTTCCCGAATACGTACTCAATTATCCCAGATACGGCGCAATAAACGTTCACGGCTCATTGCTTCCCGAATACAGAGGCGCTTCTCCCGTCAACCGTGCAATAATGGACGGAAAGAAAAAAACCGGCGTTACCATTATGTATATGGAAAAGGGGCTTGACACAGGTGATATGCTTTCAAAGGCAGAGGTGGATATTCCCGAGGGAATGACGGCTACCGAGCTTTTCGGTGAGCTTGCCGAAATCGGTGGAAGATTGGTTTGCCAGACTGTGAGAGATATCGTTTCAGGCAAGGCAAAGGGTGAAAAGCAGGATGACAGTCTTTCAACCTATGCCGAAAAGCTTACCTCTGAGGACCAGATTATCGATTGGTCTAAATCTGCTTTTGAAATAACGAGAAAAATACACGGACTTTCTGAGGAGCCGTCGGCTATAACCAGAATGGCAGACGGAAAATTGCTTAAAATATACCGTGCCGAGACCTGCGACGAAAGCTTTGACGCTCAGAACGGGCAGGTAGTTGTGGCAAAGAAAAAAATTCAGGTATCCTGCGGAGAGGGAAGCGTTTTGCTCAAGGAGCTTCAGCTGGAGGGTGGAAAGAAAATGTCTGCCTCCGATTTTCTTAACGGCAGGAAAATAAATCTTGACGATATACTTCAATAAGGAGAAAAAATATGCCATTCTTTTATTCACTTGATATATGGATTATTCCCGTAATACTTGCTGCCCTTTGGGCTATGTGGGCAAGTGCAAACGTAAATTCAACCTTCAAAAAATACGCCAAAATGGCAAACGCCAAAGGACTCACAGGCGCTCAGTGTGCTGAGGCCGTGTTAAGAGCAGGTGGTGTCTACGACGTAAGAATTGAGAGGATTAACGGAGAGCTTACAGACCATTTCGACCCCAAGGCAAAGGTTATACGCCTTTCGGAATCTGTGTACGCTTCAAATTCGGTAGCTGCCCTTGGTGTTGCTGCCCACGAGGCAGGACACGCAGTTCAGCACGCCGTTGGATATTATCCCATAAAGCTCAGAACTGCTATAATTCCCATCTGTCAGATAGGCTCCAATTTAGCAATGCCCCTCGTACTGCTGGGCATTATTATGTCGGCTCTCAACCTTGCGTATCTTGGAGTTGCACTTTTCGGGCTTTCGGCTCTTTTCCAGCTTGTTACCCTGCCCGTTGAATTCAACGCTTCACGCAGGGCTCTCGAAAGCCTTAAAAGTGAAAATATATTGGTGGGCAATGAAATAGAAAGCGCACGCAAGGTGCTTTCGGCTGCTGCGATGACCTACGTTGCTGCTCTTGCAGTAGCCCTTGCAAACCTCCTCCGTCTCTTTATGCTGGTAAACAGAAACTCAAGAAGATAGGAACTTTTATGAAAACAGACAATCCGAGAAGGCTCGCCTTCGATAGCCTGAAAAAATGTGCCAGGGACGGCAAATATTCAAACCTTGAGGTAATGACAAGCCTTTCCCGAGCACAGCTTGACGGCAGAGATAAGGCTCTTTATACGGCGTTGGTTTACGGCGTTATTGAAAAGGGCATAACTCTTGACTACCTCATCTCAAGGGTTTCAAGCCGTCCTATTGACAAGCTTGATACCGATACGCTTATATCAATTCGCCTTGGCTTATATCAGATTATGCATATGGATAAAATTCCAGATTTTTCAGCCTGTGACGAATCGGTAAAGCTTGTGCCTCATTCATCAAAGTCCTTTGTCAACGCCGTTTTGCGTAATCTTTTAAAGAACAAAGAAAAGCTCAAAAAAGAGCTTGAAACGGCGCCTCTTTCGGTAAAATATTCCGTACCCCAATGGATAATTGATTTGTGGGAAAGAGGCTACGGCAGGGCAAAAGTCGAGGAAATATTAGAGGGCTTCGAAAAGAAGCCACCTATGACTGTCAGAGTAAATACTCTGAAGACTACTGTGAAGGAGCTGATGAGTAATGTTGACGGTCAGCTTCACCCCCAGCTTGACGACGTCGTATATGCGTCGGGTAACGTGGAGAGTCTTTACGGCTTTGAGGAGGGCTTGTTTTTCGTTCAGGGCTCAAACTCAAGGAAGGCAGTTTCGGCATTAAAGCTGAAGCCCGACGAAATCGTAATTGACACCTGTGCCTGCCCCGGAGGAAAAAGCTTTTCTGCCGCAATTGATATGGAAAACAGAGGTACGGTTTATTCCTTTGACCTTCACGCTAATAAGCTGTCCCTTGTACAAAAGGGTGCAGAGCGTCTTGGTATAAATATAATTACTGCCCAGGTTCAGAACGCGACCTCGCCGAGAGAGGAGCTTTTGGGCAAGGCTGATGCCGTTATATGCGACGTTCCCTGCTCGGGACTTGGAATTATTGCCAAGAAGCCCGACATAAAATATAAAAAGCCCGAGGATATTGAAAGGCTTCCCGAAATACAGTTGAGTATTCTTACTGCGTCATCGGGCTACTTAAAAAAAGGAGGGCGTATGGTATATTCCACCTGCACTCTCAATCCTGAGGAAAACGAAAGGGTAACCGAGGCTTTTCTGAAAGAGCACAGTGAGTTTCACAGAGCCGAGGGCTTTCCCAAAACTGCTTTTCCGTCAGAGTATTCCGACGACGGCTTCTTCTACGACCTACTGATAAAGGACTGATAAGTAAATGGATAAAAAAGACGTAAAAAGTATGACGCTTCCCCAGCTTGAAGCCGAGCTTGTGGAAATGGGGCTTCCCAAATTCCGTGCCGGTCAGGTGTACAGACAGCTTTTCGGTAAGCTGAAAACGGATTTTCACCATATGTCTGATATTTCCGTTTCTCTTGCCAACCAGCTTTCCGAGAGGTATTATATTACTGCCCCTCAGATAGCATCTAAGCTGGTTTCAAAAATTGACGGAACGGAAAAATACCTTCTTGCTCTTGACGACGGAAATATTATAGAGACGGTGCTTATGAGATACGAGCACGGAAACACCGTCTGCGTTTCCACTCAGGTAGGCTGTCGAATGGGCTGCGCCTTTTGCGCCTCCACTAAAAACGGCTTCGTCAGAGGGCTTGAGCCCTCCGAAATTCTTGCCCAGATAGAAACCATTACCCGTGAGCATTCTGACGAGGAAGGCTTCAGGGTTTCCAATATCGTATTAATGGGAATAGGCGAGCCTCTTGATAACTACGACAACGTAATAAAATTTTTGCATCTTGTAAATGATAAAATGGGGCTTGGAATAGGCTACCGACATATTTCGCTTTCTACCTGTGGAGTGGTGCCCGGTATTAAAAGGCTTGCCCGCGAGGAGCTTCCCATAACTCTTTCTATATCACTTCACGCACCCAACGATGCAATCAGAGACACTATGATGCCTATAAACCATAAATATAAAATCGATGAGCTTCTGTCGGCGTGCCGTGAATATCAGAAAATATGCGGAAGAAGAATATCCTTTGAATACGCATTGATAGACGGAGTAAACGACACTCCCACACACGCATTGGAGCTTGCAAAACGGCTGAAAGGCATTATGTGTCACGTAAATCTTATCCCCGTAAACACAATTCGCGAGAAAAATTTCAAAAAATCAACAAAAAACTCGGTTAATCTCTTTACAAAAACGCTTAATGATAGTAAAATAAATGCGACGGTACGCAGAAAGCTTGGCTCTGATATAGATGCTGCCTGCGGACAGTTAAGAAACGACCATATGAAAAATAAGGTATAAAGGAGGTTGGGTATGCAGGTCTTTGGTATAAGCGACGTAGGTCAGACAAGAAGTCTTAACGAGGACAATTTCAGCGTTGACGTTTCGGATAACACCGTTGTAGCCATAGTGTGCGACGGAATGGGTGGAGCAAACGCAGGAGAGGTTGCAAGCAGAATAGCCTGTAAGCTGTTTTTTAACAGTATCGTGCCCAAAATCCGTGAAATCAGAGATAGCATCACCGACAGGGCAGAAACCGTTATAAAGGTAGAACGCGCCGTATACGAAGCCTGTGACGTTGCCAATAAAGAGGTATATCTCACCTCGGGTACAGATACGGGTCTTTCGGGAATGGGCACAACTCTGTCAGGCTGTGTTATTATGGACGATATTCTCTGGACCTTTAACGTGGGAGATAGCCGTGTATATCATATAACGAAGAAGAGCGCAAAGCAGTTGACGGTTGACCATTCCTTCGTACAAGCATTGGTGGACGACGGAAAGATAACTCCCGAGGAAGCGCAAAATCACCCGAACAAAAACGTAATACTCCGAGCCCTCGGCATTAAAAAGGACGTGGAGTGCGACGTTGCCAATATGCCGTTGGAGGATGGCTACTATCTTGTTTGTAGCGACGGTATGTCAAATTATTTCGACGAAAAGGAATTTACCAGAATAGTATCATCCGGTAGTTCCATAGCCGAGAAGGCAGAGGAGTTTGTCAGCCTTGCCAACAGTAAGGGTGGTTCGGACAATATCACTGTCATACTTATAGATACAGAAAAGTAAAAAAACGGAGGAAAAAATGAGCACAAACGATAAATTTGATGAGCTTATAGGTCAGGTTATCGGCGACAGATACAAGCTTCTCTCCGTGGTAGGTGTCGGTGGAATGTCGGTGGTATTCAAGGCAGAGGACCTGAAGGACAAAAGAATAGTTGCCATAAAGGTACTCAACGATAACGGAGACGCCAACAATCACGCAGTTAAATGCTTTATAAACGAATCCAGAGCCATATCTATGCTTTCTCACGAAAACATAGTAAGAGTTTACGATATGTCTCTTGAAACCGACATAAAATACATCGTAATGGAGCTTGCTGACGGACAGACACTCAAGGAATATATGGAGGAGAGAAGCAATAAGCTTTCTCTTGAAGAATCTCTTGACTTTACAGAGCAGATTCTTCTGGCACTTGAGCACGCGCACGAAAAGGGTGTTATACACCGTGACGTAAAGCCTCACAATATGATAGTTCTTCCCGACGGAAGATTGAAGGTAACCGACTTCGGTATTGCCAGAGCTCCTGGCAGTGATACCATTTCAATGTCAGATAAGGCGTTGGGAACGGTATATTACATCAGTCCCGAGCAGGCAAGTGGAAAGGAAACAGGTACTTATTCCGACATCTATTCCGTAGGCGTAATGCTCTATGAAATGGCAACGGGTAAGCTTCCCTTTGATGCAGAAACTCCCGTGTCGGTAGCTATGAAGCAGATAAGCGACGAGCCTCAAAGTCCCTCCGAGGTAGCCCCCGAGCTTCCCAAGGGAGTAGAGCAGGTCATTCTAAAGGCAATGTCCAAATCCCCCGAAAATAGATTTAAGTCAGCCCGTTCAATGCTTCGTGCTATAAGAATACTTAAAGAGTCTCCCATGGTTATCTTTACGGAAAAGCCCAAGGTGGAGACGGAAGGAAGCAAAGGTCAGCCCGATATGAAGAAAAAACAGAGAAACGTAAAGCCCAAGCAGAAAGCCAAGGTAACACTTTTCCCCATAATTCTGGGTATGGTGTTAGCGTTCTTTTCTGTGCTCATTATATCGGCAATAGTAGTTGTCCTTTCTCTGTTCCATACAAGCACAAGCACCGAGGACGACGTAATATACGCAACGGTTCCGTCTCTTGTGGGACAGGTGTACGAGGAATCAATGATAGAGGAATTGAGAGAACAGCACTTTGAGGTTGAGGTACAGTACGGTACTGCTCTCAACGATTCCTACGGCTACGGCGAAATATACAGCACCAAGCCATCGGCTGGAGAGGTAAAGAAAATAAAGAATTCCACAGGCACCACGAGTCTTACTCTCTACGTAAATCCCGTAGAGGGCAAGGTGGCGTTTGAGGATTATACCATAATGACCCTTGCCGCAGCAAAGGCGGCTTTGAAAAACAGAGGCTTCAGCCTTGACAACATTGAGGTTGTCAGAGCTGCTCACGACACAGTCCTTGACGGCTACGTTTTCAAAACGTCTCCCGAGGCAGGACAGCTTGTCAGCACTCTTGATACCATTACCCTTTACGTCAGCACGGGTAAGAGCCTTGAAAACGTTATAGCAATGCCCAAGCTTGTGGGCAAGACCAAGGGACAGGCAATGGTAGAGCTTGCCGAATTTGAGGTAGAGTATATCACCGTTGCAAACTCTGCAAGTGTAGGTACTGTAGTGGCTCAAAGCATTACACCCTATACCGTTATAAGCCCCGAGTTCTGCGACAAGATTACACTTTACGTCAGCAACGGTCAGGGAAACACGGGTATCGCCGAGCTTGACCTCTACCTGTATATGCCAAACCTCGTAGGCAGTAGCATAAATAAGGCAGAGAGTGAAATGTCCGACTTTGTATCCAACGGTATAAAGGTGACCTATATGCCGTCCGAGGAGGAAGCAGAGGTAGGAATTATTACGGGTCAGAGCCTTGAAGCAGGCACTCAGGTTCCTGTTAATTACGCAGACGAAATAATTATTTATTACGGCACAGGTATTACCGAAACGGTGACACCTACAGAGCCCACACAACCTGAAATTCCCGTTGTAGTGCCCACAAATCCTTCAACCGAAAATGAAGGAAACGGAGCAGACGGACCGATAAAGGTTGTATAAGGGTCAGAACACACAGATTTTCAGAAAATAAAAAAGGGGCGGAAGCCCCTTTTTTTAGGAAACAGAGAGGCAAGCAGATGATTGGAAGAATAATATCCTGCATAGGTGGAGTATATACCGTTGAATGTGATGGCGCTCACTATCCTTGCGTGGCAAAGGGAAGCTTTCGCCACGAAGGGCTTGTGGTTGTTGCAGGAGACGTAGTGGAGTTTCAGCAGGAGGGTGACAAAAAGGGGAGAGAGGACGTGGGTCTTGTAACCCGTGTGCTTGAGAGAAAAAACGTTCTCATTCGTCCCGAGGTGGCAAACGTGGATACTATGTTCGTCGTTTTTGCTCTTGCTTCACCCGAGCCGAATTTTCTTGCAATAGATAAGCTTACGGCAATTACTGCTCACGCCGATATAAACACCGTTATCGTTTTCAATAAGAAGGACGTAGCTTCCCCCGAGGTGTGCGAAAGTCTCTACGACACGTATACAAAAAGTGGTTACCGTGTAGTTATGCTGTCTGCCTCCTCTCAGCCCGAGGAGGTAACCCGTGAGCTACTTCCTCTTGCAAGAGGTGGCGTTTCAGTATTCACAGGACCGTCGGGGGTAGGGAAAAGCACTATCATCAATACTCTTTTTCCCGAGCTTTGCTTGCAAACGGGTGACGTAAGCCAAAAGACGCAAAGGGGCAAAAACACCACCAGAACTACCACTCTGTATAAGACGGGCGAGGATACCTATTACGTTGACACCCCCGGCTTCACACTCCTTGATTTTGACAGATTCAGATTTATGAAAAAGGAGGAGCTTGTCTACGCATTCCCCGAATACAGAGAGCTTGTAGGAAGCTGCAAGTATACCAAATGCACTCACACCAAGGAGGAAGGGTGTGCTATTCTTGAAAGAATAAATAAAGGAGAGCTCCCGAAATCCCGACACGAAAGCTATCTTTCTCTATGGGAAATACTTAAAAACCACAAAGAATGGGAAAAGTAAATATAAAATTCTAAAAAGCTATTGACAAATCACCAAACGTAGTGTAAAATATGCAAGGTGTAAAGAAAAAATATTTACACACATACGGAGGCGTAGAGGAATATGAAGGAAAAGGACTTTTCAGTTTGTCTTTTATATGATATTTACGCACCCCTTATCAGCGAAAAGAAAAGGACGGTATTTGAGCTGTCCTATTGGCAGGATCTGTCCCTTTCGGAAATTGCAGAGCATACGGGTACCACCCGTCAGGGCGTCAGAGAGCTGATAAGACGTACCTGCGAAGAGCTTGTGGAGCTTGAAAACGCGTTGCATCTCAAAAAAACCTACGACGAGCTTAATAAGCTTGCAGAGGGAATTGCCCAAACGCATCCCGATATTTCGGCAAAAATAAAAGAGCTTTTATAATAAAAAAAGTCCGATTGAACAAGAGGAGGTAAGTATGTTTCAGAGTCTGACCGATAAAATTTCAGACGCTTTTAAAAAATTCAGAAACAAAGGCAAGCTTACCGAATCCGACGTAAAGGAAGGTATGCGTGAAATAAAGCTTGCACTTCTTGAAGCCGACGTTAACTTCAAGGTAGTTAAGGCGTTTATTTCCAAGGTTTCAGAGCGCGCAGTAGGCACCGAGGTTCTTGAGAGCCTTATGCCTGCGCAACAGATAGTAAAGATAGTAAACGAAGAGCTTTGCGCCATTATGGGCGAAAAGCACGAAAAGCTTCAGATAGCGCCCAAGCCACCTACGGTAGTTATGATGTGTGGCTTGCAGGGTGCAGGTAAAACGACCCACGCAGCAAAGCTTGCCGGCCTTATGAAGAAGCAGGGTAAATCCTCACTTCTCGTAGCTTGTGACGTATACCGTCCGGCAGCCATAAAGCAGCTTCACGTTGTGGGCGAGCAGGTTGGAGTAAAGGTTTATTCCAACGAGAGCATAAAAGACCCCGTAAAAATTGCAAAGGAAGGCGTGAGCCTTGCCGAGCGAGAGGGAATAGACGTTGTTTTCATAGACACGGCAGGACGTCTCCACGTAGACGAGGTGCTTATGAAGGAGCTTGAGGATATCAAGGCAGAGGTAAATCCCTCTGAAATCCTTCTCGTCATTGATGCAATGCTTGGTCAGGACGCAGTAAACGTTGCCGAGCATTTCAATTCCTTGCTTGACGTAACGGGCGTTATCCTCACAAAGCTTGACGGCGACACACGAGGTGGCGCAGCTCTGTCTGTAAGATATATTACGGGCAAGCCCATAAAATACGTTGGCACGGGTGAAAAGCTTGATAATATAGAGCCCTTCCACCCCGAAAGAATGGCGTCGAGAATTCTCGGTATGGGAGACGTGCTTTCCCTTATAGAAAAGGCGCAGGAGTCCTTCGACGAAAAGAAGGCGATGGAGCTTGAAAAGAAGCTTCGCTCGCAGACCTTTACACTTACCGATTACCTTGACCAGTTCGGTCAGTTGAAAAATATGGGTAACCTTGATCAGCTTGTGGGAATGCTACCCGGAATGAAGACCGGCGCCATGAAGGACGTAAAGGTAGACGAAAAGCAGCTGGCACAGCAGGAAGCTATAATTCTTTCAATGACTCCTGAGGAAAGAGAAAACCCCGACATTCTCAATTCGGCAAGAAAAAAGAGAATAGCGGCTGGAAGTGGTACGTCCGTAGAGCAGGTTAACCGATTGCTCAAGCAGTTTGACCAGGTAAAGCAGCTGATGAAGCAGTTTACCGGTGGTGGAAAGAAAAAGTTCGGGAAGAAGTTTCCCTTTGGATTTTAGTATATTATATAAATAATATAAATTATAATCAGCCATGGAGGTGAAAATAATGGCAGTTAAAATCAGACTCAGAAGAATGGGTGCAAAGAAGGCTCCCTTTTACCGTGTAGTTGTTGCTGATTCAAGATCTCCCAGAGACGGAAGATTTATCGAGGAGATTGGTTACTACAATCCCATGACAAATCCCGCAGAAATCAACATCGACGTTGAAGCGGCAAAGAAGTGGATTGCTAACGGCGCACAGCCTACTGAAACAGCAAAAAGTCTCTTGAAGAAGAGCGGCGCAATCGACTAAGCTTGGAGGGACAGATTTGAAGAAACTTCTTATCGACATTGCAAGCGCAATAGTTGACAAGCCTGAGGAAGTAAGAGTAAACGAGCGTATGGACGGCGATATTCTTCATTTAGAGCTTTCGGTTGCCCCCGACGATATGGGTAAGGTAATCGGTAAGGGTGGAAGAATTGCAAAGGCTATCCGTTCGGTTATGAAGGCTTCTTCAACCAAAAACAATCAGCACATAGTTGTTGATATAATTTAACATAAAAACGCGACACGACTTAAAACGTGTCGCGTTTTTTTGTAAATATCCCTTATTCATGTCAAAATACCATATCTTTATAAAAACTGTTGAAAAAACCATAAAAATATGTTAAAATTATATATCAAACAAAAGCGAGGAGGCTTTTATGAAAAGAATATTATCTTTAGTACTTACTTTGGTTATGTTGCTTTCATGTATGACTCTTGTATTGACCTCATGTGAAAAGGAAGAAACGACACCGACAGTTAAAAATCCTACTAACGACAACACTGATATGGATTCAGCACTTGAGGCAGGCGACATCTTTGCTATTCGCGCTGCAACCGACGACGGACTTGACGACGATTGGGATTTCGAGGGCAAAACCCTTCGTGTAGTATGCCATAACGACGGCTATGAAATGTTCCCTGCTGAAGCAGACATCAATAAGGGTGACCTTGTAAAGGATGCAAAGGCAGCGAGAAACGAAGCAGTAGAAGCAAAGCTTAACTGTAACGTAGAGCTTACCTATGCAGGTGGTATCAACGAGGTTGCTGCATACGTTCAGAAGGCAGTTCTTTCGGGCACGGATGAATTTGACCTTATAGTTAACCACGTTCTTACTACCGGTGGTATGGTAACCAAGAATCTGTTCCTCAATTGGTACGACGTGCCTCATATTGACTTCTCAAAGCCTTGGTGGGCTGCCACAACTGCAACAGAGCTTACCTATGACGGCAAGTGCCTTCTTGCAATTTCTGACATCAACGCAACTGCCATTACCTGTTGTTGCGTAATTGCCTTCAACAAGAATCTTGCTGCTGCTTACGACCTTGGAAACCTTTATGACGTGGTACTTGACGGTGACTGGACCTACGATTATTTCTATGATTTGATTAAAGACATTTATATCGACTCAGACGGCTCGGGTACACGCTCAAGTGGTGACTTCTACGGTGGTACCTTCGTAGTATCCAATGCATCTAATGCATGGCTCTGGGGCTTTAACAACCCCGTTATGGCAAAGGATGAGGACGGAGTTCCTACCATTGCTATTAAGACCGATAAGATTAACAACATTATGAAGACGGTATACGACTTCTACTACAACACGACCGGTATCGGCTCAAGCACAGATGACGGCTTCGATGAGTTTAAGATGTTCCTTAACAAGCAGTCCATTATGACACCTATATATCTTGGTGAGGTTATGGCTGCAGGTCTTCGTAATTTCGAAGACGAATACGGAATTCTTCCTTATCCCAAGTGGGATGAAAATCAAGAGGAGTATTACTCACACGTATACGGTGAGCACACAGTTTCCTGCATACCCAAGACTGCAAAGGACCTTGAATTTATAGGCGTTTGTACGGAGGCTCTTGCGTATGAATCATGGAAGACAATTACTCCCACCATTTACGAAACAGCTCTCAAAACGAGATATCTCCGTGACTCCGAGTCCAAGGAGGTTCTTGATATAGTTCTGGACAACCGTTACTTCGACTTCGGCTTCGTATACGACAATTGGCAGGGCTTCGGTACAGTTATATTGAAGATGATAGAAGCGCAGAACGAAAACTTCGAGTCTTATTACGAGAAGAGATATCCCAAGGCGAAGCTTCATTTCAGAAAGATTATAAGAGTTTACGACAGAATATAACGAGTTAAATGACGGTGCGTTGACAAAACGCACCGTCATTTCATTTTTTTTATAGAGCTATTCCTTTTTTGGAATATCTAATTTAATAAAAATTGTTGAAAACAATAGGATAATATGATAAAATTATTCTGTAGTATATCAAAAAGGTCAAATCATTATCAAAAATGCTATTGAATAAGACATGCCTTTGTGATATATTACGGATGTATAAACAGTTTTGCAGATGCAAATATAAGGAGGCTATTATGAAAAGAGTATTATCTTTTATACTTACCTTGTCGATGTTGCTTTCATGTATGATGTTTGTATTGACCTCATGCGGAGAAGATGAAACAACGCCATCCGACGAAAAACAGAATAATGTTAATGGTGATAACGATTTAGCACTTGAAGCCGGAGATATCTTCGCAGAGCGTGCTGCAACCGACGACGGACTTGACGACAATTGGGATTTTGGTGGCAAGACCCTTCGTGTAGTATGCCATAATGACGGTGGTGAGATGTTCCCTGCACCGGAAGATGTTAACAAGGGTGACCTTATCAAAGACGCAAAGGCTACAAGAAACGAAGCCGTAGAAGCAAAGCTCAACTGTAATTTAGAGTTGGCTTATTCCGGTGGTATCAACGAGCTTTCAGCATACGTTCAGAAATCGGTTCTTTCGGGCACAGATGAATTTGACCTTATTGTAAACCACGTTATGACAACGGGTGGTATGGTAACCAAGAATCTGTTCCTCAATTGGTATGATATTCCCCACGTAGATTTTTCAAAGCCTTGGTGGGCGGCTACGACTTCAACCGAGCTTACCTACGACGGCAAGTGTATTCTTGCTATCTCTGACATCAACGCAAACGCGATTACCTCTACTTGCGTAATTGCCTTTAATAAGAATCTTGCTGCTGCTTACGACCTTGGAAACCTTTATGAGCTTGTACTTGACGGCGATTGGACCTACGACGTTATGTATGATATGATCAAGGACATCTACGTTGATACCGACGGCTCGGGCACTCGTACTGCAGGCGACTTTTACGGTGCTACTTTCGGTATGGATAACAGTACTAATGCGTGGTTATGGGCATTTAATAATCCGATTATGGCAAAGGATGAGGAAGGCGTTCCTACCATTGCCGTAAAGACCGATAAAATCAACGCAATTATGCAGACTATCTACGATTTCTATTACAACACCAACGGTGTGGGCTCCAGCGACGACGAAGACTTTGTAGAATATAAAATGTTCCTCAACAAGCAGTCAATTATGACTAACATTTATTTGGCGCACGTTTTGTGGCCAAGCTTCCGTAACTTCGAGGACGATTACGGAATACTTCCTTATCCCAAGTGGGACGAAAATCAGAAGGATTATTATTCCCACGTATATGGTGAGCATACAGTTTCCTGCGTACCCAAGACTGCAAAGGACCTTGAATTTATAGGCGTTTGTACAGAGGCTCTTGCCTACGAATCATGGAAGACAATCACTCCTACAATTTATGAAACAGCTCTTAAAACAAGATATCTCCGTGACTCCGAGTCCAAGGAGGTTCTTGATATAGTTCTCGAAAACCGTTATTTTGACTTCGGCTTCGTATACGACAATTGGCAGGGCTTTGGCTCTCTCGTTCGTAACATGGTTGAAGCGAAAAACGAAAATTTCGAGTCTTACTATGAGAAGAGATATCCCCAGGCAAAGCAACATTTCAGAAAGATATTAAGAGCTTACGACAGGTTAGGATAATATACAAACTACACAAAATCAAAGTAGCACATTTTAATAATGTGCTACTTTTTTTGTGCGAAATGCAAAAAACATTGCAAAATGCTTGAGTGTATGTTATACTCAATTTACCTTAAAAAGATTTAACGGTATGAGAATTTTTATGGAGGATTTTATGAAAAAAAGGATTTTATCGTTTATGCTTGCTTTAGCGACGTTGCTTTCCTGCATGGCGTTTATGCTTACGTCATGTGGCGAAGACGAGGCAACCGATACAAAGCAGCCCACAACCAATAATGACAACAATGATATTTCTGCCATTGAGGCAGGCGATATTTTTGCAGTTCGTGCAGCTACCGACGACGGACTTGACGAATGGGATTTTGAAGGCAAAACCCTTCGCGTAGTATGCCACAACGACGGATACGAAATGTTCCCTGCTGAAGCAGACATCAACAAGGGTGACCTTGTTAAAGATGCAAAGGCAAAGAGAAACGAAGCAGTGGAAGCCAAGCTTAACTGTAACGTAGAGCTTGTGTACAGTGCCGATATAACCACTCTTTCCGAATACATACAGAAATCTATACTTTCCGGTACAGACGAATTCGACCTGATAGTAAACCACGTGCTTTCAACCGGACTTTTGGTAACGAAGAATCTGTTCCTCAATTGGTATGATATTCCCCACGTGGATTTCTCAAAGCCTTGGTGGGCGCCAACTACTGCTACAGAGCTCACCTATGACGGCAAGTGCATTGTTGCAATTTCCGACATAAACGCTACCTCGATTATTTCTGCCTGTGCCATAGCCTTTAACAAAAATCTTGCTGCGTCCTACGACCTTGGAAATCTTTACGACGTGGTGCTTAAGGGTGATTGGACCTACGATTATTTCTACAATTTAGTTAAAGACATTTACATTGACTCCGACGGCTCGGGCACACGTTCAAGTGGCGACTTCTACGGAGGCACCTTTGAAATAGGAAATCCTGTAAATGCTTGGCTTTGGGCGTTTAACAACCCCGTTGTACAAAAGAATGAGGACGGAGTTCCCGCATTCTCAATCAAGACCGACAAAATCAATAATATAATGCAGACTCTCTACGATTTCTATTATAATACTAACGGTATAGGCTCGAGCGCTGACGAGGATTTCGAAGAGTATAATATGTTCCTTAATAAGCAGTCTATATTCTGTCCCATTACTCTTGGCTACGTTATGTCGGAAAAGCTTCGTAACTTTGAGGATGAGTACGGAATTCTTCCTTATCCCAAGTGGGACGATAATCAGAAAAATTATTATTCCCACGTATACGGTGAGTCAACAGTTTCCGTTGTGCCCAAGACTGCAAAGGACCTTGAATTTATAGGTGTTTGTACCGAGGCACTTGCCTACGAATCATGGAAGACCATTACTCCCACTATCTATGAAACGGCTCTTAAAACGAGATATCTCCGTGACTCCGAGTCCAAGGAGGTTCTTGATGTAATCCTTGACAACCGATTCTTTGACTTCGGCTTTATTTACGGTGGATGGGGCGGCTACGGATACACACCTTACAGAATGCTCACTAACCAGAACGAAAACTTCGAATCCTATTATAACAAGATATATCTCGACCAGAAGATGAATCTCAAGAAGATTTTGAGAGCCTTTGATAAGCTTGGATAAGCACGAAATTTAATATAGTAAAAAAGAAACTCTTCGGAGTTTCTTTTTTTGCAAATTACGACAAAGCCTCTGATGTAAAATACACTCATAAATCAAACGACGTACGAATAAAATGAAGTAAAAACATTGGAGGCATAATATGAACGACAAACATTATTTTCCCGAAGGAACGTTAATAAAGACTGCGTCAAACCGAGAGAGTATGGCGAGTCTTTCGGCACTTGAAGAAGCAAGAAGCAGTGGAAAAATACTTGAAGCCATAGTCAACCTTTGTGGAGCAGGCTTTGAGCTTTCTCTTGATTTGGGAGTGTGCAGGGGAATTATCCCTCGTGAAGAGGTGGCGTGGAGTGAGGACGGCTCGTTGCCACGGGATATTGCCGTAATTACAAGAGTGGGTAAGGCAGTCTCCTTTATGGTGGATTCAATTACCCGTGACGATAACGGAGAAACGGTGGCTTATCTGTCCCGAAGAAGAGCGCAGGAGGCTTGCGTAAAAAACTACCTCAATAAGCTTGAAATAGGAGACGTTATAGATGCAAGAATAACTCACTTTGAGCCCTTCGGTGCTTTTTGCGACATCGGTTGCGGTGTGGTTTCACTGCTTTCTATAGATTCAATTTCGGTTTCACGCATTTCTCATCCAAGTGACAGATTTACAGTAGGACAGATGCTTAAGGCAGTGGTAAAATCCCGTGAAGAGCCTTTACCGGTTCGGGGGAATATTTCCAACGGAAGAATTGCCCTTTCTCATAAGGAGCTTTTGGGAACGTGGCAGGAAAACGCCGATAAATTCAAGGTGGGGCAGACCGTTGCAGGCGTAGTAAGAAGCATCGAAAACTACGGAATTTTCGTCGAGCTTGCCCCCAATCTTGCAGGACTTGCCGAATGGAAAAGTGGGGTAGAGGTAGGACAGATAGCATCTGTCTACATAAAAAATATTATACCTCAGAAGATGAAGGTGAAGCTGGTTATAGTTGACAGCTATACTGCAGATAAGCATTTTATCAAAAACGAGTATTTTATAACCAAGGGCAACGTTTCCGATTGGATATATTAGACAAGGAATAAACGGAAGATTCTCAAAAATGGGAATCTTCCGTTTTATTAATTTTCTCTTGCACTTAAAAATCATATGTGTTATACTGAATAAAAGGAAATAAGGAAGAATAATGAAAAAAATAGGAATTTTAACGTTGGGCTGCCGTGTCAATCAGTACGAGTCCGACGCAATTGCTGAAAGACTTGAAGACAAAGGCTATGAGGTGCGTTCCTTTGAAAAGGGATGTGACGCATACGTTATAAATACCTGTACGGTAACTGCCGAAAGCGACTCGAAGTGCCGTAAAGCCATTCGCCGAGCCCTGCGCTACGGCGCCCCCGTGGCAGTAATAGGCTGCTTCGTGCAGGGAGCAGATGGGAATACCGAGGAGCTTAAAGCAGTAAACTATATTTCCGGAAACAGGAACAAGGGTGAAATCGTTGATTTTATTGAAAATATAATTAACGGCGAAAGAATTGACCGACGCTCATCTCTTTCGGGAGCAGAGTACGAAAGATTTGAAATTACTTCCTGCAAATACGTTAAGGCATACGTTAAGATAGAAGACGGATGCAACAACTTTTGCTCGTACTGTTACGTTCCTTACGTAAGGGGCAGAGTGCGTTCAAGAGATGAAAATGATATATTATCTGAAATTAAAAGGCTTAAAAATTCGAATTATAGGGAAATAATATTAACAGGTATAGAAACCTCTGCATACGGAGAGGACGGAGAATCAGAACAGCCACTGTGTGAGCTTGTAGAACGCATACAAAGGGAATGTAATATAGAAAGACTGCGATTCGGGTCACTGAATCCTGCCTTTTTCACACCCGAGCGATTGAAAAGACTATCTCAATCAGAGGGCGTTATGCCACACTTTCATCTGTCTGTGCAAAGCGCCTCAAGTGACGTGTTGAAGAATATGAGACGCAATTATGACGCAGACGGTCTTTATAGGGCAGTTGAGGACATACGCAAATTTTTTCCGTCGGCAAATCTGTCCTGTGATATGATTTGTGGCTTTCCCGGGGAGAGTGAGAAGGATTTTGAGCAAAGCCTTGAATTTCTTGACTGTGCCAACATTCTTCACACACACGTTTTTCCCTATTCCGAAAGAGTCGGCACACGGGCAGCCTTGATGGAAAATAAGGTGTCCGACTTTGACAGACACGAGCGTGCGAGAATTATGACCGAGCGTGCAAAGGAGATACACAAAAGAGTATTTGCCCAAAACGTAGGTAAGGAATACAACGTTCTTGTGGAATTTTTCAAGGGTGGTAGCGCTTTGGGGTATACCGAGAATTTTATCAATCTGAGGTTTCCTCGTGAAAGCTTTTCCAAGGGTGACGTGGTAAAGATTAAAATAACCGAGGAAATGGACACGGCACTTGATTAAATAAAAATTCACAAATTCATAATCACTACAACAAAAACCTTTGGTAAAATTTAGAAAAATAAAGCTTTGTTAATATTTAAAATATGAACAAAGTTTAATAAAACAATATAAAAATCCCGATAAAATAGGGATTTTGAAAGGAAATTATAAATTATGTCTACTAAAATTCTTGTAATTGACGACGACGCTAACATTTGCGAGCTGTTGAGAATTTTTCTTGAAAACGAAGGGTATAAGGTAAAGAGCGCAGGAGACGGTGCAGAGGGCATTGCCGCCTTCAAGGCGTATGAGCCTGATCTGGTGCTGCTTGATATTATGCTTCCAAAGAAGGACGGATGGCAGGTTTGCCGTGAAATTCGTGAAATGTCACAAAAGCCTATTATTATGATAACTGCAAAGGGCGAGGTCTTTGACAAGGTGCTTGGACTTGAGCTTGGAGCAGACGACTTTATCGTAAAGCCCTTTGATACAAAGGAAATTTCTGCACGAGTTAAGGCAGTGCTTCGCCGTTACACAGCACATAGCCGTACCGATGAGGATGAGGCAGTGAAGTTTGAGAATATTGAAATAAGCCTCAGAAAATACGAGCTTAAGCTTAACGGAAAGGCAATAGATATTCCACCTAAGGAGTTAGAGCTTCTCTATTTCCTTGCATCCAACTACAACAGGGTTTTTACACGCGACCAGCTTCTCGATAAAGTATGGGGCTTTGATTATCTCGGCGATTCAAGAACTGTTGACGTTCACGTTAAAAGACTCCGTGAGAAGCTTGAAGGAATCAGTGACAAATGGAACCTCAAAACTGTTTGGGGCGTTGGATACAAATTTGAGCTTTTATAATCGGAGCTGAAAAATGTGCAAAAACATATTCAGTAAATATATTCTGACCTTTATGGTCGTGGTACTGATAAGCTTTTTGATACTCTCGGTGGTTATTGTGTCATTGGTTGGCGAGTATACCTCGGATATGAAAATAAACCTGATGGAAAACACGGCTCAGAGCATCTATTCAAGTCTTAACGGCGTTATGTCAATGAGTAAAATGCCTCTTGAGAGCATTGTGGAGATTGACAACGGATATATAGTTGACTCTCTCAACCGAAATGCCGTAAACAACGATGCCGTGATATTTATCACCGACCAGCACGGTAATATTATAGTATCCAGCGACAACGGCAAGGGTATTCTTCCCGAAGCCGTGGATTCCTCGTTGGTAGAGGGATATCTTTCGGGAGATTATCTGTATTCAGACCTTGGAATATTCAAATATCAGCATATAAACGTTATAAAGCCTATGAACGTATTTCCTACGGGGCGTGAGGATTACAATGCCGTTGGAAATTCAGGCGCAATATTCATATGCTCGGAAAATACCAATCCAATATTTGAAAAGCTTGGCTCCTCTGCCATTATGACGATAATATGGATATTTGCCATTTCCCTCGTCTCCATTTATTTCGTGAGTGAGCGTATATCACGGCCCTTAAAGGAAATGAGCTACGCGGCAAAAAGCTTTGCCCAGGGAAAATTCAACGTGCGTGTACCCGTCAGGGGAGACGACGAGGTTGCCGAGCTTGCTACTGCCTTTAACAATATGGCAGGAAGCCTCGAAAAGCTTGAAGAAAACAGAAGCGCATTTTTATCCAACGTTTCACACGACCTTCGTACTCCTATGACTACCATATCGGGATTCATCGACGGAATACTCACGGGTGCTATTCCAAAGGATAAAGAGGACTATTATCTTGAGATAGTTTCCACCGAGATAAAGCGACTTGCACGCCTTGTAAACTCACTTCTTGACATTACCAGATTGGAGTCGGGTGAGCGCAAATTCAATATGGTGTCCTTTGACGTGTGCGAGCTTGCAAGACAGATTTTGATTTCCTGCGAATCACGCATTGAAGCAAAGGCTCTTGAGGTAAGCTTTGAATGTGACAACGACAATATGAATGTTCTTGCAGATAGTGATGCAATACATCAGGTTATGTATAACCTTATCGACAACGGTATCAAGTTTTCCAATGACGGTGGCGAGCTTTCCGTGCGAGTTCGAGAAAAGGACAAAAAGGTATTTGTCACAGTGAGAAACACGGGTAAGGGAATAGCTCCCTCCGAGCTTCCCAACGTATTCGACAGATTTTATAAATCAGACCGTTCCCGTGGGCTTGATAAAACGGGCTTGGGCTTGGGACTCTTTATATCAAAAACAATCATAGACCAACACGGCGAAGAAATGTGGGTAAAATCAGAAGAAAACGTATGGTGTGAATTCACCTTCACGCTTCCTACCGACAGAAAAACAAAATAAGAGCAAGGCGGATAATCCGCCTTGCTTATTTTTTTGATATTTTAACCTTGTATTTCATAGCAAGTCTTAATGGATGATAGGATTTCTTTGAGGTCCTCAAGCCCTCAATTCCCATATCCTCCTCACGGTTGACGAATATGGCAGGGTTATGACGGGCAAATTCTCGCACTATCATTTGATATGCACCCGGAACGTCACGGCGTGCCTTTTCAACGTGTACGAAAAGAGTATCACCCACGGTTTCGCCCAAAGCGAATGACACGATTTTTCCGTCAGCCCGTATAAATCCACCCATCATAGAAAAGTCATTATAGCCCTCTGCAAGATATTGGGTCAGCATATCGTGCTCATATAAAGCCGTTTCGTTATAATTTGAGGTGTTGAAAGAAAGCTCTTTGTAAAAGGAAGCTACCTCTTTTACGTTATCCCGGGTTATTTCCTCGTAGCTCCATGAGGTTACTGCCGAAAGAAATTTGTTTATATGGTTTCTCTGACCTGCAAAGCGCTTTCCCGAAAATTCTGCCAAATCAGAATGAAGATATATATAGTCAGCCCAATCTTCACTTGCTTCCTCTTGCGTGACGTCAAAGGCTTCCTTCAGCTTTTGCAATTGGTCAAAGGAAACAAGGGAAAGGGTGAGTGTGCTGTAGCTTAACTCTTTAAGGAGCGCTTCTGTGGCTTTTACTGCATCCTTTGATAGCAGGGCATAACAATCCTCGTTGTCAATTTTGTGCTTCAGGATAAGAGCACCGTCCATAATGGCGTATTCAGTTTTATAAAACCTTTGCCACGCCCAGATGACAAAGGGTGTAAAATCACAGAAATCGGAAGGGAAAGCCCCGACAGTCGAAACTATCGGGGACAAATCCTCTACACTGACTTCCTTAAAGCAGTCGTTCATTTGTTTGCAAGTAACTCCTTGATATCGGCGAGAAGTGCCGCGGTTTCACGCTGTGCTGCTCTTGCAGCTTCGATGTCTGCCTTTTCGGCAGCAGCAGCTTCTGCAGCCTTTGCTTCCTCTGCAGCCTTTGCAGCTGCTTCTTCAGCAATCTTCTTCTGTTCTGCCTCGTAAGCCTCTGCATCAAGCTTCTGACGGAGCTCGGCTGAACGCTTCTGAAGACTTGTGAACACCTTAAGTACAACGAATATAGCAAGTGAAATAATGATAAAATCGATTATGTACTGAATAAACAAGCCGTAGTTAATAGTAGTGGGAGCAACAGCCTCGGCGATAACCGTGCCGTCCTCAGCCAGAACTGCTTCGCTTCCTTCCTTGAGCACGTAAGTAAGCTCATTGAAGCTTGACTTACCCGTAAGAAGTGAAATGCAGGGTGTGATAATGTCTGCAACCAGTGATGAAACGATGGACTTGAAGGCTCCGCCGACTACAACACCGACTGCCATATCCACCACGTTACCTTTGGTGATGAATTCCTTGAATTCTTTCCAGAATGTGCTTTTTGCCATTTTTATTTTCTCCTTATTTTTTATTATTATTCGCATTGCGAATAGAATTTCTGTACTCAAGCGCCGCCTTTTCGGTCTTATTGTCACCGAAATGATAGTATTGCCTGTTCTTTAAATCGTCGGGAAGATATTGCTGGTCAACCCAATGATTAGGGAAATCGTGAGGATACAGATATGTGTCCTTTTTGTCACCTTCACCGAAGCAATGATTGTTTTTCAGCCGTGAGGGCATATCCTGTCCCAAGCCCTTTGTGACGTCCTCCATTGCTGCTGCTATTGCCATATAGGCAGAATTGGATTTGGGCGCAGTTGCAAGAAGTATTGCCGCCTCGGCAAGAGGTATTCTTGCTTCGGGCAAGCCCACCTGCAAAGCAGAATCCACCAGAGATTTTACGATAACTGCTGCCATGGGGTACGCAAGACCTACGTCCTCACTTGCTATTACTAGAAGCCTTCTGCAAGGGGATATAATATCTCCACCCTCAAGAAGCTTTGCAAGGTAAAACACTGCTGCGTTTTCGTCAGAGCCGCGAATGGATTTCTGAAGAGCCGACAGAAGCTCGTAATGACTGTCTCCGTCACGGTCAAAGGACATATAGTTACGCGCCAGCACGGACTTTGCCGTCTCCTCGCTTATCTCCTTTTCCGAGATATGAAAGGCAAGCTCAAGAGCGTTTACAGAGGCTCTCAAATCGCCTCCTCCTGCTACCGAAAGGGCAGTCATAGCGCCGTCGGACAGTATCTTTTCGGTTTTGTTTTCTCCGTTCAGAAAATCAAGCGCCCTTTGTAACGCCTTCATTACGGCATTGTGGGATAATGGCTTGAATTCAAAGACGGTTGAACGTGACAAAATAGCTTTGTAAACGTAGAAATACGGGTTCTCGGTAGTGGAGGCAATCAGCGTTATTCTTCCGTCCTCTATAAACTCCAAAAGTGTTTGCTGCTGCTTTTTGTTGAAATACTGTATCTCGTCAATATAGAGGAGAATTCCCTCCGATCCGAAAAGCGTTCCCGTTTCGGCAAGTACGTCTTTTATATCCTTTGTCTGCGCAACGGTGGCGTTAAGCTTTTTCAGCGTCATTCCTGCATTTTTGGCAATGATGTTTGCTACCGTTGTCTTACCCGTTCCCGAAGGACCGTAAAAGATCATATTGGGAAGCACGGGGGATTGTACGATTTTTCTCAGAGGTGCATTTACACCAAGTATATGCTCTTGTCCCACTACCTCGTCAAAGCAGGTGGGACGGATTCTTTCTGCAAGGGGTGTCATCTGTTATAGAGGGGATGAGTCGCACAGAGCTTTTCTACTCTTGCACGTATCTCGTCAGCCTTATCAAATTCCTTGACGGTCATATATATGAGATGCGCTATCTCTCTCATGTCGTCGTTATTGAAGCCACGGGATGTAACGGCTGCAGTACCAAGTCTTACACCACTTGTAACGAAGGGGCTTTCGGGATCACCGGGGATAGCGTTCTTGTTTGCAGTAATATATACCTCGTCAAGTCTGTGCTCCAGCTCCTTACCCGTAATTCCCATATTTCTCAAATCAACGAGCATAAGGTGATTGTCGGTACCACCCGATACTAAATTGAAGCCTTCCTTAACCATAGCCTCTGCAAATACTGCACAGTTTGAAACGATATTCTTCTGATATTCCTTGAACTCAGGGGAAAGGGCTTCCTTGAAGCAAACTGCCTTTGCTGCAATAACGTGCTCAAGAGGACCACCCTGCATACCGGGGAATATAGCCTTGTCGATTTTCTTTGCGTATTCCTCACGGCAGAGAATCAGACCGCCTCTGGGACCACGCAAGGTTTTGTGAGTAGTGGTTGTAACAACGTCGGCGTAGGGAACGGGGCTTTCGTGAAGTCCTGCTGCTACAAGACCTGCAATGTGAGCCATATCTACCATAAGATAAGCGCCAACCTCACGTGCTATTTCGCTGAAGCGTTTAAAATCAATTTTTCTGGGATATGCAGATGCGCCTGCCACGATAAGCTTGGGCTTGCACTCATTGGCAAGAGCCTCTACCTTATCGTAGTCAATCATACCGGTGTCGTTTTCAACACCGTAGGAAACGAATTTATAGTTTATACCCGAAAAGTTAACGGGGCTTCCGTGTGTCAGATGTCCACCGTGGTCGAGAGACATACCAAGCACTGTGTCACCGTGCTCAAGAAACGCCTGATAAACTGCAATGTTTGCCTGTGCGCCAGAGTGGGGCTGAACGTTTGCATGCTCTGCGCCGAAAAGCTCCTTTGCGCGTTCAATAGCAAGCTTTTCGGAAATGTCAACACATTCACATCCACCGTAGTATCTCTTACCGGGATAGCCCTCTGCATACTTGTTTGTGAGGTGGCTTCCCATAGCAGCCATAACTGCTTCAGAAACAATATTCTCACTTGCAATAAGCTCGATGTTTCTTCTCTGTCGGATAAGTTCCTTTTCCATTGCGTATGCAATTTCTGGGTCTGTTTTGCGAATAAGATTTAAATTTTCCTGTAACATTTCCATATCTCCTGAAATTATATTAATACTGAGTATAATTATATATTAAAACCTGCGTTTTTTCAATACCTTTTTTGCAAAATGATTGACATAAAGAGGCAAAAATAGTATAATTAAATAGCATAATTAATAAAAAGCTTGACGGAGGAAGGATTATGAGTTATATAGTGGGAATAGACGTAGGGGGAAGCACCACCAAAATAGTGGCGTTTGATCACAACAAAAAAATAGTTGCTCCTATGTTTGTTACGGCTGAGGACCAGATGACTTCAATATACGGAGCCTTTGGCAAATTTACAAGTATGAACGGTATAAGCCTTGCCGACGTTGACAGAATTATGATTACGGGAGTAGGCTCTACCTTTATAGGTAACGAGCTTTACGGAATAGAGTGTGAGCACGTAAGTGAATTCCAGGCAGTAGGAATCGGTGGTCAGTATCTGTCGGGACTTGAGAGAGCCCTGGTAGTCAGTATGGGTACGGGTACTGCTTCGGTTTATGCCAACGGTAAAAGCCGTACCTATATAGGTGGTACGGGAGTTGGTGGAGGTACTATTATAGGACTTTCCAAAAAGATGCTGGGTGTTGGAGATATGAAAACACTCTGCGAGCTTGCAGAGGAGGGAGACCTTGGCAATATAGACCTTCGTATCGGAGATATTACCAATAAGAGCATAAGCCCCACACTTCAGGATTCCACGACGGCTGCCAATTTCGGTAACCTCAGCGACCTTGCAAACAATTCCGATATCGCTCTGGGTATTCTCAACCTTGTTTTTGAAACTGTTGGTATGATTGCAGTCTTTGCATCAAGAAGCTGTGAAATCCGTGACATCGTCCTTACGGGAACGCTGACACGTGCCCCTCAGGCAAAGCCTATTTTTGACAAGATGAGCTCAATGTTCGACGTGAACTTTATCATTCCCGACCATAGCCGTTACGGAACGGTTATCGGCGCAGCGCTCAGTTATTTTGAAAAGCAATGAAAATGACACTTTCAAAGGGCTCGTCCCTCGCTATTTCAAGACTGTGTCAGGCAGGCTTTGAGGCATATGTGGTGGGAGGCTGCGTCAGAGATACTCTGATGGGTAAAAAGCCCTCCGACTTTGACGTTACCACAAGCGCGCTTCCTCAGGAAACGAAAAGCCTTTTTACCGATTTTACAGTTTTTGAATCGGGTATAGCTCACGGAACGGTTGCCGTTGTAATAGAGGGTGAGACTGTTGAAATAACCACCTTCAGAAGTGACGGAGAATACCTTGACCACAGACATCCCGTAGGCGTCAGCTTTACTTCAAGGCTTGACGGGGATTTGTCGCGCCGTGATTTTACCGTTAACGCTATGGCGTATAACGAAAAACAGGGCTTTGTTGACCTCTACGGAGGAATGAAGGATATTGAAAATAAGGTTATTCGGTGCGTTGGCGAGGCAGAACGCCGTTTCGAAGAGGACGCATTGAGAATACTTCGTGCCTTACGCTTTTCCTCTGTGCTTGATTTTGATATTGAAGAGGAAACGGCACTTGCAATACACAGCAAGGCTGGGCTGCTTGACCACGTTTCAAGAGAAAGAGTATACGTTGAAATTAAAAAGCTTCTTTCGGGTGTCCGTGCAAGAAGGATCGTTGAGGAATACAGTGACGTTTTCAAGGTGCTTTTCGGGGATATATCACCGAAGGCAGAGGCATTGTCTTCTTGCAACGGTGACCTTTTGCGCCTTGCTGCGTTTTTCTATAACACCCCTGAGGCTTTTGCAACCCTTAAGCCCTCCAAGCGTGAAAATACTCTTTTGAAAAAGGTTATAGCTCTTGCAAAGGATAGCCTGCCCGATACCGAGGTGGAGTTAAGGCGACTTGTTGCATCGCATACGGAAGAGGCAGTCAGACTGTCTCTTGAATTGCGCCTTGCAATAGGCGAGAGCGTGGGCGGCAAGGCCCTGCTGCTTGATAAAGTTATCAAGTCGGGAAAGTGCATAAAAAGGGAGCAGCTTGCCGTCAACGGAAGTGATATTATAGCAATGGGAGTCAAGCCGTCGAATGAGATAGGCAGTATTCTGAATATGCTTTTTGACGCCGTAATTAACGGGGAAGTGGACAACGATAGAGAGTCACTTCTCAAAATATTAGAACAAAAATTGGAGAAATGAAATTTTTAAAAAAATATTGACAAATAATAACTTATATGCTATGATAATAAGGCTGTCAAAAACAGTTTGAACCACTAGCTCAGTTGGCAGAGCATTTGACTTTTAATCAAAGGGTCTGGAGTTCGAATCTCCAGTGGTTCACCAGAAAAGACCGTCAATTTCGATAAGAAATTGACGGTCTTTTCAACTAAATCTGTTTTGCTACCACGCATAAAATTACTTCCCACCGTCAAAAATAATGGCAGAGAAGGGAAGTGGATATATGAAAAAGAGAGACGTGCGCAACACGGTGGATTCGTACATTTCAAACAATCCTATGATGGATGCACAGGCTGAGATAGATATGCCAATAATCAACGCTCAGGCATACGACGTACCCTTGCCATATTGCAACAGTACCCGTCATATGAGAGGTGTCAGAAGTCCGTCAGACCTTAAAACCAAAGACGAGATAAAAAAATGAAATTGAGGCGTCGCCTCAATTTCATTTTTTTCTTGTAAACATTCCTAAAAATTTTCTTATGAGCTTTGGTGGTTTTACCGTAATTATCTTCATACAATCTCCTTTCTAACACACTACGAAGAAAGTCCCTGAAACTATTATCACTATTGCCTCAAGCACGACGAGTACGCTTTTGGGCAGAAAAAAGGATACCAATAAGCCCAAGCCAAAAGCTGCCACACTGATTCCTATACACCTTGCAATGCCGTGCATCAAATCTCCCCCTTTACGTTTTTATAATATGCATAAAAATCCGTTTTGACACAAACTAAATAACAAATTATTGACAAAAAAGAGAAATAATTGTATAATATGTTCGATTTTTTTAACGAGGTAACGTGGTTATGGATAACATTTTTTCTCAGCTTGGAATATCGGATAAGGTATTTGGCTTCGGAGAGAGAATTCTTGAAAGAATTAGTCCCCGATTTTCAGAAATAGATAGGATTGCAGAATATAATCAGGCAAAGGTTATTTCGGCAATGCAGAAAAACAGAGTGAGCGCTACCTGCTTTGCAGGCACTACGGGTTACGGCTACGACGACGTAGGACGTGACACTCTCGAAAAGGTTTACGCAGATATTTTTCATACCGAGGCGGCTCTTGTACGCCCTCAGATAACCTGTGGAACTCACGCCCTTGCCACAGCCCTTTCGGCAAATCTTTTGCCCGGTGACGAGCTTCTTTCTCCCGTGGGCAGACCCTACGACACTCTTGAAGAGGTTATAGGAATTCGTGAGTCCAAATGCTCTCTTAAGGAATACGGCGTATCCTACCGTGAGGTTGAGCTGACGGCAGACGGCGGCTTCGATTTCGAGGGCATCAGAAAGGCTATAAACGAAAAAACAAAGCTTGTTACAATTCAGCGTTCAAAGGGATATAAGACTCGTCCCACCTTTTCTGTAGAGCAGATAGGAACCCTTATCTCTTTCGTAAAGAGCATTAAGCCCGACGTTATTTGTATGGTTGATAATTGCTACGGAGAATTCGTAGAGAAAATCGAGCCCTCAGACGTGGGCGCTGATATGACCGTAGGCTCTCTTATTAAAAACCCCGGTGGTGGTCTTGCTCCCGTTGGTGGCTATATTGCCGGAACGAAGGAATGCGTTGAGCGTTGCGCATACCGTTTGAGCGCTCCCGGACTTGGACAGGAGGTTGGTGCAAACCTTGGTGTTATGACAAGTCTTTACGAGGGTCTTTTCCTTGCGCCTACGGTGGTCGCTTCTGCACTCAAGGGAGCGATATTTGCTGCAAACGTTTATGAGGACCTTGGCTTCAAGGTGGTTCCCAACAGTACCGAATCCCGTCACGATATTATACAGGCAGTAGAGCTTGGCTTGGCAGAGAGAATGAAGGCGTTTTGCCTTGGAATACAGTCGGCAGCTCCCGTTGACAGCTTCGCTACTCCTGAGCCTTGGGCAATGCCGGGCTATGATAGCGAGGTAATTATGGCGGCAGGTGCGTTTATTCAGGGCTCCTCTATCGAGCTTTCTGCAGACGGACCTATTCGTGAGCCATACGCCGTATATTTCCAGGGTGGTCTTACCTGGGCACACGCAAAGCTTGGTATTCTTATGTCACTTCAGAAGCTTATCGAGGCACGCCTCGTTGACATAGATTAAACAATTTTTTAAAAGAAAAAAACAGGAGGAAAAGCAGATGTGGATTATTTCACTAATCGCAATGCTTTGCTGGAGTGGTTCTGACCTTTTCAGTAAAGCAGGTTCACGGCAAAACGACAAATACTCACACTATAAGGTGGGTATAGCCGTTGGTTTAATTATGGGCATACACGCAATTTATTCAATTACCATCGGTGGCGTACCATTCGCATTCTCTGATATCATCACCTATCTACCCGCATCGTTTTTCTATATCCTTTCAATGATGCTGGGCTATATAGCTCTCAGATATATTGAGCTTTCCATTTCATCACCGATTTGTAACACCTCAGGTGCTCTCGCCCTGATACTGAGCATAATGTACTTCGGCGTTACCTGGTCGGCAGATGACGAAAGTGGCGCTATTTTCCTTAACGCTCCTATCATTATAGGTGTAGTCCTTATCGTTATCGGTGTTCTTTCACTCGGTATCGTTGACTATACTGAAAACGAAGAAGCAAGAGCGCTTCGTCAGACAGCTTCTGGTAAGAAATACACAAAGAGCCTTATCGCTATTCTTTTCCCCATACTCTACTGTCTTATCGACGCTGTAGGCTCCTTCGTTGATACACTTATCGCAGATAGCTACATATCCGACTTTATGATAAAGAATCCCACAATGGACCCCGATGCAGCCGACCTTCTTTGTGGCGATACCCTTAATACAGCATATGAGTTCACCTGGTTCTTTATGGCGATAATCTTCGCTATCTACGTATTCGTTATCAAGCGTGAAAAGGTTGATACCAAATATGACGGCACCAAGCTTCTGGGTGGTCTTTGCGAGACTCTCGGTCAGGTGTTCTATATGATGGTTGTTGTGTCAGATTATAAGGTAGGCTTCGTTATTATTTCATCCTACTGTGCTGCATCAGTGCTTTGGAGCAGAATATTCCTTAAGGAAAAGCTTTCTCTCAAGCACTATATTTCAATCGCCGTTGCATTTATCGGTATATTCATTCTCGGTATATACGATGTTTAATAAAGCTTATAACAAAAGGCTTCACGAAAAATCGTGAAGCCTTTTTGTTTATTCGTGGTTTTCCTTCAACACAGCCTTGCTTTGAATTATTATTGCAATGAAATAGAGCAAAGCGCCTATTATAATGGGACACAAATCTATTATGCCGTCGGGAAGTGAAGCGTTTAAAAAAACGTTATAGCATATAGCCTTTACTAAGGGCAGTGCTATTGAATCTGCTATAAGAAGAGAGGCAAGTACCTTCATTTCGTGGGTAACACTGCTGAGGGATACGTTTTCACTAAGCTTAAGAAACATCTTCCGTATAACAGTCATCATAAGGTAGATGAAAAGACTGTTGAAAAGGCTTCCACCCAGCTCATAAAGGCTGAGAGCATTGTTATCAATGTTTGAAACAAAGGGCTCGTAAATTCTGATGACGTTGAAAAGCTTATTAAGCTTGCCCGGCATCAGAGCCTGCCACGATAAGCAAAGGGTTTGACAAGCGATTATTATTATCATTATAACAGTCAGTATTTTTGATATTTTTGCGATTCTTTCGCAATATTTTTTTAATCTTTCTAAACTCATTTTTTGTTCCTCTCTATTAGCTTTTCGGCGCACGTCATTCCGTCAACTGCCGACGAAATAATTCCACCTGCATATCCTGCCCCCTCACCCGACGGATAAAGACCTTTCAAGGAGGCTTCCATATCACCGTTACGATTTATTTTCACGGGTGACGTGGTACGGGTTTCAGGTCCGGTCAAAAGTGCGTCGGGGGAGTAGTACCCCTTTTTCCATTGGCACATTTCTTTTATGCCCTCACGCAGAGTTTCGCATACGTAGTCGGGCAAATACCTGTCGGGCGATATAAATTTCGTGTCGGGACGGTAGGTTGGCAAAACCTCGCCGAAATGCTCCGACTCACGCCCTTCCATAAAATCCTCAAGCCGAATAACAGGTGCCGAATAATCACTGCCAGCCAATTCAAAGGCAAGCCGTTCTATCTTTCTTTGATAATCAAGACCTGCCAAAGCGTGATTTGAGCCGAAATCATCGGGTGTAACGCTTACAAGAAGCGCCGTATTGGCATTTTCTCCATCACGGGCAAATTCACTCATTCCGTTGGTACATATCCCACCCTTCTCCGATGCAGCAGGAACTACGTAACCACCGGGACACATACAGAAGGTATAAAGGCTTCTGCCGTTGCTCAGATGCACCACCATTTTGTAATCGGCAGAGCCTAAGGCGTCGGAGTATTTTCCGTCGCCGTATTCGATTTCGTTTATCAAAGACTGCTTATGCTCTATTCTGACCCCTACGCCAAAGCCCTTGGCTTCCATTTCGATTCCCATATCGTAAAGGAACTCATAGGTGTCTCTTGCGCTGTGACCCGTTGCAAGTATAACGCCGTCGGTGTCAACTGTGTGCTCCTCTCCGTTCTGCTCGTAGGATACGCCGACAACGCAATTGTCCTCAGAAATTATTTTTGTAGCCTTGGCTTCAAAGCGTATTTCTCCACCTAAGGCAATTATTTTCTTTCGTATATTTACGATTGCCCGATGTAGAATGTCGCTTCCAACGTGAGGCTTTTCAAGGTATAGGATACTGTCGCTTGCTCCTGCCTCAACTAATTCTGAAAGTATTTTTCTCTTTCTGGAATCCTTGTAGCCAACCTTAAGCTTACCATCGGAAAATGCGCCTGCACCACCCTCGCCAAACTGAATATTACATTCGGGGTCAAGCTCTCCACCCTTTGAAAACAGAGCTACCTTTTTGATGCGTTTTTCGGTATCACAGCCCCGTTCGAGTATAATGGGGCGTGCGCCTGCCTCGGCAAGCACAAGAGATGCAAATATCCCTGCAGGTCCGAAGCCTATTACTACGGGACGCTTTTTGAAGTCAGCTTTTTCAACGGTGTAGCCTTCATCCTTAAATTTGCTGACACCTTTTTTTCTCAGAATGAGAGCAAGCCTTTTTTCAACCTCTGCATCAAGACAGCACAAAGCTGTTATCTTATAATGCATACCGTCCTTTATAAGCTCCTGTCTGTCAACGGTTATATCTTCAATTGTATCTGCTTCAACCCTTAAAGTCTCTGCAAGAGCGCTTTTCAACGCTTCTTTAGTGTAGCTTAAGGGAAGACGTACGTTTACTACCTTTAACATTTATAATTCCTTTAAAAAGATTATAAAACATTATACAACATTTTCGGCATATATTCAAGAGAAAAATTAAACAAAGGGGGAAACGAAAAGAGCGTTGCAATCTGCAACGCTCTTTTGTTACTAAAACGTGGGCTTTTTAAGGAATTCCTGAAGTCGGTGACTCTTGGGATTATTGAAGATTTCATCGGGCGTGCCTATTTCTTCAATTACACCGTCCGACATAAACATTACCTTATCGGAAACGTTTTTAGCAAACTCCATTTCGTGAGTTACGATGACCATTGTTCTGTCCGAATTCTTCAATTCCTTGATAACACGAAGCACCTCGCCCGTAAGTTCAGGGTCGAGAGCCGAGGTAGGCTCGTCAAAGCAAAGTATATCGGGACTGAGAGCCAACGCTCTTGCAATGGCAACACGCTGACACTGACCACCTGAAAGCTGACAAGGATAATAGTCGTATTTGTCTGAGAGCCCTACGGTGTCAAGTAAGGCCTTACACCTTTCTTCGATTTTCAAAAGCTCCTCTTTTTTCTCTGCCTTGGGCATTTTTCGTGGAAGCTCTAATTCTAAGGCAAGGGTGACGTTCTTTAACGCCGTATACTGTGGGAAGAGATTAAATGATTGGAAAACAAGTCCGAAGTGCAATCTGCGATCTCTTATTTCCGAATCCTTAAGAGTATGAGTGCTATCGTCAAAAATCACTTCTCCGTTTACTGTTATCCTGCCACTGTCGGCAGTTTCAAGAAAGTTCAGACAACGGAGCAGGGTAGTTTTACCACTTCCCGATGAGCCGATAATGGAGAGCACCTCTCCCTTTTCAAGCTCAAAATCAATACCTTTAAGAATGTGTGCGTTTCCAAAGCTCTTTTTAATTGCATTAACTTCTAATATAGCCATATACGCACCTCCTTAAACCTTGTAGTAGGACAGCTTCTTTTCGAAGTAGCCGAAGAGAAGCGTAAGAATTCCCACAAACGCAAGATAGAACACTGCCGTATAGAACAAGGGCCACATCAAGCCGTAGCCTGCGAAATTCTGGGCAGCCTGTATCAGCTCCACTATCATTATTACACGGGCAAGAGCCGTGTCCTTTACCAGCGTTATAACCTCGTTTGACATAGGTGCAAGTATACGCTTTACTACCTGCATAAGAATAACCTTGAAGAATATCTGACTCTTGGTCATTCCCAGCACCTGTCCTGCCTCATACTGACCCTTTGCAATGCTTTCAATACCACCACGGTATATTTCGGAAAAATAGCAGGCGTAATTAATAACAAACGCAGCTATTACCGAGGCAAATCGTGAAAGTATGGGCTGTCCCAGAAGGAAACCGGGTACGTAGAAAAGGATAATGACCTGAAGCATAAGAGGCACACCACGTATAATCCATACGAATGTTTTTACTATGTAAGCCAAAGGCTTGAACTTCGACATAGAGCCGAAAGCAATCACCAAACCTAAAGGAAGCGCTAACACGAGTGTTAGCGCAAATATCAGGCAGGTGTATTCAAGTCCGCCAAGCAGACTTAAAGTAACGTTCCAAAAACCCATTATTTATATTCCTTTATTTACTGATTATTCGATAGTTTCTGTTACCTGAAGTACGTTTTCAAAGCCATACTTTGTAGCAAGCTCCATAAGCTTTCCGTTTGCTTCAAGAGTCTTGATAGCTTCGTTTACCTTAGCTGTAAGCTCACTGCCTGTCTTAAAGCCGATAGCGTAGATTTCAGAATCAAGCTCGATAGCTTCAACGATAGCAAGGTCTGCATAGTCGCCCTGACCACAGATGTTCTTAGCAAGGATGATGTCAACTACTGCGAAATCAACTGCTCCGGACTTAACCTCTGTGAATGCGTTAATCTGAGCTGTTGTTGTGAAGATGTTTTCTTCAGCAGTAACGCCTGCTGCGTATGACGCACCTGCGCTTCCACCCTCAACGCAAGCCTTCTTGCCGTCAAGGTCAGCCTCTGTTGTGATGTTAGCAACGTTGTCAGCCTTTGTTACGATACACTGCTGGTTGAGCATATAGCCGTATGAGAAATCAACGAGATCTGAACGCTTTGTTTCAACGCCGTTGATTTTATCTGTTGAGTTAGCAGTAAAGCCGTTCCAGATACAGTCGATAGCGCCTGAGTTAACCTCGTTGTACTTCTGAGACCAGTCGATAATCTGGAACTCAACGTCCATACCGATAAGCTTACCAACCTCCTGAGCAAACTCTGTTTCAAAGCCTGTCCAGGTTCCGTCTTCAAGCTGTTCGTTCATGTTTTCAAAAATCGTAACGCCACAGGTGAGAACGTTGTCCTCTTTTTCAGCGCAGCCTGCAAAGCAGAACACGCACATAATAGCCACAAGTGTAAGTGCTAAAATCTTTTTCATAGTTATTTCCTCAACTTTCTTTTTGATGTGACAAGTATAGCACAACCTTTTGTGAATTTCAATAGCACTTTAGCAGATTAAAGTGATAAAACGGTAAATTCATATAAATTGCATAAAAGTGAATGAAATAATAGGGCGTTTTGCACAAATGACTTTACGTTGCTTTGACAAATGGGGAAAAGCGTGATATTATATCGTGGAAAAGAGGTACAGTATGCTTGGATTATTTATTAAGGATAAAGACTTTTATAAAAACGTGGCAAAAATAGCAATCCCCATAGCCTTGCAGGGACTTATTACCACAGGTGTAAATATGCTTGATACGGTAATGGTGGGAAAGGTGGGAGAAACTCAGCTTTCTGCCGTGTCTCTCGCAAATCAGTTTATTAATATCTTTCACATCTTCTGTATGGGTATAGGTATGGGTGCATCCGTGCTGGTTTCACGTTACTACGGAATGAAGGATAGGGTGGGCTTGAAAAAGACGGTGTCCATTATGCTTCGTCTTTGTCTTCTGATGTCGTTGATTTTTGCAGTTGCTACTGCCGTCTGTCCTACCTTGATAATGAAAATATATACGGTTGAAGCGCCAATTATAAGCTACGGTGTAGAGTATCTTAATTATTCTATAATTACGTATTTTCTTCTGGGACTTTCTCTTACTTGCACAATCGTTTTGAGAAACGTAGGGCAGGTGAGAATTCCTCTGTACACCTCCATCGGTGCATTTTTTGTAAATGCCGGTGCAAACTACGTGCTTATATTCGGTAAGCTGGGTGCGCCCAAAATGGGTGTTGCCGGCGCAGCTCTTGGAACTCTTATTGCAAGAATTTTTGAATTTGCTATAATTTGTGGATATTTGTTTTTCAAGGATAAGGAAATAGGCTTCAGGATAAAGCACGTTTTTGAGCCTGTAGGAAGCCTTTGGAGAGAGTATATGAGAATGAGTATCCCCGTGCTTATCAGTGACGGAATACTTGCTCTTGGTAACAATTCGGTGGCTATGGTAATAGGAAGACTTGGTGAAAGCTTCGTGGCTGCCAATGCAATTACCACCGTAACTCAACAGTTAAGCTCCGTTATGATTCAGGGCTTTTCACAGGCAGGCGCTATCGTCACGGGACGTACGCTGGGAGAGGGACAGCGTGAAAAGGCTTACCGACAGGGATATGCCTTTCTCGGTCTGGGAATTCTTTTCGGCGCAGTTGCTGCAGGTATTATAATGCTTATAAGCGAGCCCGTGATAACGGCATACGACCTTTCTCCCGAAACGCAAGCCCTTGCCCGTGAGCTTATGCTTTCCATTAGTATTATAGTGCTTTTTCAGGCAAGCAACAGTATAATGACAAAGGGCGTTCTGAGAGGTGGGGGAGACACCAAAATTCTTATGGCTGCAGATAATATATTTCTCTGGATTGCCTCTATACCCCTTGGAATACTTGCCGGCTTCGTTTTCGACCTTTCTGCTTTTTGGATATACTTCTTTTTGAAGGTAGACCAGGTGCTGAAGGCTATATGGTGTGTAATAAGACTTAAAAGCGGAAAATGGATAAAGAAGATTCGCTCAACCGAGGAAATGCAATGATAAGCAATCAGACGTTCTTGCACCCTTCAAACAGACAAAATGGAAAAATGATGGCAGATACTAAAACAGTGTCTGCCATCATTTTATTACTTGCTGTTTTTCCTTACTTTTTGTAACAGTCCTAAGAGCATTAATACCGTCGAAGGTAGAATCCATCCCATACCCATACTGTCAAACGGCAGATAGTCCATAAGGAAGAACCTTATTCCGTAGCCTGCAAAGGCATCTGCAATTCCGTAAAGACCTGCGACGAGAACGGCTAAACGATACGAAAGGGGAGTCAGATATTTGTGGAAAAAGCTCATTATAACCACAACAAGCACGGGTGGATAAATAACCGTCAGAATGGGTGATGCAAGTGCTACAATCCTTTCAACACCAAGGGAGGAGACCACTGCACTGAAAATGCATATTCCCGTTACAATGGCTTTATAGCTTAAGCGCCGACTAAAAAGCTTTTGCAAATATTTTGCCGACGAGCTTGTCAGCGCAATTGAAGTGGTGAGGCAGGCAAGCCCTGCAATTACACCGAAGAAGGCAAGACCGATTTTTCCGGGGAGCAAAATTCCGATAATTCCAATCAATAAGTCTGCCCGTGAGGTGTGCATATCGAAAAACGTTGACGCCGTTGCACCAAGGTACGTCAGACCGAGGTATATTACAAACAGACACAAGCCCGCTATAATACTTGCACCCAGGGTAACTGCTCGCTTTGATTTTAAGTCGGTATGCCCACGTTGAAGAGTGCTGTTTATTACAAGCACACCAAAGACGGTGGCTCCTAAAACGTCCATTGACTGATACCCTGCCTTGATACCCGAGCCAATGGGACTCATAATCTTTTTAACGTCTAAAAGATTGGATATGGGAGAAAGAACACCTTTTACTATAAGGAAAAGAAGACCTAAAATAAGAACGGGTGTAAGCACCTTTCCCACAACGTCCACTACCCTTGATTCGTTAAGTGACAAAAATAGCGTTACGGCGAAAAATATGATGCTGAAAGCTATGACGTCAGCCCTTGGCAAAAGAGGAGAAACCGATAGCTCAAAGGTGGTCGCACAGGTACGTGGAATACTTATGAGGGGACCGAGACACATAACTATGGCAAACATCAAAATATTGGCAACTCTTTTTCCTAAAGGTTGAAGCACGTTGTCAAAGGAATTGTGATTTATCTGAGCAATTATGGTGAGAATTGCAAGTCCTATATCGGCAACGTAATATCCGAGAAAGCCCGAAAGCCACTGTTCTCCCGATTCAAGCCCGAGGTATGGAGGAAATATCATATTTCCTGCCCCGAAGAACATTGCAAATAAAGCAGCACCTATAATTATACTGTCTGATACTATTTTTTTGTTTTGTTTCATTGAAACTACCTTTTTTGTGTTTTTAATTATAATACCACAAAAGGTGGGAACAGTATACATATTTTTTAAAAAAGTGGCTGTAAAAACTACAGCCACTTTGTTGATTAGATATTATACATTTTGAGATATTCTTTGGTATTGTCAATCATTTCGTTGAAGAGCGCTCTTGCGTCCTTTGTGTTTATAGTAACGAGCTGGTCGTTTGAGAATGCTACGAACGCTTTTTCAAGGTCTCTTTCAAACGCTGCTTCAACTACAAGCTCCTGCTGTCCGCAAACTCTTGCAATGAGAGGATAAATGCTTGAAGGAAGAGGTCCTGCGCATATGGGCATTACACCATTGCTGGTAAATGCCGCATTCGTTTCAACCACAGCACCCATAGGAAGATTGGATATCTGACCTATATTGGGAAGATTTACGTTGGTAACCAACGTTTCAAGACCGAGGATTGCTCTTATCTGGTCAACGCCTTCCTCACCCGACTTACGAATCTTTAACGCCTCTTCTCCACTACGGAGCTTTCTGCTTTTTTCAAGACGACGCTCAAGGTCTTTAAATCTCCAGGAAACAGGTGTAAGACCGAAGCCCCATTCCTTTACCTTTTCGGGGGATTCAAGATACCACTTGCCCTCACAGTCCTCTGCAAGATGTCTGTCGCCTGCTGCAGCAATGTAGCCAAATCTGTTGAAAAGGTCGAACTTAACTCTGTTCGAACAGTCGAACGTGTTGTTCATCCAGTTTTCGTCCTTGCCCTTGAGATAACCCGTTTCAGCATACTTCTTGGCAAATTCCTTATAATCTTCAAAAACGTCAATGCCGTTATACGTAGCCTTTGTTATCCAGGTAAAGTGGTTGAGACCCATTACCTCAACCTTTATGTCACGGCGATTAACGTTTTCAATTCCGTGCATTTCTTCAATCATTTTTGCTAACAATCTCTGTGTACCGAATACCTCGTGGCAGCAACCGAAGGCCTTGATTTTGGGGAACGCCTTGTAAAGCGCTCTCGTACAGATTGTCATAGGATTTGTATAGTTGATTACCCATGCGTTGGGACAGTATTTTTCGATTGCGTGTGCAATCTCCTCAAACATAGGGATTGTACGAAGTGCTCTGATAATACCACCGGGACCTACGGTGTCACCAACGGACTGGTAAATTCCGTATTTCTCGGGAGTATGTACGTCACTTTCCATTTCCTTAAACGTTCCGGGAAGGATGGAGATTACTACGAAATTTGCGCCTGTAAGCGCCTCGCCAATGGTTTTGTACGCCTTGTAATCCCAGTGTGACAAAGCTCCTTCTACTTCATTGTATTTGTTTCCTATAATTTCGTTGTGCTGTGCTGCTTCAAAATCAATGTCGTAAAGAGCAACTTCACCGTTCATATCCTTATTTGAAATAAGGTCGCTCATAAGATTCCAAGCCCAGCCTCTTGAACCACCTCCGACGTATGCAATTTTTACGCCGTCAACTCTTTTGTTTCCGTATTCCATAATATTTCTCCTTTCGGTATTATACAAGCTTATTATACATCAATATTTTTAAAAAATCCTTTATATTTTTGACGACTTTTTTGAAAAATCTTGATTTTATTGATGTTTTTGTGTATAATTTTTAAAGAAGGAGGAGAAATAATGATACCTGTAAAAAAATTTTCTGACGGCAAGGAGCTGTTTTATCAGCATCGCGATATGGACTTTGTACGCTCAACGCATATGCCTGAGCATCATTATCATCCGTATTTTGAAATCTATTACTTTTTGCACGGCAAATGTAAATATTTCATAGACGGTCACGTTTATTCATTACTTCCGGGTGACGTGGTATTGATCCCAGCAGGCGTCATACATAGAACGGTGTATTCTTCGGGGTATGAACGGAAGCTTCTCAACTTTACGTCGGATTTTATTCCATCAAGCGCGATTGACACGCTTGAGTCAATTCTCTATCTTTATCGAAACCCAAGTATTTCTCAGGAAATAAAAGAAATTTTCGACACAATAGACAGGGATTATAATACATTTGACAGATATGCCGAGGATTCCCTTTCAAGTCTTATCAGCAATCTTTTTATACTTTTATCACGCAACAAAAATATTGCCAAGGAAAAGGACGGAAGCTCTCATTCCGTTGCCGAGGCGATACGTATTATATCCGAGGATTTTTCATCCGATATTACGCTTTTTGGAGTTGCAAAGGCTCTTAGCGTAAGCCCCGAGCATTTATCAAGGGCTTTTAAGAGGGAAACGGGCTTTGGATTCAACGAATACCTTACCCTTATTAGAATGCAAAGGGCAGAACGGCTTTTGTCTGAAACGAATAAAAGTGTGTCAGAGGTGGCGTACGCCTGTGGATTTAACGACAGTAATTACTTTTCTGCCAAATTCAAAAAAACAAACGGTGCATCACCCTTAAAATTCAGACAATATAACAAAAAGCCGTAAAACCGAGTACTATCCTGAAAAAAGCGTCGAAAAATAAGGAAGCTGATTAAAGGACTGCAAATAATCACCTTTGTTCCCAATCATTCAACAAAACTGTGTTTTTGCATATGATACAGTGACCGAATAATTAAATTTAGGAGGAACAAAAATGATTCAGAACAGTTGTACAACTAACGGTCAGAACTGTTGCTGCAATGACGATGTATGTTGCATCGACACTTGCCGTATATATGATACAAGCAGAACGCAAGACTGTATTGAAGGCTTGAGAGTGGTTCTCACTCCCGAGGGAATGAAGGTTCTTGAAAACTGCCGGAGCCCGAGGGCCAAGGAGGTTCGTGTAATCTGGGCGCAAATCAACACAGACGAGCTTCCCTTTAACAGTGGATATTTTCAGGTAAATATACGTTATTATTTCTACGTGGTGCTTACCTGTTGTGTAAACGGAACGAGTCAGGATATTGAAGGCCTTGCCATCAGTGAGAAAACGGTCGTTCTTTACGGTGGTGAAGGAAACGTAAGCGTATTTAAGTCCGATACCGACTCCGACCCTTGCGCAACTCCCAACCTCAATAACGTTATACCCGGCTCAAACCGTCCCAAGGTAGTCCTTGAGGTAGCAACACCTATACCCCTGGCAGTGAGTGTAGTGGAAAACTGCAACGGAATTCCACTTCCACCCGAATACGATAATATTCCTCAGCAGATATCCTGCCTCTTTGACGGTGGGCTTGACACGGGATGTCATACAATGGCAGTTTGTCTTACCATCGGTATTTTTGCTCTCGTTCGTATTGAGAGACCGTCACAGCTCATCGTACCTGCTTGTGACTTTTGTATTCCCGAGGCAGATAAGACTCCTGTCAGCGTAACCGATCCCTGCTCAATGTTCTGCTCAACGCCTTTCCCCGTAGAAGAATTCTACCCAAGCGTTTGCGCACAGAACAGAAATCAATAATTTTTTCAAAAAACGCTTGACAAAAACGCTGTTATATGTTAATATAGACAGCGTTGGGGGTTTAGCTCAGCTGGGAGAGCATCTGCCTTACAAGCAGAGGGTCACAGGTTCGAGCCCTGTAGTCCCCACCAAACAAAAAGGAACACCGAAGGGTGTTCCTTTTTTGTTTATCCAAGCCGCAGGCTTGGTATATTATCACGCTTTAGCGTGTATTTCATCAGACCTGTGGGCTGTATATCATCACGGCAAAGCCGTGTATAAATCTTCCTACGGCTTGATGATAGGCTTTATATTTTGCTACGATAGAAGAGAGGGCTTGAGCCTCAAACAAAAAACGACTTGTTTGAACAAGTCGTTTTTTATATAATGATTATCTTGACGATTCCGTAAGAGTTATATCAAGCTCCTTATAATCTCCGTCTCTGTAAACCTTGATTACTACGGTATCTCCGGGCTTTTTGGTATCAATAAGCTGTATAAGCTCATCCTTGGTGGTAATATCATTACCGTCAAAGGCAACGATTACGTCACCACTCTTCATACCACCCTGCTGAGCAGCGCCACCCTGTGAAAGAAGAACTACCAGGACGCCCTGGGGAAGTCGGTACTCTCTTGACTCTGCAGCTGTGATTTCTCTGTAGGTTATACCCAGCGCTGCCTTACCTGTTACAAAGCTATCGGTAGGACGCTCTACAACTGCTCCGTTTTCACAAATCTGGTCAACGAGCTTCATAACGCCGTTGATAGGAAGTGCAAAGCCGATACCCTCGTAGCTTGTGGAGGAGAGCTTGAGCGTATTAATGCCTATAACCTCACCACGTGAATTGAGAAGGGGACCACCCGAGTTACCGGGGTTAATGGCAGCGTCTGTCTGTATAACGCTCATTATTTTCTGAACTCGTCCGTAATAATCTGTAATTGAAATTTCACGGTTTACCATAGACACCATACCGCGAGTGGAGGTTCCTGCAAGGTCGATTCCCGAAGGACAACCGATAGCAATAACCGTATCTCCTGCTACAACTGCATCAGAGTTACCTATAACAAGTGCCGGAAGGTTTTGCCCGTCTATTTTCAGAACGGCTACGTCTGAAAGCTCGTCGAAGCCTACAGTTTCTGCATCGTACTCAGTTCCGTTTTCGAGAATTACCTTAATGCTTGCAGCGTCTTCAATAACGTGATAATTCGTGACGATATATCCGTCCTCGGTAATGATAAAGCCCGAGCCCACTCCTTCATATGTCTGTGTGCCGTAGAAGGAATAGTATTGCTCCACCATGGTCTTTATACCTACGACGCTGGGAGTAGCCAAAGCAATTATTTCCTGACTTGAAAGCTCTTCGCCGGTGTATTGACCCGAAACCTCTGGGTAAAACGTAACTGCAGAGTTTGTTATCTTTTCGGTTACGGGGAGGTTTGATACGGGTGACGAGGGCTTACCTGCGCCACCTCCGTATACGGCGTCGTTTCCGGATTTTTGATCGATTGCGTAATAGGTCAGAAACGCAGAAAGGGTTGCAACAAACAAAAACGACATTGCAACTGCAAAAATCTTCAGACCTCTGCCTTTGTTTTTTGCTTTGCTTTCGTATCTTTCGTAATTCCACTTTTGTGAAAATCCACCGTAGCTGCTTTCCACCGACGGTTGTGTGTATTCGGCGTCAACGTGGGATACTTCTTCTGTTTCCTCTGTGACAATAGCCTCTGCCTCAGGCTCTGCAGTCGCTTCTTCAACTGCTTCTGCTTCAGGCTCTACCGTTTCTTCAGCAACGCTTTCATTATTGACAGGTTCCGTTACCGATTCATCGGTAAGAGAGCCGTTTACGTTTTCAATGTCTTTTTCCAACATAAAATTTACCTCCTTCGGGTGTGTGGCTATATAATAGCATGTAAATTTTAATAAATATTTATTAAATTGCAATTAAATTTTATATTTTAAAAGAATTTTTTAAAAAAACATAAAAATTGTTCCTTTTACATATAAAAAAGCGCTCTCTCACAAAGAATTGGAGAGAGCTTGAAAAAACTTTTATTCTATTGAGAAGCAATTACCTATTTTGTAGATGTGAGAGCCGAAAAAGGCTGAGAAAAAGCGGAATGCATATTCGGTATCCCTCGCGCCTGCCGTCTCATAGGAGGAATGCATTGCAAGCTGAGGAAGACCTACGTCTGCGCCTGCCACCGACAACTGAGTCTGCATTATGTGACCCAGAGTAGAGCCACCCTGTATACCCGTTGGATTGGTATAATCAAAGCAGGGAAGGTCGGCGCTCTTGCAAATTGCTTTTATAATAGCCGAGCTTTCAGCATCGGTTACGTATCTTCCCATTGCGTTGTGCTTAATGGCAATGCCTGAGTTAAGATATCCCTTATTGTGGGGGTCTGTCGCTTCAGGGTGATTTGGATGAACGGCGTGAGCGTTGTCTGCCGAAATAAAGAAGGTGTTGGCAAGAAGCGTAAAATGCTGAGCACGGGACTTGCCCATAGCAAAGCTTATGCGTTCAAGCACCTCGGGGAGAAAGGTAGACGCTCCTCCGTTTGCCGATTCACTTCCTACTTCCTCTCTGTCAAAGATTGCAAAAACGGGTACGTTTGCCTCGTCGGAGGAGAGAAGAAATCCCTTGAGAGAAGCAAATACGCATTGAAGGTCGTCAAGTCTCGGGGAAGAAACGAAGGAGTTGTTCTCTCCCCATACGTAGCCCTTCTGTCTGTTCACAAGATATAAGTCGTGTGACACGATGCTCTCAGGGTCAACGCCTGCCGACGTGGCAAGCTGTTTTATAAGAGTCCCATCGTCCTTAGCTTCACCGAGAAGCGCGTACATATCCAAGGAGGGTGAAAGGGGTGTGTCCTTATCGGCTTTTAAGTGTGGGGCAAGAGAGGGGATAAGCGCCGTGCAGTCCTTGCTATCCACAAGCCTTGAAACTATTTTTGAGTTTTCCTTTACGAATATTCTTCCAGCCACGGACAACGGTCTGTCAAGCCAGCTGGAAAGAACGGCGCCACCGTATTTGTCGGCCGAAATTCGCAAATAGCCCTTATCCGTCATTTCAAACGACGGCTTAAGCTTAAAGCAGGGACTGTCTGTATGAGAGGCAACTATTTGGTATCCGTCGAAATCGTCGTCGGGTATTCTGAAGGCGATCAGAGAAGAATCGCCACGCCTTACGAAATATCTTCCTCCGTTTTCAAGCAGCCAGCCGTCCGACTCAAAAAGCTCGGTGTATCCGTCCTCCACAAGACGTATTCTTGCATTATTTACAGCGTGAAACGCAGTGGGGGAGGAGTGAATGAATTCCAGAAGCTCATAGTTCAGCTTTTCCATTTTAACCGTTCTCCAATTTTCTGTAGTACGAGAAGTGCGCAACCACCGTGCGAACCTCTCCTTTTTCCTCATCAAAGCCTGAGATTATTATACCGTTTCGGCTCATAAGCTCCGAAACCGTTATTTCCTCGGCGTTGCCGTGGAAAACCACCTTTCCTTCACAGCAGATGATAAAGGTTTTGTCTTTGATTGAAATTGAACCGCTTTTGCCAACCAGTATTTCTTCGTTATCAATTCTTTCGGTGACCGATTCAATAATCAGATTATTGAATTTTTCAGCCATCATAAGCTTGTATCTTTTACTGCCCGGCTTGGGCTCAAACAAACGAGATAGCAATCCCATATTTTCTCCTACTATATTATAACACTTTTGAAAGGAAATCTTTGAGTCTTGGATTTTTGGGAGCTGAGAAGAATTCCTCGGGGGGAGCCTCCTCTGCAATCTTTCCGTCGTCAATAAAGAGAATGCGTGAGCCAACCTCTTTTGCAAAGCCCATTTCGTGAGTTACCACAACCATTGTCATTCCCTCGTTTGCAAGCTCCTTCATAAGCTCCAATACCTCTCCTACCATTTCCGGGTCAAGGGCAGAGGTGGGCTCGTCAAAAAGAAGCACGTCGGGATTCATAGCAAGGGCACGGACAATGGCTATTCTTTGCTTCTGGCCACCCGAAAGCTGAGAGGGATAAGCCGACGCCTTGTCGGAAAGCCCTATTCTTTCAAGAAGCTGTCTTGCACGCTGCTCTGCATCCTTTTTGTTCATAAGGCCCAGCTTTATGGGGGCAATGGTGATATTGTCAAGTATGGTCAGGTGAGGGAAGAGGTTGAAGTGTTGAAATACCATTCCCATTTTTTGACGAAGCTTGTTGATTTCACGCTTCTTTGGGTCCACAAGCTTGCCCTCAAACCATATTTCTCCCGAGGTGGGAACCTCAAGCATATTCAGACATCTGAGGAAGGTGCTTTTACCTCCACCCGAGGGTCCGATTACTACTACTTTTTCACCTTTTTCAATTTTTATGTCAATTCCCTTAAGAACCTTGATTTCTTCGTTCTTACCAAAGCTTTTATAAAGGTTTTTAACTTCTATCACTTCTGTTCAGCCTCCTTTCAAGCAGAGAAACAAGATAGGACAGACCAAGCACAAGCACAAGGTATATAAGTCCTATGGCTATAAGGGGCATAAAGTTACTGTAGGTTATGGAGCGTATCTTCAAGCCACCCTGCGTAAGGTCGGCAACGCCTATATAGAAGGCAACGGAGGTTTCCTTGAGAAGTGCGATAAACTCGTTTGCAAGTGCCGGAAGAACTGCCTTTATTGCCTGGGGAACAACTATGAACCACATTGTAGCAACGTAATTGAAGCCAAGGCTTCTTCCTGCCTCCATCTGACCGTTGTCAACCGACATAATACCACCACGCACTATTTCTGCAACGTACGCTCCGGAATTTATACCGAAGCAAAGCACTGCTGCAGTGAACTTCTCAATGCCGAGAGGCAAGAGAAGAACGAAATAGATTATCAACAGCTGTATCATTACGGGAGTACCTCTCATAATAGAAAGGTAGAGACTGCATATTTTGTCAAGAAGCTCAAGCTTTCCCGTCTTTGCAAAGGTGCATCTGATAATAGCTACGATAAAGCCGATAACAAGACCGAGAACGAGAGAAAGAGCCGTTATGGAAAGGGTAGTGCCCAAGCCTCTTGCAAGATACTTCCATCTGCTGTCCTCTATAAAGTTACGGTGAAAATCGGTTTTAAGCTTGTTTAACGTCTTGATAACGGGAATGGACGTGTCGGGCTTTGCAGAATCGTAGTTTATAAGGTCAAAGCACTGTACGAGTCCACGTCTGAGAGAGTTACGGTTACTAATGTCAATCTCCTCATCGCCCACCTTAATGGAGTTAACGCTATTCACAAGCTCCTCGGCGTCAATTATTCCACCGAAGAAGGTGTTTACGGTACCGTCCTCAAGATATACCGTCAGCCCTTTTCCTTCCATTTCGTAAAGCTCGATTTCCATCTCGCCTTCAAGCACCTCAGCCTTTTCAAGAAGGGGCTGAAGCTTTTGGTAGATTTCAAGCTGTATCTTGGTAGCGTTTTTCTTGGTTCCTGTTTTTGAATCGTTTGTGTCAATATTCAAAAAATCATTGACGTTTTGGCTTATTACGGAATAAATGTCAAGGGTTTTATATGTACAGGAGAGTGTTATATTTTTTTGGTTTCCGTATTCAAGGCTATTTACCGTCACAGAGGTGTTCTGTCGGAGATATTTTGCGCAAAGAGCAGTGGTTGCTGGCAGTCTGTCAAGCTCACCGTCTATCATTTTCTGTGCATCCTCTACGGTAAGCTCCTGCTTTACAGTGTTGTTGCTGTTTCCAACTGCAACTGCAATCCCAAGAGCTATCGCACAGACAACTATTAAAACACCTATAACGGCAAGGAGCCGTAAGTTTTTGTTCTTAATCATTGTATGCCTTTCAGGTACAAAAAAATAGGAAAGCCGAAACTATCCTATTTTCTTGCATTAGTATAATATTTTTCGCGTAGAATTACTTGATGTACTTAGCAACAATCTCGTCAATCTTGCCGTTGGCAGTGAGAGTAAGGATAGCGTTGTTAAGCTTTTCAAGAAGCTCGGTGTTTTCCTTTGCAACGCAGATTGCGTAGTCCTCGTCAGCGTAAGAGGTGTCAAGAATCTTGAGACCTTCGTTAGCTGCTACAAGTGCCTTTGCAGGCTCGTTGTCGATGATAACGCAGTCAACTGAACCGCCAACAAGTGCAAGAACTGCATTGTTACCGTTGTTGTAGGGAACTACGTTGTCAGCGCCGAAGTCGTCTGTTGAGTAGATGTCACCGGTTGTACCCTGCTGAACGCCTACCTTGTAAGCAGCGCCCTCAGCGTAAAGGTCGTCAACCGTTGTGATGGGTGAATCTTCCTTAACGATGATTGACTGTACGCCTGATGCGTAGCTGTTTGTGAAGTTGATTTCGAGAAGTCTGTCTTCAGTAACGGTCATACCTGCCATACCGAAGTCAACAGAACCACCCTTAACAGCAGTGATGATGGTATCGAATTCCATATCCTCGATAACAAGCTCCATACCAAGCTCTTCTGCAATAGCTGCTGCGATTTCAGCATCAATACCTACTATCTTGTCGCCTTCATAATATTCATAAGGCTTGAAGTAAGCGTTGGTAGCCATCTTGATAACTTCTTTTTCTGTGGGTTCTTCAGGAGTTTCGTCCTGAGCATTGTTGGGTGTTCCTACCTCGATGCCTGTTTTATCGTCAGCACCACCGATTTCGTCCTTCTCTGTGCAGGCTGTAAGAGCAAAGCACATTACAAGCATGGAGAGCACGAGCATAATTGAAAGAAACTTTTTCATTTTTGTCATTCTCCTTAAAATTTATTTTCTGACAACAAAATTATACATCATTTTGTATAAAAATCAACCTTTTTTTAAAAAAATAAAAAATTTATTCATTATTACCCAAACTACTGAAAAAAATTATGTACTTTTGTACATTAATTCAACGAATATTTATACCATTTGTGCATATATATTCATTTTTGCAATAATTTTGACCGTCGAAAAAAATTAAAAAATTTTACGGTTTTGCGACAAATTTTATTCGAGATACGCATTTTTTAACAAAACGGTTTTATGCCTAAAAATAAGGTATTTTTTCGAGAAAAACTTTGTTAAAAAATTATCAAGGGAAACAGACCTTTAATAAAATTTGAAAAAATTGAAAAACATTGAATTTTGGTGTTGCAATATCCTCGGAAAAGTGGTAAAATATACGCGAATGCAAAGGAGTGTGATAAAATTGTCATTAACTTTCAAAGGCGGACTTCACCCCGAGGAGAATAAGATAACGGCAAAATCCCCGATTGAAGTAATGCCAGAACCTGCAACGGTAGCCATTGCAATGTCACAGCACATAGGCGCGCCTTGCATACCCACGGTTAAAAAAGGTGACTACGTTTATAAGGGTCAGACTGTGGGAGAAGGGCAGGGGGGACTTACCTGTCCCGTCCATTCAAGTATATCAGGTACTGTCATCGGTATCGAGGACAGAGTTGGTGCGTTTGGACAAAAGGTTACTCACGTGGTAATCGAAAACGACTTCAAATCGGAATTGCTTCCCGAAATAAAGCCTAACTCCAAATCTCTTGAGGAATCTACCTTCGACGAGATTGTTGAAATAATTAAATCAGCAGGTATAGCCGGATTGGGTGGCGCTACCTTCCCGACTCATTTTAAGGTAGCCTCTGCCAAGGGCAAGGGTGAAAAGCTTATTATCAACTGTTGCGAATGTGAGCCTTACATAACGGCAAACCACCGTCTTATGCTTGAAAAGCCCGAGGATATTATCAACGGCGTAAAGGTGGTTATGAAGGCGCTTGACCTTAAAGCCTGTCATATTGCAATCGAGGACAACAAAAAGGATGCAATAAAGGTAATGCAGGAGAAGGTTGGTAACGAGAACGGTATCGACATAAAGGTACTCAAAACCAAATATCCCCAGGGTGACGAGCGTCAGCTTATTTACGCTATCGATAAAATTGAAATACCCACGGGTAAGCTTCCTGCTGACGTTGGAAGAATAGTTCTCAACGCCGAAACCTCGGCTGCCATCTGGAGAGCCTTCCACGACGGAATTCCTCTGGTAGACAGAGTGATGACCGTAACGGGCGACTGCGTTGCTCAGCCCAAAAATCTGATAGTTCCTCTCGGTACGTCAATTTCAGATATAATATCCTACTGTGGTGGTTATACCGGTGAGATAGAAAAAATAATAAGTGGCGGTCCTATGATGGGTATGGCTCAATGGGATGAGACTGCCCCCGTCATTAAGGGTACGGCTTCAATTCTCTGCTTCGGCAAGAAAAATAAGACTCAGCCTTCTGAAAACTGCATTCATTGTGGAAAATGCGTTGGCTCTTGTCCCATGCACCTTATGCCTCTCTACCTTGCATCCTTTGCAAAGCAGGGAGATTGGGAGTCTTGCCGTGAGTTCGACGTGTTAAGCTGCGTTGAATGTGGATGCTGCACCTATCAATGCCCCGGAAACGTTCCTATCGTCCAGTACATCAGAACGGCGAAGGGAAAGCTTAGAAAGTAAATTCAGAAAGGATATAAATCAATGGGACTTTTAAAGGTTTCTGCCTCACCTCATATCAGACACGAGGATACGACGAGAGTTCTTATGAGCGACGTAATTCTTGCAATGATACCCCTGCTCATATGGGGCGCATACGTGTTCGGCTTAAGAGTACTTACGATTACTGCCGTATCCATAGTGTCCTGCGTTGTTTTTGAGGCGCTGTTTAATCTCATACTTAAAAAGAAAATACCTGTCGGCGATTTGTCGGCAGTAGTAAGTGGTATGCTTCTGGCGTTCAATCTTCCTGCCACCATTCCCCTTTGGATACCCGTTATCGGCGCATTTTTCGCAATGGTAGTGGTAAAGGGACTTTTCGGTGGACTTGGCAAGAATTTCATGAACCCCGTTCTTGCAGCAAGAGCATTTTTGTTTGGCTCGTGGCCCTCACATATGACCACCTACAGCGCACCTCTTGAAAGGCTTTCAGCCTTTGGTAAGATAGACGCCGTTTCTTCGGCAACAACTCTTACCGAGCTTAAAAACGGTGCTCTTCCCTCAGAGGATATATTCGACCTCTTTATCGGAAATATGGCAGGTTGTATCGGTGAGGTTTCTGCTATGCTCATTCTTGCAGGGGGTATATACCTTCTTGTGAGAAAGGTTATTACCTGGCAAATCCCCGTGGCTTTCATTGCTACTGTTGCCCTTCTCACCTTTGCCTTTGCTCCCGATGGAGTAAGCAATCTCAGCTTTATGATGGCTGAGCTGTTCAGTGGAGGCGTAATGCTTGGCGCCGTGTTTATGGCAACCGACTACGTTACCTCTCCCGTCACGGCAAAAGGACGTTTAATTTACGGAATCGGTTGTGGTGCCCTTACCGTGTTCATCAGATTCTTCGGTGGTTATCCCGAGGGCGTATCCTTTGCGATACTTATTATGAACCTTTTCGTTTGGTACCTTGACCGAGCAACAAAACCCAGAAAATTCGGAGGAATAAGAAATGCAAAAGCTTAAATTTTTAAAGCCGGCCCTTCCTCTGACTGTTATCAGCGTTATAATTGCCTTGATTTTAGCTTTCGTCAATTCAGTAACTGCAGAAAGAATAGTTTTGAATACCATTATAGAAAAGGAAAACGCAATCAAAGGAATATTTCCTGAGTGCGCTTCCTTTGAGTCGGCTGACTCCTCTCTTTTTGACGCAAGCGTTAGCGACGCAGGATGGGTTCTTGATGCCGACGGAAAGATAATCGGCTACTACGCCGACATAGCTCCCATAGGCTTTAAGGGTGAAATAGGTCTTATCGTCGGAACCGACACGGAAGCCAAGGTAGTAAACGTGGCGTTGTTGTCGGCGTCTGAAACCCCGGGCGTAGGCACTAAGGCTACCGACAAGACCAACCTTGAAAAATACGGAGGCTTGTCACTTGGCGAAATTGACGGCGTTGACACCATAACGGGAGCTACCATAAGCTCAAAGGCAGTCAGACAGGGTATAAAGAGTGCGGTAAATACCGTTGAAGTAATTCTGAAGGAGGGGAAATAAATGTCGAAGGAAACAAAAAAGATAATAACCGACGGTTTATTTGATAAAAACCCGATCCTCGTTCAGCTTCTCGGTACTTGTGCTACTCTGGCAGTAACCACTTCGGTTTCAAACGGCGTGGCAATGGGACTTTCCACTACGGCAGTGCTGGTCTGCTCCAACCTTTTCATCTCGCTTCTCAGAAACTTTATTCCCAAGGAAGTGAGAATTGCTTCTTACATCGTTGTTATTTCAGGCTTCGTTACGGCAGTAGAGCTTCTCATAAAGGCTTTTCTGCCCGAAATCAATAAATCTCTGGGCGTTTTCATCCCTCTGATAGTTGTAAACTGTATAATTCTTTCCCGTGCAGAATCCTTTGCTTCCAAAAATAAGCCTGCCCTCGCAGTGCTTGACGGACTGTCAATGGGAGCAGGATTTACTCTGGCTTTGGTGGTTGTATCTGCTATCCGTGAGGTTCTCGGCTCGGGAACGCTTATGGGTTACAAGGTAACGCCCGAATCCTTTGAGCCGTCACTTATGTTCGTAATGTCGGCAGGCGCATTCTTTACTCTCGCCCTCGTTATTGCGGGAATGAACAAAATTCTTTCAGTTATAAAGAAACGTGCCGAGAAAAAGGAGGTAGAGTAATATGAAAGAAATACTTCTTATCGCCTTTGCGGCAATTATTACTGAAAACTTCATCTTCTCTCGCTTCCTTGGTATATGTCCTTTTCTTGGAGTTTCAGAAAAACCGTCAACAGCAGCAGGTATGGGCTTTGCAGTAATGTTCGTTATGACCATTTCCTCTGCTCTGACATGGCTGGTATACAAATTTATTCTCGTTCCCTCGGGACTTGAATACATAAAAACAATCGCATTTATCCTGATTATCGCAGCCCTTGTGCAGATAATTGAGATGTTCCTGAAAAAGTTTGTTCCGTCTCTCTATCAGGCACTTGGTATATATCTCCCTCTTATTACAACTAACTGTGCCGTACTCGGTGCAGCTCTCCTCAATATTCAGAACGGCTTCAGCTTTGTAGAATCGGTTGTTTTCGGGCTTTCGGCGGCAATTGGCTTTACTGTGGCGCTTCTGGTCTTTGCAGGAGTAAGAGAAAGACTCAGATTTTCCAATCCTCCCGAAGCCTTTAAGGGCTTGCCCATATTGCTGGTATCGGCAGGACTTATCGCTATGGCATTCTCGGGCTTTTCGGGAATCAGCTTATAAAGGGAGGGAAAAACAATGAGTGAATATATAGGAAATATAATTCTCGCAGCCGTTTGGTTTTTGGTTATCAGTGGCGCGCTGGGAATAGCCCTTTCCTTTGCTGCAAAATTTTTGAAGGTAAAGGAAGACCCTCGTATCGAGGAAATTACGGATGCACTTCCGTCGGCAAACTGTGGTGGCTGTGGATACGCAGGCTGTGCAGCAATGGCTGACGCTATCGTAAAAGGGGAGGCGAACCCTTCAAAGTGCGCCGTTGCAAGTCCCGAAGCAATTAAGAAAATTGCCGGAATAATGGGAATTGAAGCTGAAAAGCAGGTTCGTATGCGTGCGCAGGTAATGTGTAGTGGCACGTCTGACCTTGCAAAGCACAAATATGAGTATGAGGGAGTGCACGACTGCATAGCTGCAACGAAGCTTGCAGGTGGTCACAAGCTCTGCCCCAACGGTTGTATGGGCTTCGGTACGTGCGTTGAAGCCTGCAAATTCGGAGCGCTCACTGTAATAAACGGTGTTGCAGCAGTTGATTATCACAAATGTCAGGCTTGTGGTGCTTGCGTTTCTGCCTGCCCAAAGGGACTTATAAGTCTTATCCCCTTTGAAGCTGAATATTGGGTAGGCTGTAAGTGTACCGAAAAGGGAGCTTCCACTAAAAAATGGTGTGAAATCGGTTGTATAGGATGTAAGCTTTGTGAAAAGGGCTGTCCTACGGGCGCTATCAAGGTGGTAGACAATCTTGCGAGAATTGACTATTCTCTCTGCACCAATTGTGGAAAATGCTTTGATGTTTGTCCCAGACACATTATCTGGTCGTCAAGCGTTCACCCCGGTGCAAAAAAGGAAGAGCCTGTTGTTGAAGAACAAGCGTAATAAAAACAAGCAAGCTTTACGGAGCTTGCTTGTTCCTTTGTACTTGACTTTTCGTTAAGTATGAGCTATAATTCGGCATAATGAATACTTAAAGGATTATGGTATGAATATAAAGCTTTCGGAACACTTCGATTACAAAAAAATGATACTCTTTACCCTGCCGTCAATAGCTATGATGGTTTTTACCTCTATATACGGAGTGGTGGACGGCTTTTTCGTTTCCAACTTTGTAGGGAAGACACCCTTTGCCGCCGTTAATTTCATAATGCCCGTTCTTATGATACTTGGAACTCTCGGCTTTATGTTCGGCACGGGTGGTGGTGCTCTTATTGCCAAAACGCTTGGAGAGGGTAAAAACGAAAAAGCAAACCGTTTGTTTTCTTTTTTCGTATACGTTTCTATCGTATTGGGAATTGTCCTTGCCGTTGTAAGCTTTATTTTTTTAAGACCTCTGGCAGAGCTTTTGGGAGCAGAAGGACAGATGCTTGACGATGCAGTGCTATACGGTAGAATAATTCTTTGTGCCCTTCCGTTTTTTATTCTTCAATTTGAATTTCAAAGCTTCTTTATAGTTGCCGAAAAACCACAAATGGGACTTTACGTCACCTTGGCGTCGGGAATAACCAATATGATTCTTGACGCATTGTTTATGGCAGTGTTCAGATGGGGGATAGCAGGTGCTTCAGCTGCTACTGCATTGAGCCAGGTACTCAGTGGCGTTATACCACTCGTGTATTTTTCAAGACCGAACACCAGCCTTTTACGTTTTGTGAAAGCAGGATTTGACTCAAGGGCGCTTACCCGTGCCTGTGTAAACGGCTCGTCAGAGCTTATGAGTAACATTTCAATGTCCCTGGTGGGTATGCTTTACAACGTTCAGCTTTTGAAATACGCGGGTGAAAACGGAGTAGCTGCATACGGCGTCATAATGTACGTAAATATGATATTCCTTGCAATTTTCATCGGCTTTTCCACGGGAATTGCGCCTGTGGTCAGCTTTCATTTCGGAGCAAAAAACAACGGTGAGCTTAAAGGACTTTTAAAAAGGAGCTTTGTTATTATTCTCATTTCCTCGGTGGCAATGTTTATATTTGCAGAGCTTTTGGCAAAGCCACTTTCTGCTATATTCGTTGAATACGACCGAGAGCTTTTTGAAATAACGGTAAGAGGCTTTTTGATTTATTCATTTTCGTTTTTGTTTTCGGGAATTGCTATATTCGGATCAGCCTTTTTCACAGCCCTCAACGACGGCTTGACCTCGGCTCTTATCTCTTTTCTGAGGACTCTTTTGTTTCAGATTATTGCAATTATAGTCTTTCCTCTCATATGGGAGCTTGACGGAATATGGCTGTCTGTTGTAGCAGCCGAAATTATGACAGTAATGATGACGCTCCTTTTCCTTGCAGTCAAAGGGAAAAAATATAATTACTGAATTAAGGTATAGACATTTTGGAGAAATGGTGTTAAAATATATTAGCCGTTCTCCAAAGGAATAAAACAAAAGGAGAGCTACACGCTCTCCTTTTTGTTCTAATGAATTTTCGTAAGAAGCCTTACTCTGCTTTTGCAAGCTCTTCCTGATATGCTGCGAGAACTGCTTCTTCTACCATCACTCTGAATTCCGCATTTATGGGATGAGCGATGTCACGGTAAGTTCCATCTCCGTTTTTACGACTGGGCATTACAATGAAGTATCTGTCATTAGCGTAAATTACCTTGATGTCGTGTACTGCAAGCTGAGCGTCGAAAGTAAGAGATACAACTGCTTTGAGAGGTCCTTCTTCAAAGGTTTTTCTGATTTTGATGTCTGTAATTTGCATAATTGACTCCTTTTCGGTTGTATTTTTACTCCTAAAAAGCATAGTTTGATTTTATATACATATTATTACATGGAAGGTGCGAAGATGTTAACAAAAAGTAAATTCTGCTATGACGCCCAAATTTCGGATAAGGTTTGTCTTATTCTCGGTATCGGTGGCGTAAGTATGTCTTCTATCGCTCTTTTACTTCTGGATATGGGCTACAGAGTTTCGGGCTACGACGAGCGTCACGGTAAGTATACGGACCTTGTCGAAGGTCAGGGAATAAAGGTAGTATACGGTGACGAAATACCGTCCTTATCGGAGGTAGGGCTTGTAGTCTATACTGCTGCGATAAAAGAGGATAACCCAATTATTACGCTTGCAAAGAAAAAGAATATTCCGTGCGTTGTACGAGCTCCCTTTCTGGGCGAGCTGATGAAATGCTATAAGACGAGAATAGGCGTTTCGGGAACACACGGAAAGTCTACCACAACGGGTATGATTTCCGAAATACATTTGGCGGCAAATACCGACCCAACCATTATGATAGGGGCAGACCTGCCGTCTATCAATTCGGGCTTGAAAATCGGTGGCAAGAGCTCTTTCATTTTTGAAGCCTGCGAATATAAAGACTCCTTTCTTTCCTTCGCTCCTACCATATCCGTAGTTTTAAACGTTGAGCTTGACCATACCGATTACTTTTTAAGTCTTGACCAGATGAAGCACTCTTATACGGAATTTATGAGTATTTCGGATATGGCAGTTGTATGCGCCGATAATGAAAACGCAGTTGAGTCATCCCAAAAATACGGAGGCGAGGCGTTTTACTATTCGGTAAAGGATGAAAACGCAGACTTCTTTGCCAAGAATATTAAGCTTGTAAAGGGCTTTGCAGAATTTGATGCATACGTTAACCAAAAGCTCCTTGCACATATTAAGCTTTCCGTACCCGGAGAATTTCAGGTGAGCAACGCCCTTGCGGCAATTGGCGCTTCCTACCTTTCGGGGATTGACGCAGACAGTATAAAGAGGGGACTTGAAGCCTTCAGAGGTGTGGGACGGCGCTTTCAATACAGAGGCGAATATAACGGAGCCCAGATATTTGATGATTACGCTCATCACCCCGATGAAATAAGGGCAACTCTTTCAACGGCAAGACTCCTTGAAAAAAGCCGTGTATTCGTTGTTTATCAGCCTCACACCTATTCACGCACGCACGACCTGTTTCACGCTTTTGCAGCCTCCTTTAAGGATTGCTACGAGGTAATTTTTGCCGATATTTATGCGGCAAGGGAAAAGAATACCTACGGCATTTCGTCCAAGAACCTTGCCGACGCCGTTGAAAACGGAAAGTACGTAGGAGGCTTTGAGGAAATTGCAGACTACGTCAGAAGGACGCTCAGGGAAGACGACTTGCTGATTATAATGGGCGCAGGGGATATAATAAATCTGAATATCTAAAACAAATCAGGAAGGCTCAAAAAGAGCCTTCCCGTTTTATTCTAAAGTACCGTAGTAAATATATTCGTTGTCGGTGGTTATCCACATAACGCCTATATTGTCAAACTGCTCAAGCACAGCCTTGCCCTCATCAACATCCATATTAAACAAAGCCGTGGATAAGGCGTCAGCCCACGCGCCGTTTTCGTAAAGCACCGATACCGACAAATACTTGTCGGAGGGATAAAGAGTGTCGGGTGAGATAATATGATGATAACGCTTTCCGTCATATTCAAAATATCTTTGATAGGAGCCACTCGTCACAAGGCAGGAGTCGGTTACCTTTACGGCTTCAACGATGCCTGCTTCGTTGGCAGGGTCCTGAATTCCTACGTTCCACCCCTCGCCGTCCTTGTTGCCGATTGTCACAACGTTGCCACCCATATTGACGTACATATTGTCAAAGCCTGCATCAACCAGCCGTTCTCTTAAAACGTCCGATACAATGCCCTTTGCTATTGCACCCATATCCAACGACGTTTCTTTGTCCGTCAGAGTTATTTCTATTTTGTCAGCGTTGTAGGCACTATAGGAAAGGCCGGAAACATCCGTGTGCCTTGCAGCTTCTTCAAGCTTTGCTCTGTCTGGCAGATAGGGCACGTCAGCCTCTCTCGCTTGGTGCCACAGAGACAGTACCGAGCCCATTGCGATATTACAGTAACCCTTCGTTGCCTTTTCTGCCTTTATTCCGAAGGCAATGGCATTTGCCAGCTCGAGACTTACCTCGGCTTTTTTTGTATCGTTCAGATGCTTCAGCTCGCCGTCGGTGTATATGTCGAATATAGCGTCGTATTCCTTCAAGGTCTCTTTCACAAGCTCACAAGCCCGTTCAAATTCACCCTTTGACTCAAAGTATCCGTCAACCGATACAACGGTATCAAAATATCCGAAAAGTTGAGTGTTGTATCTTGTTGGTGAGCATGAAACAAGGGCAAGGCTTAAAAACAAGGGTATGATAAATAATATTTTTTTCATTTGCTTCCTCTGTTGCTGTTAAACTTTGATAGCGCAGGTCTTACGGCGTGAAGAAAGATTGCGTTTGCCACACCAAAGACGGTACCCGACACAATCAGTAACGGAAGATAGGGGAGCATTGACGTGGGGGCATAGACGATACTGATTACTGCAAACTGCGCAAGATTATGGGTGAGTGCAGCAAACACACTGATACATGCGACGGACACACCCTTGAAGACGCAGGACAGAATAATCATCACGCAAATTGAGGCAATACCACCCGAAAGACTTAACAGTCCTGCCATAGCGCCTCTTGTGAGAAGGGCAAAAAGGGATTTCAGCAGACTTATGGAGAAGGCTGTTTTTTTGCCTATAAAAAATAGCGCAAACATAACTGCTACGTTGGACAGTCCCACCTTTACTCCGGGGCATTGAGGAATAAAAACGAAGCTTCCCTCTATAAAGGACAGTACCAATGCCACGGCACATAACAGGGCAGTGAGCGTGAGTTGCTTTGTGTTTTTCATCAGCTCACCGTATCAACGTCGCCGTTGCCCTTCGATATTTTCAGCACAGTTTCGTTGGGCAGACACGCCGCCCATTCTCCCGACACCGACAGCCTGCCCGTGTTTACGCAAACCTTGTCGGGACAGTCGGAGTGTTCAAAATATGCACTTTCTCCGTCACCTTTTATCGTTGCACCGTTATCCAGCTTTATTTCAAAGGGCTCTTTCAGCTCAAAGCTCTTGTATAAATCTCCGTTTATCCATATTTCAGCCCTTTCTCCTTTTTCACGGGTTGCAGTAAAATAGAACAGGAGAGCAAGACATAAAAGAAGGGCAAGTACGACTATATCTTTTTTGTGAAACAGCTTTCTTTCCGTAATAATCCCTCCCTTACCGATTATTATATAACATTTGATTTTTGCCGTCAAGTTTTTTTGACAAAAGCATAAATATATGATATCATTAAAAAACGGAGGTAAATGATATGAACTTTACAGATTTGATTTTAACCTTTATCGTAGGAATAATTGAGGGTATCACCGAATGGCTTCCCGTCAGCAGTACGGGGCATATGATACTCTTCAACGAGTTTTTCACTCTTGGATTTTCCGAAAGCTTCTACGACCTTTTCCTCGTGGTCATTCAGCTTGGCGCAATACTTGCCGTTGTAATGATTTATTGGAGCAAGCTGTTTCCATTTTCCTTTAAAAAAGGCGAATCCTTTATAAAAAAGGATATTTTCGGACTTTGGATAAAAATTCTCGTTTCCTGCGTGCCTGCAGCTATAATAGGCATACTTTTCGAGGACGTATTCGACAGATTGTTCTACAACGCAACGTCGGTGTCAATAGCCCTTATAGTATTTGGAGTTTTCTTTATACTTATTGAGACGTTAAACAGGAAGATACCGAAAATTAATTCTATTTCCGAAATAACTCTGAATACTGCGTTGCTAATCGGTGTATTTCAGGTGCTTGCAGCAGTGTTCCCGGGTGTTTCGCGCTCGGGCGCAACTATTATCGGTGCATTGCTTATAGGCGTTTCAAGAACGGTTGCTGCAGAATACACCTTCTATCTCGCCGTGCCCGTAATGGCAGGCGCAAGCCTCCTGAAGCTTGTAAAATTCGGCTTTGACTTCTCCCTTGCCGAATTTATATATCTTGCTGTAGGCATGGTAACTGCATTCGTGATTTCAATAATCGCAATAAAATTTCTTATCGGCTACGTAAAAAAGCACGACTTCAAGGTGTTTGGTATTTACAGAATAATTCTTGGAATTTTGGTTTTAATTCTACTTTGATGTTGATTTTTGAAAAAGAAAGATGTATAATATAGAAAAGGAGTTGAGTGTTTTGAATTATTATCCCATAAAAATTGCAGGGGTAGACAGAAAGCTTCCCATTTGCAGAGTAAACGACGAGCTTTATATAGGCGCATTCGTTATTTTCGGTGATACCGAGCTTACCGTTGCCGCAGCATCGGCATTGCTTGAAAAGGCACCCGAATACGATTACATAATTACTGCAGAGGCAAAGGGCATACCCCTTGTTTACGAAATGGCAAGACAGGCTGATGCAAAATACCTTCTGGCACGCAAAAAGCCCAAGCTTTATATGACGGGTGTGTTCGAGGTTGAGGTTAATTCAATAACCACTGCAAGCAGTCAGAAGCTTTATCTTGACGTGGAGGATGCTAATCTTATGAAGGGCAAGAGAGTCCTTATCGTTGACGACGTAATATCAACGGGTGAATCTCTTAAGGCTATTGAAACCCTCGTAGAAAAGGCAGGTGGTATCATCTGTGGAAAGATGGCTATTCTTGCCGAGGGTAGCGCTGCTGACCGTGATGATATTATATACCTGGAAAGACTTCCATTATTCAATCCGGACGGAAGCGTTAAATAATAAAAATAAAGTTCCACTTTTTAGTGGGACTTTTTTTATACCGAGAATTTGCATTCAAAATGAACTTGCCGTTTTTTGATTGAGTTAAAAGGAAAGTAAGGATAGGCGAGATGTGACAGTGGCTGTTAGCCGATTTTTTGACAAAATGTAAACTTTTTCTTGACAAATCGACAGGGGAATGTTACTATTAACTTGTGGTAGAGGCGCGACGGTTATTATTAGTTATCACAAATGCAAAGGAGCAGATAACGAAAGGAGCCGTTGCCGAAATCCGAAAAATGTCCTTATTACTGTTTTTCGGGTTGGTTGGCTTGTAGAATATGCAGTCGACTGTCACATTTATGTGGAGTGCTATCCTTTGTGACTTTTCGTCGTGGAAGATAGTGCCACGACATTTTTTATTTTTAAGGAGAAAAAACTATGGCAAAGACAAACAAGATAGTTCTTGCTATTGCTGCAGTTGTAATCATAGCTCTCCTGGTCGTTGCTTACGTAACAGGCGGTGCTATGGGAACGGTTGACTGTCCCGACTGCGCAGTTGCCGGAACGGAATGTGAAACCTGTGGTGGAGCAGGTGAGGTAGTTGGTACTTATTGGGCGCTTATTCCTCCCTTTATCGCTATCGCTCTGGCTCTTATCACAAAGGAAGTTTACAGCTCGCTCTTTATCGGTATCGGTGTAGCAGGAATTCTTGCTGCAAACTTCTCGGTTACAGGCACAATTGATACCATTATCAACGACGGACTTATCTCGGCAGTTTCAGGAACTGCAGGTATCTTCGTATTCCTCGTAGAGCTTGGTATCATGGTTGCTCTTATTAACAGAGCAGGCGGTTCGGCAGCTTTCGGTAATTGGGCAAAGAAGCACGTTAAGACAAAGGTTGGCGCAAGCCTTGCTACCTTCGTTCTCGGCGTACTTATATTCATCGACGACTATTTCAACTGTCTCACAGTTGGTTCGGTAATGCGTCCCGTTACAGACAAGAATAACGTTTCAAGAGCAAAGCTTGCGTATCTTATCGACGCAACGGCAGCTCCCATTTGTATGATAGCCCCCATTTCCTCATGGGCAGCTGCAGTTGCAAGCTACGCTCCCGAGGGAGAGGGACTCAAGCTGTTTATCCAGGCAATACCCTTTAACTTCTATTCACTTCTTACCTTCGTGTTCGTTATAGCAATCGTTCTTATGAAGTTTGACTTCGGTCCTATGAAGAAGGCTGAAATGAACGCAAAGGCTGACCTTGAAGCGTTGGTTGAAGAGGCTAACGCAAAGGAAAGTCCCAAGGGTAAGGTTATCGACCTTGTTCTTCCTATTGTTGTTCTTATTGCCGTTTGCGTATTTGCTCTCGTTTATAACGGTGGTATCCTTGACGGCGTAAGCTTCGTTGATGCATTTGCTAACACGGACGCGACAGTAGGTCTTCCCTGGGGTGGTCTTATTGCTCTCATCTTCACAATCGTATTCTTTATCTGTCGTGGCATAATCGACCTCAAGGAATCTATGGACTGCATACCCAAGGGCTTTAACGCAATGGTTCCTGCTATCCTTATTCTTACCTTTGCAACAGGTCTTAAGAATATGACCGGTCTTCTCGGTACAAAGTACTACGTAGGTAACCTTATGTCCTCCAATGCAGAGGCACTCAGCATCTTCCTTCCTGCAGTTATTTTCCTTGTTGCTTGTGTTCTTGCATTTGCTACGGGTACTTCATGGGGCACCTTCGGTATTCTCATTCCCATCGTAACCGTTATCTTCCCCGAAGGCTCCACGCTTCTTACAATCGGTATGTCTGCTTGCCTTGCAGGTGCAGTTTGTGGTGACCACTGCTCACCCATTTCAGATACTACCATTATGTCGTCGGCAGGCGCTCAGTGTGAACACGTTCAGCACGTTTCAACACAGCTTCCTTACGCTATCACAGTTGCTGCTATATCCTTCGTATGCTACATCCTTGCAGGATTTATTCAGAATGCGTGGATTGTGCTTCCTATAGGCGCAGTGCTTACGGTTGCAACTCTTTTCGTTATCAAAATGGTAACGGCAAAGAAAGCCGACTAAAGAATAAAAAACAACGCCTCACACCTCGGTGTGAGGCGATTTTTTGTTTTCAGCTATTGCAAAGCTTTGAAAAATGTTGTATAATATACTGAATATCCTTATCTTTGGAGGTGTAATTGTGGTAAACACTGTTTATACTGTTGCCGTATGGGGCATAGACGGCTTTGAGGTTAGCGTGGAATGTAATTTTGAGAGGGGACTTCCCGAGATTTCAGTTATAGGTTTGCCCGACGCATCCGTAAAGGAGGCTACCGATAGAATACGCGCTGTAACCACCAATAACAGTCTGCCGTTTATTAAGGGCAGAACCACAATAAACCTTGCACCTGCCGATAAGAAAAAGGTGGGCTCATACTACGATTTGGCTATACTTGTGTCTATGCTGAAGCACACCGTTCTCGAAAACGTATTTACCGACGACGCCGTGTTTATAGGTGAGCTTTCACTGGCAGGAGAGCTTCGCTCGGTGACGGGTGCGCTTCCTATGTGCATTACAGCCCGTGAAGCAGGCAAAAAGCGCATTTTCCTTCCCTTAGCAAATGCCGTTGAGGCATCAATAGTAAAGGACGTTGAGGTATACGGAGTTAAGGATATACGACAGTTGATTGCGCATCTTAAGGGGGAGGAGAAAATAACTCCCATTACGTACGACGACGGTATTACTCAGCAGGGCAACGTACCTCTTCTCGACTTTGCCGATATAAAAGGTCAGGAAAAAGCCAAGAGAGCTATGGAAATAGCAGCAACTGGCAATCACAATATACTTCTCATAGGGCCTCCCGGCGCAGGAAAGAGTATGCTTTCCAAGGCGCTCGTGGGTATACTTCCTAATATGAGCTACGAGGAGATTATAGAAGCCACCAAGATACACTCGGTAACGGGTATACTTTCCCCTGAGCATCCCGTCATCAATACACGACCGTTCCGTTCACCACATCATACGGTTTCTCATATAGGAATGATTGGTGGTGGTATTAACCCGCAACCGGGAGAGGTGTCTTTGGCTCACAACGGTGTGTTGTTCCTTGACGAGTTTACCGAATTCAACAAAAAGACGCTGGAGGTTTTGCGTCAGCCAATTGAGGACAAAATGATAACCGTAACCAGAGCAAATTATAAGCTTTCGTATCCAAGTAATTTTATGCTGGTTTGCGCAATGAATCCTTGTCCCTGTGGATACTTTGGAAGCGACCAGAAGGAATGCACCTGTACTCAATCGTCGGTTAAAAGATATCTTGATAAAATATCGGGACCTCTTCTTGACAGAATAGATATTCAGATAGAGGTGCCTGCCATAAAATTTGACCAGATGAATTCGGGCGAAAGGGCAGAAAGCTCTGCCTCCGTTCGTGACAGAGTGAACCGAGCGCGTGAATTTTCGGCAGACCGAATAATTAAAATGGGGCTGAAAAATAACCCCTCACAGACCTTTAAAAAAGAGAATTGCTGTTTTTCACACGAGGCAGACGAGGTGCTGAAGAACGCATATGAAAAGCTTTCACTTTCAGCAAGAGGCTATGACAGAATAGTGAGAGTCGCCCGAACCATTGCCGATTTGGCGCATAGCTATTCGGTTGAACGTCAGCACGTTTTTGAGGCAGTTCAGCTGAGAAGCCTTGACAGAAAATACTTCAACGTGCTTTAAATTAATTTTTTTCAGTAATAAAAAAGGATTTTCGCCTTTTTTAGCGTATATTTATTGTAGAACAGGAAAGAACAGGAGGTGTGAATTTGGCTTTACCCCAGGAATTTTTACAAGAGCTCAAAGCAAGATGTAATATCGAAGACGTAATATCCCAATACGTTCAGTTGAAGCGTGCAGGCTCAAATCTTGTGGGCTGTTGTCCATTCCACAGTGAGCGCACACCTTCATTTACAGTGTTCAGAAACAACGAAAACTTTTATTGCTTCGGATGTGGTGCAGGAGGAGACGTAATCACCTTCACTATGAAGATGGAAAACGTTGACTATATGACGGCAATAGAGCATTTAGCTGCTCGTGCAGGCTTAACTGTTCCCGAAGACCCAAGCAGTATTAAAGCAAGGGTAAATAAGGAACGCTATTTTGAGATGAATAAGCTTGCTGCCCGATTTTTCTACGATGCACTGATAGCGCCTGAAAATCAGCAGGCTTTGAACTATATTTCACAAAGAGGACTGTCACTTCAGACCATAAAGCGCTTCGGTATCGGATACGCTGACACGTCATGGGATTCTCTTACCGGCTATCTTATGTCCAAGGGCTTTGAAAAGGAAGAGATAAGAAACGGCTTCCTTGCAGGCGTTTCACAGAAGACGGGAAGGCTTTTCGACTATTTCAGGGGGCGTATAATGTTCCCCATATTCGACCTTTCGGGAAACGTAATTGCCTTTGGTGGAAGAATAATAGGCGATGGCACCCCCAAATATCTCAACTCCTCTGACACACCTGTGTTTAAAAAGAGCCGTAACCTTTACGCACTTAACCACGCCAAAAACAATACCGACTCCTCACTTATTCTTTGCGAGGGATATATGGACGTTGTGGCGCTTCAGCAGGCAGGCTTTGTGAATGCTGTGGCAACGCTCGGCACGGCGCTGACGTCCGAGCAAACGAGAATAATTGCACGGTACGCAAACACCGTATACCTTTGCTACGACTCGGATGAAGCTGGACAAAGGGCTTCAAAGCGTGCAATTGATATGCTTGGCGAGGTTGGAGTCAAGGTCAAGGTAGTAACGGTAGAGGGCGCAAAGGACCCCGACGAATACATAAAGAAATACGGCAAGACTTCCTTCGAGAAGCTTCTCCGTGGCTCCGACGGACATATTGAGTACACGATTAAAAATATATCGGCAAAATACAACCTTTCGGTACCCGAGCAAAAGCTTGCTTTTCTCGACGAATGCTGTAATATGCTGGCAGGCGTCGCCAGCGAGATAGAAAGAGAAATTTTCGTTCAGAGAATAAGCGTTGATACGGGAATATCTGCCGAAATTATCAGAAACGAAACCAAAAAAAGACAGCAGAAATCACGCCGTCAGGCAGAAAGAAATGCAGTCAGAGACGATATAAACAAGAGTATCGGCTACGGCGACAGAGTAAACGCCGACAGCGCAAAAAATCTTTCTACAGTAAAAAAAGAGGAAAACCTTTTGGGACTTTTTCTTATGCGACCCGAATTTATTGAAAATCCCACTCTTAGCAATTTGGTGACAGAGGATATTTTCGGATGCGAGTTTACAAAGAAGGTGTGGCGCGAGATAGTGAGAAACGCACAGGCTCTCAAGGAAGGAGAAACCACCTTCGGAGATGCATTTACTCCCGATGAAATGGGAAGAATTACACAGATGACGGTACGACGGCGAGAGCTTGCAAACAATAGTGAGAGTGTTGCAATTGAGCTTGCCGAAAGTCTTAAAAAGGAAGCTGACCGAAAAAAAGACGACGACGGCTCTGAGGAATCCTTCTTTAAAAGAATAGAAGAGCTGAAGAAAACAAAAAAATAAAATAAGTTACGTTGAAAGGAAAAGGATTATGACAAACAAAGCATCAATCATTCCAGACGAAGAAAAAGCAGACATCAACGAACTCATCCAGAAAGCAAAAAAGAAAGGCACTCTTGACAGTGACGAAATACTTGAAGTCATTGAGTCCAATTCACTCAGTGACGATGAAACGGATAAGCTTTACGCCAAGCTTGAGGAGCTTGGCATAGAGGTAACCGTACCCGATATCCCCGACGATCTTCCCAGCTTTGAAAATTTTGAGGATTTTGACGCCGAGGAAGAACAGTTTGACTCCGAAGAGGATGTGGAAGCGCTTCTTGCATCCGACTCCATGCCCATTGAGGACCACGTAAAAATGTATCTCAAGGACATAGGAAAAATAAAGCTTTTATCAGCAGAGGAAGAAATAGAGCTTGCCAAGAAAATAACCGAGGGAGACATCAGTGCGAGAAACGTTCTCGTTGAGGCAAACCTTCGCCTTGTCGTAAGTATCGCGAAGAGATACATAGGACGTGGAATGGGTCTTTTGGATCTTATTCAGGAAGGAAACTCGGGACTGATAAAAGCAGTCGAAAAATTCGATTACACTAAGGGCTATAAGTTTTCCACCTACGCAACCTGGTGGATAAGACAGGCTATAACCAGAGCCCTTGCCGACCAATCGAGAACTATTCGTATACCCGTGCATATGGTAGAAACCATGCACAGAATACAAAGATGCTCAAGGCAGATATTGCAGGAAAAGGGCAGGGAAGCTACGGTTGAAGAAATATCCGAGCTTTCGGGTATGTCTATCGACAAGGTGAGGGAGATAATGCAGATAGCACAGGAGCCTATTTCCATAGACAGCCCCGTAGGCGAGGACGAGGAAAGCAGCATAGGAGAATTTATTGCTGACGAAACCTCACCCGAGCCCGACGAGATAGTGGGAAAAACTATGCTTCGCGAGCAAATAAGCGAGGTATTGAAAACTCTTACCGAGAGGGAAGAGAACGTTATAAGAATGAGATTCGGTCTTGACGACGGAGTGCCCCGTACGCTTGAGGAGGTGGGAAAGGCATTTAATATTACCCGTGAGCGTATAAGACAGATAGAGGCAAAGGCACTCAGAAAGCTCAGACACCCCACACGGATTTCAAAATTTAAAGGTTTTAGGTAAACAAACAACGGCTAACAAAGAAAGGGACAGCGCAAAAACTATGAACAGCAACAATTTGGAGAACATTGACAACACAGTACCAAACACGGCAAAAGACTTAAACGAGCTTAAACCCGAGATATTGGCTTTTATCAACAAAATTAAGCAAAGAGGCTCGGTCACTCCCATTGAGGTTATGGAATCCTTGGAGAGTGTGGACATTGACCCCGAAACAATGGAAAAAATCTACGACATATTGGAGTCGATGGGCATTGAGGTAGTGGATTCCTACGTGGATCTGGAAAACTTTGACGATATCGAAGAGGTTGAAACACTTGAAACCTCCGAGGATATGGAAAACGCACTTGCAAGCGAGGGACTTGCAATAGAGGACCACGTCAGAATGTACCTCAAGGAAATAGGAAAAGTACCTTTGCTTGAAACCGAAAAGGAAATCGAGCTTTCACAGAAAATGCTGGAGGGAGACGAAAAAGCAAAGGAGCTTCTCGTTGAAGCAAATTTACGTCTGGTAGTAAGCATTGCCAAAAGATATATGGGACGAGGTATGTACTTCCTCGACCTTATACAAGAGGGAAACCTCGGACTTATGAAGGCAGTTGAAAAGTTCGATTACACAAAAGGATACAAGTTCTCCACGTACGCAACCTGGTGGATAAGACAGGCTATAACCCGTGCCATTGCCGACCAGGCAAGAACCATAAGAATTCCCGTGCATATGGTTGAAACTATACATAAGGTGCAGAGAGCATCAAGACAGATTTTGCAGGAAAAAGGACACGATGCATCACCTGAGGAAATATCCGAGGCAATCAATATGCCCGTGGATAAGGTGCGTGAAATTCTCAAGGTAGCGCAGGAGCCCGTGTCATTGGAAACACCCATAGGCGAGGAAGAGGACAGCCATCTGGGAGATTTTATTCCCGACGACGAATCTCCTGCCCCTGCAGATGCAGTAAGCTACACGCTTCTGCGTGAACAGCTTGACGAGGTGCTTAACACTCTCACCACCAGAGAGAAGAACGTATTGAAGCTTCGCTTCGGTCTTGAGGACGGAAAAACCCGTACTCTCGAAGAGGTGGGCAAGGAATTCAACATTACCCGTGAGCGTATAAGACAGATAGAGGCGAAGGCACTCAGAAAGCTTAGACACCCCAGCCGTTCCAAAAAGCTCAGGGACTATCTCGATTAAGAGGTGCGTATGAAAACAGTTGGCATAATTTGTGCGATGGATAAGGAAATCGCCTATATAAGAGATAACTTCGGCGCTGTTCTCGTAGATGAGAAATATCAGATTTACAAAGCGTCCTTTGAAGGAAAGGAAATTATAGCCTGTGTGTCGGGAATCGGCAAGGTTAACAGTGCCGTATCCACACAGAGAATAATTCATACGTATTCTCCCGACTGCATCATAAACGTAGGAGTTGCAGGTGGACTTGACAAAAGCCTGTCCGTTTTGGATATGGTTATCGGAGAGGATACGATGTATCACGACTTTTCGCCCCTTTCATTGCTGGAAGAGGAGAAGAATCTTGGCACTTCGGTTTTTGCCTGCGATAAGCGCCTTGTATCTCTTGCTCAGAAAGCCTGCGAAAAAATGAAGGCTGAGGGCAAAATCAAGGGCTTCGTAAAGGGCAGAATTCTCAGTGGTGACTGCTTCGTTGAAAGTGACGAGCTGAGCCGACGGCTGAGAGAGGAGCTAAACGGCTCTTGCGTGGAAATGGAGGGTGCGGCTATTTCGCAGACCTGCATTCTTAACGGCATATCCTCTTTCCTTGTGATAAGAAGTATTTCGGATTTCGCCGACGGCAATGCAGGAATGAGCTACGATAGCTTTTCGTCGCTTGCAGCCGTTCAGGCAGGAGAAACCATACGTGAAATTATTAAGGGATTGTAAATATTGCAATAATGGTGATATTCTATAAAATATTAACCGTTTAATTGGGTATTTTCTTACTTGACATAATTGGCACAATAGTGTAAAATAATTTTGTTTATGATAAAGTAACTATGCTTTGTATTTGCATAAGGAGGTTTTTCAATGAAAAGAAAGATAGTAAGCTTGTTGCTTCTTGTCTCAATGTTCATGTCAGCTTTTTTGACTTCGTGCTCTGACATTGATACAGGTTATGAGGAAGAGACAAGTACAATTCCCGAAATTACCCTTACCATTTACGGTATCAAGGGTGAGGGAACGACAGACGAGGCGATTGACCTTGTAGAAGCGCAGGTAAACAGATATACAGAAGATAAATATAAGACCACAATTGAGCTTCATATGTTCACAGAAGAGGAATATGATGAGGTTATTGAGGACGCTTTTGTAAAGACTCAGGAGCAGATAGAGCGTAACGAGCTTGCCGAAAAGGCGGCTACTGCTGCAGCTAAGGCTGCAAGAGAAGCGGCAAAGCAGCTTTCTCTCGAGGAGCAGAAGGAAAAGAAGAGAGCTCAGAGAGAATATGAAAAGTGGGCTGAAAGCCAGGGTGAAACAGGCGAGATTGATATCGAAATGTCTGACGACGTTCAGCTTGACATTTTCCTTGTTGACGATTATCAGTACTATCAGGACCTTGTTGAGCGCGAGCTTCTTGCCGATATATCAAGCTCTGTAACGGGTACGTACGGCCTCATTACGAAGTTTGTTAACCCCACCATTCTCAGCGTTGCAAAGATTCAAGGCTCATATTACGGCGTTCCTGCAAACAGACTTATGGGCGCAGGTAAGACGGGTTATTATTACGCATTCAGAACAGACCTTGTTGAAAAATACGGTTATGAGGTAACAGAGCTTCCTGCTCTTAACCTTGCACCTATAGATGCTTGGCTTGAAAGCATTAAGGCAAACGAAAGAGGCGTAGTTCCTTTCCTTGCACCACCGGCTGTTATCCAGAACTTTGATTTCTATATGGACAATATGGAAGAGTATCCTGCTTACGGAGCTAAAAACGTTGAAGGAGCAGCTACAACCTCCACCAACATACAGCCCATTCTTCGTGGTAACAACGAGCTTAACGAAATGGATGTTCCCGTTGCATTCTTCCACTTCAGAAAGATGTTCAAATACCGTCAGGCAGGCTACTTCGGACCTGAAGGCGCAGACCCCAAAACAACCGACTTTGCAGTAGGCGTGTTCAAGGGCTCTCTTGACGAGGTTAAGGCACAGCTTGGAGACAAGGCTGAACAGTATACATATGCAACCTTTGCATACCCCAGAGTTGTCACAGACGACCTCTTCGGTTCAACTATGGTTGTAAGCTCATCATGTAAATATCCTGCCCGTGCAGTAGAGGTAATTTGTGGACTTTGTACAGATGAAAAGCTTCGTAACCTTATTACCTTCGGTGTTGAAAACGTACACTACGAGGTAAACAACGACGGCGAAACTATTACAAAGCTTACAAACGATTACAATATGGGCTTTGAAACCTACGGAAACTCACTTATCGGTTACGTTCCCGAAGAGCTTGGCGCAACCTATCAGGCTGATGCTATTGAAAAGAATAAGACAATCAAAGCAAGTGCGTTCACAGGATATATTCATACTCTTGAGGATGAAGACATTGCAGCCTTTGAGGAAATCAACAAGGTTGTAGCCGAATACATCGACGGTCTTATGAATGGCTACGACGTTTCCAATACTGCAGACGAAAACGGAAACGGCACTATTGATATTGACGACGTATTTGAAGAAATACTTGTAAAGTTAGGTAAAAACGAAGACGTTCTCGGCGTATATCCCGATTCCAAGGACGGAGAGGATTACGAAGAGCCCTACGTAAGACTTCAGGGTGGTCTTGATTCCGGATTCTCAACCTTCGCGGCATCCCGTCCCACAACTGCGGTAGTTATTGATAACTCAATCATTACCAAAGAAGAGAAGAAGAGAAGAGAAGAGCTTCTCGCGGCAGAAGAGGCAGTTGAAGGAGAGACAACCGAGCTTCCCACAGAGGGAGAAATCCTTCCTGAAGGAGAAAACACTGAAGCAGAAGCAGAGGTAACCGACGAGGCAACAGAGACGAGTCCCGTTGAAGAATAACTAAAAAGTTCAGTGGCACTGAATTTTCAGTGCCACTTTCTTTGAAAAAGCAAAGAAAAAATAAAAAAACTATTGACATTTCGGTCAAATATCTGTATAATGGTATGCGACGAAAAAATTGACAGAGCAGGATTACCTGCCGTGATTGCTATAAAGGAGGTGCAGATATGAAAAGAACATACCAGCCTAAGAAGAGACAGAGAAAGATGGAGCATGGATTCCGTAAGAGAATGAAGACTGCTAACGGAAGAAAGGTTCTCAAAAGACGCAGAGCAAAAGGAAGAGCACGTCTCACATATTAAGCTTTGTAAAAAAGGATGCACAGTAGTGTAATTTGATAAACCGCCGTGGATGACCTATCCCATATATTATTTTAGTATGCGGACTGGCTCAGTTCGGGGGTTTCCTTTTTTGTAGGGACTTGAATATTATGGAAAAGATTTTTACTATCAAAAGCAATTCCACCTTTACCAGAATGTACCGTTCAAAGAGCTCGCCTCAAGGTACGGTGGTGGTTTACGTCAGACGTAATCCCAATCTGAAAAAAGCGCATATCGGAATTACTGCGAGCAAAAAGCAGGGTGGTGCAGTAGAACGCAATCGGGTACGCAGAATTATCCGTGAGGCTTATCGCACCCTTGTACTTGAAGGAACGGGGATAAACGATATGCCTTATTATTTCGTATTCGTTGCGAGAACTAAATGCTTCTCCAAAAATATCCGTATGCAGAACGTTTACAATGATATGAAACGGGCGTTGGTAGAGCTTGGAATACTTGGTAATACAAAATGAAGCACGTATTTATTTTTTTGATAAAGCTTTACCGAAAATTTATTTCGCCACTTTTCCCCCCTTGCTGCCGATTTACCCCGACCTGCTCGGAGTATGCTATTCAAGCCTTTCAGAAGCACGGGGCAATTAAAGGACTCTTTCTCGCTGTGTGGCGAATTTTAAGGTGCAATCCCTTTTGTAAGGGTGGGCACGACCCCGTACCGTAATTAAATTTAAAGGAGCAAAAAATTGAGTTATATCTATAAAGCCTTTGGCTTCCTTATGAAATGGTGCTATGACCTCTTTGAAAATTTCGGAGGCTATGCAATAGCGCTTCTTGCATTTTCACTTATCGTTCAGATAATACTTTTTCCCTTTGGAATAAAGCAGCAGAAGAATTCTCAGAAGCAGGCAAAGCTTCGTCCCAAGGAATCTGTTATCCGTAAGAAATATGCCGGCAGGACCGACCGTGAAACACAGATGAAGATGAACGAGGAGATACAGAAGCTGTATCAGGAGGAAAACTTCAGCCCTCTTTCAGGCTGTCTTCCTCTCCTTATCCAATTTCCCATCCTCATTGCCCTTTTCTACGTTATCCAAAGACCTCTTTCATACGTTTCGGGTATGGACGAGAGCTTCATTATGGAGATAAAGACGGTTGTAGAAGGCATTTCGTCAAGCTTTGCAGATCAGTATGCTTCAATGGGCGTAAAGCAGCTTTCACAGTTTGAAATACCCCTTATCAGAGAAGTTATTGCAAACTTTGACGCTGTAAAGGCGGCAATCCCCTCTGTTGCAGAGTACGTTATCCCCAATTTCTCAATGTTCGGAAGCTTCCTTGACCTTTCTATGACACCCTGGGCAGCGTTTGACGGCACTTATCAGCTTTTGATTATCCCCGTCATAACCTTCCTTTCAGCGTATTTCGGTCAGAAGCTTACCCGTAAATTTACCTATCAGACACAACAGGCTGCAGAAGCAGAATCAAGCATGAAGCTTATGAATATTATGATGCCTCTTTTCTCGGCATATCTTGCATTCCGTTGGCCTGCCGTAATGGGTCTTTATTGGACCTATCGCAGTATCCTTTCGTTTATTCAGCAGCTCCTTCTCAGCCGTTTGTATCCCATTCCCGTAATGACTGAAAAGGAATTGAAGGAAGCAGAGAAGGCATATGCCGCACAGAACAAGGCAAAGCCCTACAAGGCTTCTGAAAATCAGGGCAGAAAATCACTCATCTTCGACGATGACGACGAGGAAGAGATATTGCCCGAAACACAAAACAAGAGTATCGTGTCCGACAGTGACGAAGAGCCCGACGGAGACTCTATTATCCCCAAAGCTCCTCTTAAATGATTGGACGTAATATAAATATCACAGGAGGAAATTTCATTGTCAAAGATCATAACCGTAAGTGCTAAAACAGTAGAAGATGCACTTGAAAAAGCAACGGCTGAAACCGGTATTGAAAAGGCTGATCTGAAGTATGAAGTAGTTTCAGAAGCGAAAAAAGGACTTTTCGGTATAGGTGCGCAGGATGCCGTTATCAACGTTACAGTTGAAGAAACTCCCGACGAGCTTGCTCTGAGCTTTGTAAAAACAGTGCTTGCCGACCTGGAATTTACCAACGTAAACATTGAAATGTCAGAAACCTCTAACAAGGAGGTTACTATCAGCGTAACGGGTGACGATATGGGACTTATTATCGGACACCACGGAGAAATTCTCGAATCTCTTCAATATCTTACCAACCTTGCAGCAAACAAGGGTGTGGACGGATACAGAAGATACATTGTAGACGTTGAGAACTACCGTGCAAAGCGTGAGGAAGCACTTCGCAAGCTTGCACAAAAGACTGCTGCCCGTGCAAAGAGACAGGGCAGAAATATAACACTTGAGCCCATGAGCGCCTACGAGCGTCGTGCTATTCATTCGGAGGTGCAGAACATTGAAGGCGTTACCACCTTCTCGGTAGGCTCCGGTGATCAGAGAAAGGTAGTCGTTTCTCCCGAAAATCAAAAGGAGAGACCTTCAAGAAATCGCCACAGTCAGAAGGCAGAAAAGCCCGTTGAGGCAAAGGAAGAAAAGCGCTTCGAGCTTGACCCCGACATTCCTCTGACTTATGCAGGCTCAGGCGTTTCCAAGCAGCCTGTTGTCAAGGCAAAGAGCATAGAAGAGCTTAATCTTGCAGACCCCGACGATAGCGACATTTATTGATTGAATAAGGGTAAATTCAGGCACTTGCCCTGAATTTACCCTTTTTGTGAGGAAAATATGTTAAGTGACGTTATAGCTGCCGTTTCAACGCCGAGAGGCACTGGTGGAATAGCAGTAATAAGAATATCAGGCAACGGAGCCGTTGACCTTGCCCAAAAGCTTTTCAGGTCAAAAAGTGGAAAGGATATTTCAGAGTATTCTCCGAGATTTGCAATATACGGAGATATTTACGACGAAAAATCTGCTATTGACAGTGGTATTCTTACCTATTATCTTGCTCCCAACAGCTACACAGGAGAGGATATGGTAGAGCTTTCCTGCCATGGGGGCTTTACGGTTACCTCAATGGTGTTGTCTGCAGTGCTTGAAAAGGGCGCCCGTATGGCAGAGGGGGGAGAGTTTACTCGCCGAGCCTTTATCAATAATAAAATAGGACTTACCGAAGCCGAAGCCGTGGGTAATATGCTCACTGCCGAATCCGAAAGGGCAGTCAGACTTTCAAACCGACACATAAACGGCGCATTGAGAGAAAAAACCGAGTACGTTTCATCAAGCCTTATTTCCATTATTTCCTCTGTGTACGCTTCCATTGATTATCCTGAAGAGGATTTGGAGGATATGCAGGACTCGGAGCTTTTGGAACGTATCTGCAGGGTAAGGGAAGAGTGTCAGGGCCTTATTAACACCTACCGTAGTGGCCACGCCGTAGCACACGGAGTCAATACCGTTATCGTAGGCAAAACCAACGTAGGAAAATCTTCGTTTTTTAATTCTTTGGTGTCGGCAAAAAAAGCGATAGTTACCGATATTCCAGGCACTACCCGTGACGTTCTGGAGCAGCTTGCCGAAATAGACGGTATTGCCTTCAGACTGTTTGACACTGCAGGCATAAGAGATAAAACCGACGACGTTATAGAAGCAATGGGAATTGACATTGCAAAGGAAAAAATTACCTCACCCGAAACAGAGCTTATTTTAGCACTTTTTGATATTTCAAGAGAGCTTGATTTATCCGACGAAGCGCTTATTAAGTCATTAAGCGAGGTAATAGGGGAAAAGACGGTTATTCCCATTTTTACAAAATGTGACAAGACTGCAGTTTTTGATACCGATAAGGTGGAAAAAACACTTGGAAAAGCATACAGAATATCTTCACACACCGGAGCCGGAATAGAAGAGCTGAAAAAAGAAATTGTAAGAAGCTTCGTTACCTGCGACAGTGAGGTAGAGGTGGGAGCTGTGCTTACCAACGTGCGTCAGCTTGCATCGGTTAAAAAGTGTATTGAATTTCTTAACACTGCAGAAGGTCTCGTTTCGTCCGGAATGAAGGATATGTCACTCATAGAGCTTGAAGGCGCTGTAAATACGGTTGGCGAAATTGATTCGAGAACCGTTGCCGAAAAGGTAGTAAACGAAATTTTTTCTAAATTCTGCGTAGGAAAGTAACAAAGATTATGGAAAACGTAAAATATGAAGCAGGCTCTTGCGACGTTATAGTTATCGGCGCAGGCCATGCAGGAATAGAAGCGGCTCTTGCTGCTGCAAGAATGGGACATTCTACCATACTGTTCACTCTGAATCTCGATGCAGTGGGCAATATGCCCTGCAACCCGTCTATAGGTGGAACGGGCAAGGGACACCTTGTTTATGAAATCGACGCTCTCGGTGGAGAAATGGGCAGAGCTGCAGATAAGGTATGTATGCAGAGCCGAATGCTTAATCTCGGTAAGGGTCCTGCCGTTCATTCGTTGAGAATGCAGGCAGACCGTCGAGCATATCAGACCCTTATGAAAAAAACTATAGAGCAGACCGAAGGACTTCGTCTTATACAAGCCGAAATAGTTGAGGTGGAAAAGGAAGACGGTGGCTTGAAGGTTACTACTCGCTACGGCGCCGTATGGCACGCAAAGGCTGTAATCGTGTCAACGGGCACTTACCTCAACGCCCGTGTTATCGTGGGAGATACGGCTTTCCCTTCGGGACCCGATAATATGTTTCCTGCCTCGTTTTTAACCCAGTCCCTTGAAAAGCTCGGAATGAAGATGCTTCGTTTCAAAACGGGAACTCCAGCCAGAATTCACAGACGAAGCATTGACTACGAAAAGTGCGAGATACAAAAGGGTGACGAAAAGCCGTCATTTTACTCTTATCACACCGATAAAGAGGAATTCCAAAGCCGTGAGCAGTATTGCTGTTATACAGTGTATACCAACGAGGAAACTCACAATATAATCAAAGACAATCTTGACCGTTCTCCTCTCTATTCGGGCAACATCAGAGGCGTAGGACCCCGTTACTGTCCAAGTATAGAGGATAAGGTAGTACGTTTCTCCGACAAGGAAAGACATCAGCTCTTCCTTGAGCCTATGGGCAGAGAAACCGACGAGGTATACGTGCAGGGACTCAGCTCGTCACTTCCCGAGGACGTACAGCAGAAAATAATTCATTCAATCAAGGGCTTGGAGAGGGCAGAGGTTATGCGTACTGCATATGCCATAGAATACGATTTGGCTGACCCTACACAGCTTCTTCCAACCCTTGAATTCAAGGACATTCCGGGTCTTTACGGCGCAGGTCAGTTTAACGGTACCTCGGGCTACGAGGAGGCAGCAGCTCAGGGGCTTGTAGCAGGCATCAACGCCGCCCTTAAGATAGAGGGCAGAGAGCCTATGATACTCAGCAGAGCGTCGTCATACATTGGTACGCTTATTGACGACCTGGTTGTCAAGGGAACAAACGAGCCTTACCGAATTATGACCTCACGCTGTGAGTACCGTCTGGTTTTGCGTCAGGACAATGCAGACCGAAGGTTGATAGAGTACGGCAGGTACGCAGGACTCATTGACGATGAGCGCTACGAAAAGAAAAAAGCCTTGTTTGAGGCTATCGACAGAGAGGTTGAGCGTGCAGAAAGTACCTTTATTGCACCAAGCTCTGCTCTTTCCGAGCTTCTTAAAGCCCATGGCTCTACTGAGGTAACTACGGGAATCCGTCTGGGTGATTTAGTTCGCCGTCCCGAGCTTAACTATTCGGTGCTTTCGGAGGTTGATAAAACCCGACCTCAGCTTTCAGAGGAAATTTGCAAGCGCGCCGAAATTGAAATTAAATACCGAGGCTATATCAAAAAGCAGGAGCTTGAAATAGAAGCCTTTCACAGACTTGAAAACAAAAAGCTTCCTCAGGATATAGACTATACCACTATTAAGGGTATCCGTATAGAGGCGTCTCAGAAGCTTAATAAAATCAGACCTCTTAATATAGGACAGGCTTCGCGAATTTCGGGCATAAGCCCTGCCGATATATCGGTGCTCCTCATATACTTCAATATGAAATAGGTGTAAAATGGAAAAGATAAAAGAAATACTGTCGGCAACCGACGGAATACCTGCGCTCACCAACGAACAGCTTGATTCCTTTGACCGACTTGCCGAAATATTGGTTGAAGAAAATCGCAAGGTGAACGTAACCTCTATTACCGACCCAGTGGGAATAGCTCTCAAGCATTTCGCCGACTCACTTTCTGTTTTAGAGATTGACGAAATAAAAAAAGAGAATATTAAAATGGCAGATATCGGCTGTGGAGGAGGCTTTCCTGGACTACCGGTGAAAATAGTGCGTGACGACATCGACATCACTATGATTGATTCCACAGAAAAGAAAATACGCTACGTAGATGCTACGGCAAAGAAGCTTGGACTTGTAAAGGTGAATCCTCTTTCAGCAAGGGCTGAAGAAATTGCTTCAAAGAACGGGGCACTTCGAGAGGCTTTTGACGTGGTTACTGCACGGGCACTTGCAAGACTAAACGTGCTGGCAGAGCTTTGTCTGCCCTTCGTTAAGGTTGGTGGTGTTTTCATTTCTATGAAAGCTGCAACGGCAGAGGAGGAGCTTGACGAGGCACGACGTGCCATAGGTCAGTTGGGTGGTAAGGTAAAGTACGTAAAGGAAGTCCATTTTGACCTTTCTCGCCTTGATACTGCTGATTATAGCCCCGAAGATAAAAATGCTATATGCGACTTCGTGCAGGCAAAAAGGTATATGATAGTAATTGAAAAGGTATCACACACCCCCGATGCATACCCCAGACAGTATTCCAGAATATCCAAGAAGCCTTTATAAAAAACAAAGCTACCCGAATTTTTCGGGTAGCTTTTTGCTTTGCGAAACGGTTCAAGGCTCTATTTGCAGAATTTCTCTATGTAGTTATTTATTGCTGCTTCAATAACCTTTATAGCCTCGTCTCTGTCCTGAACCTCGTTTACGGCAGTTTCCTTCTTTTCAAGGTTTTTATAAACCTGGAAGAAGTGCTTCATTTCGTCAAAAACGTGAGAGGGAAGCTGGTCGATATTACTGTATTGATTGTTGTTAGGGTCTTCAAAGGGAATAGCAATTATCTTTTCGTCGTTTCTGCCGTTGTCTATCATAGATATAACGCCGATAGGATAAGCACGCACCAGAGTAAGAGGCTCAAGAGGCTCAGCGCAAAGCAGAAGCACGTCGAGAGGGTCGTTATCATCGCCGAGGGTACGGGGAATGAAACCGTAGTTTGCAGGGTAGTGGGTTGATGTGTAAAGAATTCTGTCGAGCATAAGATAGCCCGTTTCCTTGTCAAGCTCATATTTCTTTTTACTGCCCTTGGATATCTCTACTACGCATATAAAGTCCTTTGCGTTAATCCTTTTTGGTGATATATCATGCCATATATTTCCCATACGAATTCTCCTTTTCGTTAAAGTACGCTTATTATACATTACCGAAAAGAAAAATGCAAGGGTTTGCTTGAAATTTATTATTATATGTGATAGAATAAGAAGACAAAATAGTAAAGGATAAAGTATGATTAGTATAAGCTGTAAAAACGTTTCTCTTGCCTTTGGAACGGACGTGCTTCTTGATCGCGTCACCTTTTCGGTTGAAAAGGGAGACAGAGTTGGCGTCGTAGGTGTAAACGGAGCAGGCAAGACCACACTGATGAAAATAATAACCGGTGATATGCCCAAGGACGACGGAGAGGTATATATTGCAGGTGGTGAAACCGTAGGGTATCTTGACCAGTATGCAACCGTTGATTCCGACAGAACGGTGCTTGAAGAAATGCTTGCAAATTTTTCTCATCTTGCATCAATGAAGAATCGTCTTGACGAGCTTGAACTGATTATGCAGAATTCTTCAGACCCCACCGTATCAGCAAACGCAGCTACTTCTTTTTCGGCGTTAACCGAAGAATACAAAAAGGCCGGTGGCTACGAGTACGTTGGTAGAACTAAATCCGTGCTTACAAAAATGGGCTTTGGAGAGGAGTATTTCAATCTTCCTGTAAATGCTTTAAGTGGTGGACAGAAAACGGCGCTTGCTCTCGTTGGACTGATTTTGCAAAATCACGGCATACTTATTCTTGACGAGCCTACCAACCATTTGGACATAGAGTCTGTTGAATGGCTTGAAAACTATATAAAGGGTATCAAGTCAACCGTTATAGTCATTTCTCACGACAGATATTTTCTTGATGCCGTTACTACCAAAACTCTGGACGTGGAGAACACCCACGTAAATCTTTATAACGGCTCATACTCTGCTTTTATCGAAAAAAAGAAGAAGGACAGAGAAATATACAGACGGCATTATGAGAATCAGCAGAAGGAAATAGCCCGTCTTGAAGCCTATATAGAGCAGCAGAGACGCTGGAACAGAGAACGGAACATAATTGCTGCAGAAAGCCGTGAAAAAGCCATAGAACGAATGGACAAATTAGACAAGCCCGAAAATCTTCCCGTAGGAATCAGCTTTTCCTTCGGGGAGGCAATACGCTCGGGCAATGAAGTGCTTTCGGTCAACGGGCTTGGAATGGCGTTTGACTCTAAAAGACTTTTTACCGACGTTTCCTTCGAGGTTAAAAGAGGGGACAGACTTTTTATTCTGGGTAAAAATGGAACGGGAAAATCTACTCTTTTGAAAATCCTTAATTCACGGCTTACTTCAATTGAGGGTGATTTCGAGTACGGCACCAACGTTAAGCTTGGCTATTACGACCAGGAAAACCAGAACCTTTCGCCTAATAACACAGTTCTTGACGAGTTGTGGAACGAATACTCCTCAATGACCATGACCGAGGTGCGCTCTGCCTTGGCGATGTTCAGATTCTGTGGTGACGACGTTATGAAAAAGGTGTCGGTGTTAAGTGGTGGAGAAAAAGCAAGGCTTACCCTTGCAAAGCTAATGCTTTCAAAGGTTAATCTGCTCATTCTCGACGAGCCTACGAACCACCTTGACATAGCTTCAAGAGAAACTCTTGAGGACGCAATACTTCAATTCAAGGGTACGGTAATTGCCGTGTCCCACGACAGATATTTTATCAAGAAGCTTGCTACCAGAATAATCAGAATTGAAGAGAGGGGCTGCACTGTCTATGAGCACGGCTACGAGCATTACGTTGAAAAGGTCAGAGAAAGTATAAAGCCCTCTGCAGTGACGGTTCAGGCTGTTGCCTCGGGCAAGGAAGAATTTATTCAAAGGCGTGAAAACAAAGCGCAGGAGCGCAAGCGTGAAAGAGATATAGCTAAAACCGAGAAGGAAATAGAAGATACGGAAAAGAGAATAAGCGAAATAGAGGAAAGAATGTCGGGTGAGCTGGCTACCGACTATTCGGCGTTAATGGAGGCAGAAAAGGAAAGACAAGCCCTTGAAGAACGCCTTGACAGTCTTTATTCCTTCCTCGATACGCTTGTATAGGAGAAAAATGGCAAACGTAAGACTTGATAAATTCATTTCATCGGCTATGGCAGTGACGAGAAGTGAGGCTCATACACTTATAAGACGGGGTTACGTGGCAGTTGACGGCAAGCCTGAAAGAGATATTGGCAAAAAGCTTGACCCCGAAAAGGTGTCGGTTACCTGCCGTGGTGAGAGTCTGAATTATTCCGAATATCATTATTTTATGCTCAATAAGCCCGACGGATATATCTGCTCTACCGAGGATATGAGGGACCCGACTATAATGGAGCTTCTCCCGGATAGCGTAAAGCATTTTGATATTTTCCCGGTTGGCAGACTTGACAAGGACACCTTCGGCTTGGTGATACTTACCGATAACGGAGAGCTTGCCCATTTTCTGCTTTCCCCCAAGCGTCACGTTGATAAAAGGTATTATCTTGAAACCGACCTTCCTATGACGGAAAATGACGTGATAAGTCTTGAAAAGGGCGTAGACATAGGAGAAAAAAGGCTTACTTTACCTGCAAGGCTTGAAATATGTGAGGATAATAACAAGGCGTATATAACTATATGCGAGGGTAAATTCCATCAAATCAAAAGAATGATGGAAAGCCTGGGGAAGAAGGTTATATATCTTGAAAGAGTACAGTTTGACGAAATAAAGCTTGATCCCGATCTTGAAAGAGGGGAGATCAGAGAGCTGACGGCTCAAGAAATAGCTTCACTTTTGAAGAATATGGCATAAAGCAAAAAAACGGACATAAAATATGACAAAGACAAAAATTAAAGGAGTGTCATATTTATGTTCGTTTTCTCATTCAAGGCTTCCACGCTGAAATATATCGGAGTTATGAGTCTTTGTGTGATGGCAATAATAATGACGGTTGCCATAGTCCCCTCCAATAGTATGTCATCAGGTATGGAGAACGGCGCTATCGAGGTTTCGGCAGAGCGGAAAATCGGTGACTTTAAAAACGTCAAGACAAGTGAAGACGTGGTTGCTTTTCTGAAAAGCTACGGCTGGGAGGTGGAAGACACTCCCGTTTCTGAAAGAAGCGTAACGATTCCCCAAGAATTTGACCAGCTTTATGAGGAGTATAATAAACTCCAAAAGGGAGAAGGTCTTGACCTTGAAAAGTACAAGGGAAAGACGGTTGATATGTACACTTATAGTATTACAAACGCCGACGGCAAGGCATATGCTACCGTTTTGGTGTATAAAAATAGAGTGATAGGTGGAGACGTGTCTTCTGCAGAAAATAACGGCTTCACTTACGGCTTTAGTGGAAAATAAATCAGCTTTAACCACCTTGCAATCGTGCAAGGTGGTTTTCTCTTGACCAAAGGTGTCATTTGTGTTAAAATAAATTATCAAAACGTATGAGGTGGAAATGAAAAAGGTTAATATATATACTGACGGAGCGTGTAGTGGAAATCCGGGTCCGGGAGGCTGGGCATCAATATTGGTGTACAAAGGAACAGAAAAGCTGATTTCGGGTGGCGAAGCTTCTACTACAAATAACAGAATGGAGCTTACTGCAGTTGTGACTGCCCTTGAAGCGTTAAACGAGGAGTGCGAGGTGGAGCTTACCTCGGATTCCAAATACGTGGTTGACGCTATAAATAAAGGATGGCTTGAATCCTGGCAGAAAAAGAATTGGAAGAAATCGGACGGAAAGCCTGCGCTTAATATAGATCTGTGGCAGAAGCTTATTCCACAGCTTGAGCGTCATAAGGTATCTTTTATATGGATAAAGGGACACGACGGACATCCCTATAACGAAAGATGTGACGTCGCTGCAGTTGAAGAAAGCCAGAAATTTTCAAGAGGTTAAAATGGAAAAGGTATTACTTGGAATGTCGGGAGGCAAAGACAGTACCTGGGCTTGCCGTGTTTTGCAGGAAATGGGATATGAGGTAGAGGGACTTTTGCTGGTGCTTCACGAATCAGCTCCCGTGAAGGAGGCTCAGCTTGCTGCAGACCGACTTGGAATAAAGCTTCATATTGCCGATTACAGTGAAAGCTTTAAAAGGGAAGTTGAGGAGTATTTTGCAAGAGAATATTTAGAGGGCAGAACTCCGAACCCTTGCGTAGAGTGTAACAGAAAAATAAAATTTTCGGCACTTGCAGATGAAGCTGACCGTCTCGGAATAGAAAAAATAGCAACCGGTCATTACGTTACCGTAGGGAAAGCAGGCGACCGATACACTTTGTCACAAGCACTTGATGCAAAGAAGGACCAAAGCTATTTCCTTTGGCAGTTGACACAAGAGCTCCTTTCACGCTTTGTATCACCGCTGGAAAAGGCAAGCAAGGACGAGGTGGTGAGAAGAGTTACAGAGAATTCGCTCATAGACGAAATAAAGGAAAGCCAGGAAATCTGCTTTATTCCCGACGATGATTACGTTTCTTTCCTTAAAGCGCGCTTGTCACCTGAGGATTGCGAAAAGGCGTTTAAAGAGGGCGACTTTGTAAAGCTTAACGGAGAAGCAGTCGGAAAGCATAAGGGATATGCTTCATATACGGTGGGACAGCGCAAGGGACTTGGAATAGCCCTGGGCAGACCGGCTTTCGTTGTGGGTATATCTTCCGAAGACAACAGAGTGATTCTCGGCTTTGAGGAGGACAACAGATGTGAGGGCTTTGTAGCCGATTCTCTGAACTTTGTTTCAACTCCAGAGTTTGAAGGGGAGAGACGCTTTTTTGTACGTCCCCGATATCGCTCTCCACTTATTCCTTGTACAGTTAATATAACAAACGGAAAAGCCGAGGTAATAACAGACGTCCCTATTAAGCTGGTTTCTCCGGGGCAGTCGGCAGTATTCTACGACGAAGAGGGAAGGGTAATGCTTGGTGGTAAAATTTGCCGAAACGCCCGAAACGGTGTAAATTTTTAGCAAACTGTGTTCATTTTAAAGATTATTTTTAACCAAAATAAAAATTTTTGATGTCCTAAACGACGAATATTTTGAATGCAAATTGTGAATTGTGCACATTTAGATTGACAAGTCTTTCACAAACTTTTTTGCAAAAACCGGAGTTATGAACAATCATTAGTGCTTTGATTATAAACTTTAGTTAAAAAATTCTGCTTTTATAAAAGATACAATAATTATATTTTCGCAAATAAAAAAACAACGAAAAGCCCCTAAAATAAGGGGGCTTTTTGTTGAATATAAAAGTGGTAGTATATTATTGCTTTGATTTTTGTGCAACTTTTTAAAATTTAAATTTTAACTTCCAAAAAAGTGGAAATTTTACAAAAAAGTCAAAAATAGAATTTTGTTATTATATATATAATTGGAACGTAAAATATGGTCATACTTGACAAAAAACGGCTGGAATGATATACTATTTCAGTAAAATACTCAAACTGGGGCAACCTGGCGAACAGTACGGATTTTAATCGCATTTTTACTGTGTGAATGCTGATAAAAAGGTACTTTTTAAGGAGCTTTTCAGGTCTGGACGGCATTCCGTGTGTCGGACGGAGATGCAGGACGTGCAGACCGTGTTAGAGTATATCAACCCAAAACTTTCAGGAGGAAAAGTAATGTTAAAATCACGTTTTTCAAGAACTCTTGCTGTTCTTTTGGCGATTTTGATGCTTGTTACCCAGGCTGGCGTTCTTGCGCTTGCTGAAGGCTACGGCATACCTGCCGGTACTGTGGATTCAAACTCAACAGGCAAAACCGCAAAAGAAGAATTGGAAGAGGTCAAAGCTTTACTTTCGGCATTAAGCTATCAGGAATATCTTGATGACTTCGATGGAGAAATCGTTGACGGTAAAGACGACGTTACCGTAACGTATGAGAACATCGTTGCCGAAAAAACAACTAACGACACCCTTCTTTTCGGTGCCGATGAGCTTGCAGCATATCTTACTGCGCTCTACACCAACGAGGAAGAAATAACAGAATCAATGAGTGCGAACGTAAAGGGCAAGACTGAGGAGCACAACAAGTTCAATGCCAATCACGTCGTAACTATTGCAGAAGAGGCAAAGGCAGGTATGGACGGCTTGGAAAAGGTCGTTTATACGACAGGCTCTTCTGAGCTTACATATGAGTTCGAGATTAAAGATCCCGGATTCTACAGCATCGAGATTGAATATATGTCACCCGAAGCCAGCGCAAACAATATCGAGCGCGCATTTATGATTGACGGTGCATATCCTTACTCGGAAACAAGAACCGTTTCCTTCGTAGGAACATGGGTTGACGAATACGACACAAGATATGAGCGTGGATTTATTCACGACATTAACGATAACGAAATCAGACCGACAAAGGTTCAGTATCCCTCATGGTCGTCACGCTACGTTTACGATACGGCAGGATATTATGAGCTTCCCCTTAAATACCATCTGACAGAAGGTACTCACACAGTTACTATAAACGGAATCAAAGAGTCCATGATAATAAAGTCAGTAAGAATTCATGCCCACAAGGGTCAGCCTTCTTACGACGAGGTTAAGGCAGAGTATGAAGCTAACGGCTACAAGGCGTACACTGCTGAGCCTATCAAGATTCAGGCAGAGCACGCTTACCGTATGTCGGACAAGTCGATTTACGCTGTAAACGACAGAACGTCGGGAAGCACAGAGCCTCAGGACGCTTCGAAAGTTTACCTTAATAATATAGGTGGAACCAAATGGCAGAGCAACGGTCAGTGGATCGAATGGGAAGTTGAAGTTCCCGAGGACGGTCTCTACCGTATAAGCACTCGCTTTAAGCAGGATACACTTTCAGGTATGTACGTATCCCGTCGCCTCTACATAGACGGAGAGGTTCCCTTCAATGAAGCTAACTTCATTACCTTTAATTACGATTCCAGCTGGCAGACACAGTTCCTTGGAAGAGACGTTGAGGGTGAGGACGGCAAGATGGAGAGAGAGGCATTTGACTTCTATCTCACAAAGGGTAAGCACGTTCTCAAGATGGAAGTTGTTCTCGGTGATATGGCTCCCATTATCAGAGAAGTAGACGAGTCTATGGTAACCATAAACAGCTACTACCTTAAGATAATGATGATTACGGGTCCCGACCCCGATATCTACCGTGACTACGGCTTTACAACTCTTATTCCCGAGGTAATGACAGGTCTTGTTACAGAATCTGAGCGTCTTTACAGAATTTCCTCTGACCTTGAAAAAATCACAGGTCAGAAGGGTGAAGACTCGGTTCTCCTTGACAAGATTGCTCTCATCCTTGGAATGATGGGCTCGGACAACGACGACGTTGCTCCCAACCTTTCAACACTTAAGGATAACATCGGTTCATTGGGTACTTGGATATCCAACGTACGTTCACAGCCTCTTTCACTTGACTACATTCAGGTACAGTCGGCATCAGATGCAGAGCCTCCTAAGGCAAGCGCAGGCTTCATAGCTTCTCTTGTACACGAGTTTAAGTCCTTTATAATGAGCTTTATAAGCGATTATAACAACCTCGGTGCAATGGATGAGTCTGCAGAATCCGAAGACCCCGTTGAAGTATGGATGACAGCAGGACGTGACCAGGCACAGATTATCCGTTCAATGCTTACCGACTTTACGGCACAGACCGGTATAGCAGTAAACCTAAAGCTTGTTGCAGGCGGTTCACTTCTTCCCGCAACTCTTGCAGGAACAGGTCCTGACGTTTCAATTCAGAATACGGCTGACACCTGTATCAACTACGCTATCAGAAGTGCAGTCCTTCCCATTACTAATATGGAAGGAATAGACGAGGTTAAAACGTGGTTCGACGATTCGGCTATGATTCCTCTTACACTTTACGGAGAAATCTACGGACTTCCCGAAACCGAAACTTTCAGCATGCTCTTCGTAAGACTTGATATCTTTGCAGAGCTTGAAATGGAAATACCTAAGACTTGGGACGACCTTTATGCAATTCTTCCCGTTCTTCAGTCCAACAACCTTCAGGCAGGCTTCCCCAGCAACCTTGCAGGTACTACAATGCTTATGTACCAGAGGGACGAGCCTATGTACAAGGATGCCGTTTCGGCAGAAGAAATGGAAGCAGCAGGCTTCAATCCCGACGACGCATATCTTACGAGAGGTATGCAGATAAACCTTGATTCAAATACTGCTCTTGATTGCTTCAAGGAGGTTTGCGAATTCTTTACAATGTATTCATTCCCTCTCACCTTCGACTTTGCAAACCGTTTCAGATCAGGTGAAATGCCTATCGCAGTAACCTCTTATACTTCTTATAACCAGCTTCAGATTTTCGCTCCCGAAATCAGTGGTCTCTGGAAGATAACCACTCTTCCCGGAACTGCAACCTATGCAGTTGACGAGGACGGAGACTACATCTACGGAGAAGACGGTAAGAGAGTAATCGAAAGCATTAACAACAACTCCGTTGCATCCGTTACCTGCGTTGTAATGATGAAGGGCGCTATCGGTGACGAAGAAAGATCATGGGAGTTTATGAAGTGGTGGGTAAGTGAAGAGCCTCAGACCACCTACGGTAATGAGCTCGTTACCTTGCTCGGTCCTTCAGGACAGTATGCAACTGCAAACCTCAATTCATTGAGAAAACAGCCTTGGTCAGACGAGGTGCTCGCCGCACTTGAAGAGCAGTTTGCTAACCTTGCGGTAACACCCGAAATGCCCGGTGGTTACATTATAACCCGTTACGTCAACTTTGCATTCCTGGCAGCATACAACGATGATGCGAACCCCGTTGAAGAGCTTCTCAGCTACATCGACTCCATCAACGCCGAGCTGTCACGTAAGCGCGAAGAATTTGAACTGCCTACTCTTGAAGACTTCAGGTCTTAAAGACAGCCGCAGCTAAAATATATAAAAAAAGGAGAGAAAACAATGGCAAATTCAAAGACTGCGGAAGCCAAGAGACGCCTGTTGCCTCATGAAATGTCAAAGGCACAGTACACGTGGCACGAGATGAAGAAGAACAAAGTAGCTTATTTGTTGCTTGCACCCTTCTATATCATCTTCACAATGTTTACGATTCTTCCCGTTATTTTGTCACTGGTTATCAGCTTGACAAACTTCAATATGCTGGAATTTCCCGATTTCGTGTTCATGGATAACTACATCAGACTTTTCCTCGATGACGATATTTTCCTTATCGCCGTTAAGAACACGCTGATATTCGCAGCTATCACAGGACCTGTATCCTATCTTCTCTCACTCTTGTTTGCATGGTTCATCAACGAGCTGTCACCCAAGATGAGAGCGCTTGTAACACTTATATTCTACGCACCCTCTATTTCGGGTAACGTTTACCTTATCTGGACAACACTCTTCTCTGGTGACCAGTACGGTCTCGTTAATGCGTTCCTTATTGAAACAGGATTTATAAGCACACCTATTCAGTTCTTTACCAACACCTCTTACATAATGCCTCTCGTTATCGTAGTTGCATTGTGGACGAGCCTTGGTACCTCCTTCCTTTCCTTCATAGCAGGTTTCCAGGTTGTTGACAGAAGCCTTTATGAAGCGGGAGCTATGGACGGAATTAAAAACAGATGGCAGGAATTGTGGTCCATCACACTTCCTTCAATGAAGCCCCAGATGATGTTCGGTGCGGTTATGGCTATCACCTCATCATTCGGTTTCGGTGCAATTATCACTGCACTTGTAGGCTTCCCCAGCCCTGAGTATTGTGCTCATACAATTATGCACCACCTCGACGACTACGGCGGACAGCGTTTCGAGATGGGTTATGCGTCAGCCATTGCTACGGTCCTCTTCTTCATGATGATTGGATCGAACATGGTAATCAAAAAACTTTTGTCGAAGGTAGGTCAGTAGTATGTCAAAGTTAAGAATTAAAAAACATAATCATGCTCTTAACCGTTCTTTCGCAGGAGATTTGAGTATCAACGGCGTTCTGTTGGTATTTGGCGTATTCATGTTCTTCCCCATGTATTACACTATCGTACAAGCTCTTAAGCCCTTGAACGAGTTATGGATGTTCCCCCCCAGACTTTACGTAGTTAATCCTACGGCAAAGAACTTTACCGACCTGTTCTCGCTGATGTCTACCTCTTGGGTTCCTTTCTCAAGATACATATTCAACACGGTATTCATCTCCGCCTGCGGTACGTTCGGTAACGTAATGCTTTCTTCCTTTGCTGCTTATTCACTTGCTAAGATTAAGTTCCCCGGAAGAAAAGTGCTTTTCAACATCATCGTTTATTCACTGATGTTCAACACAACGGTTGCAGGTATCACAAACTTTATTACAATGTCAGCACTCAAAATGGTTGATACCTATCTTGCAATAATTATCCCTGCAATGGGCTCATCACTTGGTCTTTACCTTATGAAGCAGTTCATGGAAACTTCAGTTCCCGATTCAGTTCTTGAATCTGCCCGTCTCGACGGTGCATCTGAATGGAATATCCTTTGGACTCTGGTAATGCCCATGGTAAAACCTGCTTGGCTCACACTGATCATATTCTCCTTCCAGGGACTTTGGAATCAGGGCGCATCGGTTTACGTATTCAGCGAAGAGCTTAAAACCTTCCCCTATGCGATAAGCCAGATAGTAACGGGTGGTATTGCCCGTGCAGGCGCAAGTGCTGCTTCAACGGTTGTTATGATGGTAGTTCCCATTTTGGTATTCGTCGTTTCACAGAGTAACGTTATCGAGACGATGTCATCGTCAGGTATGAAGGATTAAGGAGGAGGACAGACAATGAAAAAAATCAAAATAGTTCTCTTAGCCCTTCTCGTTGCAGTTATTCTTGCACCCAGCGTATTCGCTGCCGTGCCCTATGCAACCTACACCTATGACATCGACGGCTTTATGGCACTTTCTCCCGACGCTTACGTTCCCGACAGGCTCATTGATTCCACTGACCTGACGTTGGAAACACCGTTAAGCAGTGCCAACGATATCTTTGTAGATTCTCACGAATGGGTTTACATAGCAGACACAAAAAACAACAGAATCGTTGTAATCAACGATAAGTGGGAAACTCAATACGGTATTTCTGCTTTCTATAACGAAAACGGCGTATATGATATGCTTAACGCTCCTGAGGGTGTTTTCGTTAACGAGATTGAAATATACGTTGCAGACTCCCAGAACCACAGAATAGTAGTTTTCTCAAGAGCTGACGGCTCCTTCAAGAGAATAATTCCCGAGCCTGAAAGCGACGTATTCCCCGAAGGACACATTTACACACCCGTTGCTGTTTCGGTTGATACGGCAGGAAGAATTTACGTTGTATCTTCTACCACAACCTACGGTGTTATCTCAATGAATGCCGACGGTACCTTCCTTGGCTTCCTCGGCGCTCAGAAGACAACTCCCTCTGCCTTCGATATCTTCTGGAGACGATTCCAGACAAAGGCACAGAGAGCTCAGAGCACGCAGTACGTTCCTACTGAGTATAACAATATGACCATTGATGAAACGGGATTCATCTACGTTACAACCTCTACCATTGACGCTAATTCACAGCAAGAGGCTATTGACACTAAGAGTAAATCAGCCGACTACGCTCCTGTTAAGAAGCTCAACCCCAACGGACAGGATATTATGAACCGTAATGGCTTCTATCCTCCTTCAGGTGAAGTACAGGTAATGCTCGTAGAGATGGACAACGTTACAATTACGGGTCCCTCAAAGGTTATCGACGTAGCGCTCGGCTCTGCCGGAATGTGGTCGATTATCGACGAAAAGAGAAGTAAGGTATTCACCTACAACCAGGACGGTGACCTGCTCTACATCTTTGGAGATAAGGGCTCACAGCTTGGTAATATAGCGAATATTCAGTCTATTTGCTATAAGGGTGACGAGTTGCTCATCCTTGATAAATCAAACGATACTATCACAATATATAAGCGCACAGAATACGGCGACCTGCTTGTAGAAGCTCTTCAGAACACAGAAGACAGAAACTATGACCAGGCAGTTGTATATTGGGAAAAGATACTTCAAAGAAACTCCAACTTCGACATGGCTTACATCGGTATAGGCGATAGCTACTACCGTCAGGGTAAGTATGAAGAAGCAATGGATATGTACAAATACGCTTATGCAGTTGAAGATTACTCAAATGCATTTAAGCAGATAAGAAAAGATTGGATGGAGAAATGGATTCTTCTGGTTCCCATCGTAATAATCGTTTTCTTCGTGCTCGTTGGAAAATTCCTCAAGTATGCCAATAAGGTAAACGTAGCAGGACAGAAGATGAAGTCCAAGAGAAGCTTCAAGGAAACCTTCCTCTACGCCTTCCATATTATTTTCCATCCCTTTGACGGCTTCTGGGATATGAAGCACGAAAAGCGAGGAAGTATGGCAGCATCCCTTACAATAGTTGCTTTAACTATTATTGGATTTATCTACAAATCATCGGGTACGGCATACATCTTCAATCCCTACTCGGAAGGTATCAGTTATATAGCCGAAGCGATAGGCGTTATTCTGCCTTACGTTCTCTGGTGTATTTCTAACTGGTGTCTCACCACTCTCTTTGAGGGTGAGGGAAGTATGAAGGACATCTTTATGGCAACAGGCTATGCAATGCTTCCTATACCCATTATGATGATTCCTTCAACGGCTATCACAAACGTACTTCTTTTCGAAGAAGGCTCTATCGTAACACTTATTAACGCTATCGGCTTTGTATGGGCAGGCTTCCTTATATTCTTTGCAATGAGCGTAATTCACGATTATGCTCTCGGCAAGAACGTAATTACCTGTATCGGTACCATCGTCGGTATGGCGATTATCATCTTCCTTGGAGTTCTCTTCTCGGGACTTGTTGCGAAGATAGTATCATTCGTATATAACATTTACGTCGAGCTTTCGTATCGAATGTAATTTGAACAGGAGGAAAAATAATGAAAAACATAAAATTCATTGCGATGTTGCTTGCATTTATTATGATGCTTGGCACACTTTCATCGCTGGTTGCACTTCCTGTTCTTGCTGACGGTGAAGACGGACCTAAGCCCGTTGAAGCTACTGCAAACGACGAAACGGAAGAAGCCGAAGAGGAAGAAAAGCAAGAAGAGAATAAGACCTCTACCGTAACGGTTCTCAGCGAGGATTATACCACAAAGAAGTATTCCTCCAATGAAGAAAAGCTGGCAACCATGGAGCTTGTTTACTCCGATTTCGGTTACGATCTTTACTACCAGAAGGAAACCGGTGAGGTTCAGGTAGTAAATACAACTACAGGTCAGTATCTTTCTACCAACCCTTACGACGTTGCTTCAACAAGCAATAAGTCCACAGAGAGAGAAAAGCTTCTCAGCCAGCTTATCGTAAACTATAACGATAACGGCGAAGATAAGTCCATGACCTCATATTCTATGGCAGCACTTCTCAATCAGATCACCATGACAAAAATCAGAGGTGGTATAAGAGTTGAGTACACCATAGGTCAGGGAACGACAAAGCGTACTATTCCTATGATGATTGAAAAATCAAGATTTGAGGAATACGTGCTTGCTCCTCTTGCTGAGTCGGGCGAAACGGATATGTACAATCGTTTTAAGTCGTACTATCTGCTCAAGGACCCCAACCAGCCCGGACTTTCACAAAATGAAATTCAGACTCTTTATAACACACTTCCCATTACAAGACAGATGGCTGTCTACGTAATTGACCCCACCGTAGCGAACGTTCAGCGTGAGCTTAATATGTTTGAGAAATTCATCACAACGTATACGAACTACACCTACGACGACGTTCTTTACGACCACGACCTTACAGGATACACAGGCTCTACAAAGAACCCTGCTGTATTCCGTATGGCTCTTGAATACTATCTTACAGAAGACGGACTTGAGGTAAGACTTCCTGCAAGAGGTATTCGTTACGACGCTAAGCAGTATTCTCTTACAAACATCAAGATTCTTCCTTACTTTGGAGCCTACAATCAGTCCGAGCAGGGCTACGTAGTTCTTCCCGACGGATCAGGAACGCTTGTAAGATTTGAAGATACTTCAGCAAACGTTGCTACTACTATTACAAACCGTCTTTACGGTGAGGACTATTCCTTCTACTCACAAAAGAGCGTAGCCAATATGGAAAATTGGACGCTTCCCATTTTCGGAATGGTAGAAAGAAAAGCCACTGAAAAGGACGAGGTTATAGTTAAGGAAGACGGTTCGGTTGATATGGTAACGGTAACCGAGTATGATTCACAGGGCTACCTTGCTATTATAACCGAGGGTGACTCCCTTGCAGAAATCACCACTGCATCGGGTGGTATATTGAGCAAGTATTTTGCAACCTCTATCAACGTTTACCCCAGACCCAAGGACACTTATCCTCTTGACGGTATCTCGGTTTCGGGACTTACTGCAACCTGGACTGTTGAAACGGATAAGAAATACACGGGCAACTACCGAATCAAGTACATTATGTTGAACGGTGATGACGCCAATTACGTAAATATGGCGACCATTTACCGTAATTACCTTGAAAAGAACGGTAAGCTTGAAAGACAGAAATATGAAGGTGACACAGAGCTTTACTTAGAGACCTTCGGGGCAGTTGAAACCAACGAAAGAGTTCTTGGTGTTCCCGTAGCCGTAAAGAAGCCTCTCACATCCTTTGAGGACGCAAAGATAATGATTGACGATCTCAAAAAGGACGGAGTTACAAACCTTTCTATCAGATACACAGGCTGGGCAAACGGTGGTCTTGAAGCCAAGGCTCCCACAAAGGCTAAGGTAGAAAAGGTTTTGGGTGGCAACGACGGTCTTAAAGAGCTTGTAGAATATGCTAACGAAAACGGCGTAAAGATTTATCCCGATTACGATTTCGTTTACATTTCAGAGTTTGGCTCAGGCGATAAGTTCAACATCAAAAAGGACACTGTAAAGACTGTTGACAACCGTTCAGCATCTCACAGATCTTATTCACCCGTATATCAGGCGTTTATGAATGACGAATCACTTCTCATTTCGCCTAACAAGATTCTTGACTTCTACAATCTCTTCAAGGAAAAGTATGCCGATTTAGGCACAGGAACTATTTCTCTTTCCACTATAGGTTCAGACCTCAACTCTGACCATAATAAGGAAAATTCACTTAACCGTGAAGACTCTAAGGAAAGAGTACAGGAATTCCTTTCAGCCATTAAGGAAGACGGCTACGATATTATGGTTGACCAGGGTAACGCATACACTATGCAGTATGCAACAGACGTTCTCAACGTTCCCCTTGACAGTAGCAACCGTTACGTAGCAAGTGAAGCTATACCTCTCGTAGGTCTTGTATTCCACGGCTATAAGAGCTTTGCAGGCTCTGCAATCAACCTTGCAGGTGACTTCAATAACTCTATACTCAAGACTATTGAAAACGGCGCAAATCTCTTCTTCCTGCTTTCTTATGAGAATACCTCAACACTTAAAACGAATTACGGTGGCGAAGAGTATTACTCTATCAGATACGACATCTGGTATAACGATATGGTAGAGACTTATAAGATAGTTGATAAGATTATGAAGCCTGTACAGAATGCTCTTGTCGTTTCACACGATTTTACGTCATTCAGAGTTGTAGAAATGGTTTATGACAACGGTATCACCATTGTTCTTGACTATAACCTGAACACCGTAACGGTAAACGACGGAGAAACCGAGTACACGGTAGATTTTGAAAACGATACAGTTACTGCAAACGAAAGCGTTGTTACAATCGCTGAGTTTGTTAAAGAATAAGAAAGGGAGGATTTAAAATGAACGCAGATGCAACGGTTAAAGTAGCAACGGCTAAACAGACCAAGAAGAAAAAGCCGGCGTCACTTGACAGAAAAAAAGCTCGCGCAGGCTGGTGGTTTGTCCTTCCCTTCGTAGTAGTTTTTATAGCAGTATACATCCCCATAATATTCGACTCAATACGTTTCAGCTTCCATGAGCTTGAAATTCAGTCTTCCGGTGGTTATGATCTGATTTATATCGGTCTTGATAATTACACCGAGGCGCTGTTTGTCGATTCGGGATACGTTACAACCCTTATATCAGGACTTAAACAGCTTGTCCTTGATATTCCCGCCATCGTTATCTTCTCGCTCTTTATGGCGATAATGCTTAACGATAAGATGCCCGGAAGAACGCTTTTCAGAGCAATCTTCTTCATACCCGTTATTCTTTCAACGGGTATCATCGACTCAATCGACCAATCCAATTCCATGATGGATTACATGGGCTCAACCGAAGGTATTTCAACAGGTGCCGAAGGAAGCCAGACAACAGCCAATGAAATTATTTCAGCAATGGATATTCAGAAGCTGTTTGCAAATATGAAGGTCGGTCAGGGTCTGGTTGAATACGTTGTAGGTCTTGTAAACGACATCTATAACATTGTAAACCGTTCGGGTGTACAGATGCTTATATTCCTTGCAGGTCTTCAGTCAATTAACCCGGCGATTTACGAATCCTGCCGAATTGACGGTGCTTCTGCTTGGGAAACCTTCTGGAAGATAACCTTCCCGATGATAAGCCCTATGATTCTTGTAAACACGGTATATACGGTAATCGACTCCTTTACTTCAGAGAGCAACCAGGTTATGTCGTATATCGACAATATTTACAAGTCAGCGGCTAACGGACAGGTTCTCAGCTCTGCAATGAGCTGGATGTACTTCTTGATAGTAGTCATTATGATCGCACTTGTTGCAGGACTTCTTTCAATGTACATATTCTATCAGAGAAGAGACTAAGAAGGGAGGAAATAGTAAATGGATTCACCAAAGGTTTTAAAAGATAACAAACGCAAAATCCGAGTTGAGTTTGAAAGAACAAGCCTTGCGGAAAGATTGAAGGCTAAATACCTTACCACAAACTTTCTTGTTCAGGTAATTTGGAAAATTTTCAGACTTTTACTCCTCATTGGTATTTCGTACATTATTATTTTCCCGTTCTTTGTTAAGATTTTCGGTTCATTTATGAGCCGAGATGACCTCGTAGACGCTACGGTAAGACTTATCCCGAAATACCCCACGCTTGACACCTACAAGTATATTATCCGAGAGAACAGCTATTTCACAGCGTTCTTCAACACCTTCGTACTTTCAACACTCTGTGCATTGGTGCAGACGCTTATCTGTTCAATCGTCGGATACGGACTTGCAAAGTTCAAATTCCGTGGAAACAAGCTTGTATTTATGGCAGTTATCCTTACGATGATTGTTCCTCACGATACGGTTAAGCTTTCTATGTATATGAACTTCAAGTTCTTCGACGTATTCGGAATTGTAGGAGGTATAAGCAACCTGTTCAATCTGGAAGCTTCGTCGTTAGACTTAATCAATACCTATTGGCCCTTGTTTATTCTCTCATTGGGTGGTATTGCCTTTAAGAACGGTTTGTACATATTTATGATGAGACAGTTCTTCAAGGGCGTTCCCGATGAGCTTGAAGAAGCAGCTTACATCGACGGCGAAAACACCTTCGGAACGTTTGTGAAGATCATTCTTCCCATCTCCGTTCCCATGATGATTACAATCTTCCTCTTTGCCTTCTCATGGCAGTGGACAGACAACTTCTACACCGACCTCTTCTTTACACAGTCAGGTGCGATTCTGATGCCCAGAATTGTTAAGGTTCCGTCAAGCCTTTCAGACGACTCCTTCACTGCAAAGACTCTTTACGAGTCCTGTATAAAGAATACCTGCGGTCTCTTGATTATCCTTCCTCTGATGCTGTTCTACAGCTATATGCAGAGATATCTCATTCAGGGTATTGAGCGTTCAGGTATCGTTGGTTAATACAAAAACAAAAGTGTCGGCATTTTGCCGACACTTTTTTAATGAAAAAACTATTGCACTTTTTGGTAGCTTAATGTATAATTAAATAAAAGGAAGGTGAAAGCTTGAAAAGATTTCAGAATAAATATTTTTTAACCTCTTTGTATGCAGTTACAACCGTTACGGTTTGTGCTTTAATTATTTATTTTATATTTAATTTTAAAATAATTTCTGCCTTCGTATCAAATCTGCTTTCAATACTTTCACCTATTTTCGTAGGATTTGTAATAGCGTATCTCATAAACCCCGTTGTGAATCTCTTTGAAAAAAAGGTTTTTCTTTTCAAAAAGGCAAAGAAGGATATGCAGCGTATAAAGCGTCTTCTGTCGGTGTTGTGTGCATACGTCGTAGTATTGGCAGTTCTTACTGCAATACTGGCTATTATCATTCCTCAACTTTATTCCAGCTTTGAAACCTTCGTTAACAACATCAGCTCATATCAGGAAAAGCTTGAAGGCTGGGCTGATTCACTGTTTGATAAGTCCAGTAGATACTATCCCATAGTTCAAAGATTAATAACCTTCTTTGACGAGTTCCTGGATAAAGCAGTAGCCTACGTTACCGAGCTTTTCCCCAAGGCAATTTCACTTATCAAGAGCGTTTCCGTAATCGTGGTAAATCTTTTGGTTTCAATCTTCGTATCAATTTATATGATATCACGCAAGGAACATTTGATTGCTCAAATGAAAAAGCTAATCTGCTCTGTTTTTAACTCAAAATGGGTGCAGAGAATAGAAGATTTTTCGCAGATGCTTGACGATTCTGTGGGAGGATTTATAAGAGGCAAGCTCATCGACTCTGCTATTATCGGTGTTCTTTGCTATATAGTAATGATTATTCTTCGTCTTGATTATGCAATGCTCATCAGCGTAATCGTTGGCGTTACCAACGTTATTCCTTTCTTTGGACCTTTCATCGGTGCAATACCAAGCGCATTTATTCTTCTCATGGTAAACCCAAGGGAAGTAATACCATTCCTTATAGCGATACTTCTTATACAACAGCTTGACGGAAACTTTATAGGTCCGAAAATTCTTGGCAGCTCTATGGGACTTTCAGCCTTCTGGGTACTTGTAGCCATTGTAGTTATGAGTGGACTCTTCGGATTTGCAGGAATGATTATCGGTGTTCCTATCTTCTCGGTAGTTTACGTTCTTGTAGAACGCCTTGTGGATAAACGCCTTGAGGCAAAGCAGCTTCCCGTGGAGGTAGAGTCATATTATCACGAATTCCCGATAGCAAAAGATGATGAAAATAAAAATCAGTAGCGCAAGCTACTGATTTTTCTTGTGTTCACATTCGGCATCGCATTTGTCAGAGTACAAGCATCTTTTTTCCTCGCCCTGATTCGTCCTGGTTGTGACTATAATTGCATTGTCACCAAGCTTTGAGCAAAAGCGCTCGGTTATAACGTTGATTTGCGTATTGCTTTTTGCCTTTGCAGAGTTTGACATATACCCACCTCATAAAAATCATACTGATTTCAGTATATGCAAAAGCCTTTAATTAATTCACTTTTTTAATGGGTGGAAACCACTTATTTCGGCTCTTTGAATAGCGCCGAAAATTTTATTTTTAATATCAGGGATCTCGCGCTGAAGGTCTGCAATGCGCTTTTTCATATTTTCACGCTCGGTATTGCCGTCGGCACGGCATTTGTTCTTGAATATAGGAAGCTTTTCCTTTGATGCAAAGTATCTTATATCCTTTTCAGGAACGTAAATCAGAGGCCGTATGTTAGTGATTCCCGAACGGTCAAGATAGGTGACGGGGGAGAAGGTACCTATGCGACCTGCGTAAAAAAGATTTAGCATATAGGTTTCAATAACGTCGTCCATATGATGCCCAAGGGCTACCTTATTGCATCCGAACTCATCAGCTGCATCGTTTAACGCACCTCGTCTCATTCGCGAGCAGAGGGAGCAGGGACTGTCCTCTTTACGCACGTCGAATATAATTTGTGATATTTGTGTTTTTACAATTTTAAGCTCAAGTCCAAGCTCACGGCAAAGGGCTTCAACTCCGGAGTAGTCGGTTCCCTCAAAGCCCATATCGATTGAAATAGGTACTATTTCGAAAGACTTGTTGTAGAACTTCTTCAAATGTGCCAGAGCGCATAAAAGAGTGAGCGAGTCTTTGCCACCCGAAATGCCAACGGCAATTCTGTCGCCGTCCTCTATCATATTATAGCTGTCAACAGCTCGCCTTGTATAGCTTAATATCAATTTTATGTCCATAAATTTTACCTCTTTCGATAAATTATACCCGTATATCCACTGGTTGTCAATACAAAAACGCGAAATGCCGAGCGAGAAAAAACGAGATAAATTGAGATAATGGGAGAAAATCAAAGATAACTAAAAATAAATTTAAAATTCTTCAAAAAAGCATTGACAAAATAAAACTCATCTATTATAATATACGGGTAAGTAAAAAACTAAATTACGGAGGAAAAAGCAATGTCAACATTCATGGCAAAAGCAGAAACAGTTGAGCGCAAGTGGTATGTTATCGACGCTGAGGGAAAAACTCTCGGTAAGGTAGCAGTTATGGCTGCTGATATACTTCGTGGCAAGCACAGACCGGAGTTCACTCCCCACGTTGATTGCGGCGAATACGTTATCGTTCTTAACGCAGCTAAGGTTGCACTTTCAGGCAACAAGCTCACACAGAAGAAGTACAAGTATCACACAGGTTACATCGGTGGTCTTAAGGAAATCGATTATAAGACCCTTCTTGCAACCAAGCCCGAATTGGCTATTACCCTTGCTGTTAAGGGAATGCTTCCCAAGAACACAATAGGTAAGAAGAGCCTTACACGTCTTAAAGTGTATGCAGGTGCAGAGCACAAGCAGGAAGCACAGCAGCCCACAGCTGTTGAAGTTAAGTAATTGAGGAGGATGGAAGAATGAATTATACAAGTGCAAAGCCTTACTTCTACGGTACAGGCAGAAGAAAAAAATCAGTTGCAAGAGTTCGTCTCTATCCCGGAACAGGCGAAGTTAAGATCAACAACAGAACAATGGACGAATACTTCGGACTTGACACCCTCAAGCTTGTTGTAAACCAGCCCTTTGGAGTAACAGGTACAGAAGGCAAGTTTGACGTTATCTGTACAGTTACAGGTGGTGGTGTATCAGGTCAGGCAGGCGCTATCCGTCACGGTATCGCAAGAGCTCTTGACCAGGCATCTCGTGATGAGTATCACACAGCTCTCAAGAAGGCTGGACTTCTTACTCGTGACCCCAGAATGAAGGAAAGAAAGAAGTACGGTCTCAAAGCCGCACGTCGCGCTCCTCAGTTCAGCAAGAGATAATTACAGCCTATTGGCGATTATCAAAAATTACAGCACTCACGCAAGTGGGTGCTGTTTTTGTGTAGCGAAAAGCCTCCGAATTCTCGGAGGCTTCAAGCGTTATATCAGAAATTTTCAAGCAAATACTTTTCAGCGTCTTTGTTCCACAAGCCGTTGTTTTCCTTTACAAGCTTATCAAGAACCTTGAATCTTTCATCTGTCTCACCAAGCTTTTCAAAGTCTGCAAGGGCTGTGAGAGGAAGCTCGATATGAGTGTATATAAGCTTCTTTCCACCGGGGATTTTGGGGAGATTTACAGTTGTGTCGATTGCTGCGTCAATACCACCTATATGAGTAATCATAACGGAGGGGTCAAGGCGCTTCTGACCGATAAGGTCAACTATATCTCTCATATCCTCGGGAGTGCTTCCACTTGTTCCTGCAACGTGGTGCTGAGCGTAGTGAACGTTGTAGAAATTGAAGTTAGCACTGAAATTTTTATCAAGAGGACCGGCAAAGAAGTTGAGGCAACCGTCGAAGCCGAGAATAGCGTCACCAAGCTCAACAACTGCAGGAACGGGTGCGTATACGAAAACGTCGTCAAAGCCCTTACCACCTGAGATTTCCATAAGCTCGTCCTTGTCAGAGGTGTTTGCAAACACAAGCTTAATTCCGTTTTTAGCAGCTTCCTCGGGGGAGAAGATAGCTTCTGCACGGTCAAGCCTTGACTGGTCAAGGTCGGTTACTACAACCATAGAGGGCTTTACGTTTCCGTGGAGTGCAATGTCAATGGCAACGAGTCCCATAGGACCACATCCTGCAAGAATAGCAACCTTTCCACCTTCCTTGATTCCGATTACGTGATTGTAGTTTTCGTCAAGGTGGAAGCTTGCCTTATAGCCTCTTATAACGCAGGACGCAGGCTCAATGAGAGAGCCGTTGAAGTAGGAGTCACTGTTAAGCTTAATAAGGAAATCATTGTCGAGAATATGCTCGTAAACGATAGAGTATGTAGAAACACCACCGATGTCCTCAAAGGAGTATCCAACCGTGTTAACACCCATATAGCTGAGAACGGGGGGCATAACAACCTTGTCGCCAACGGCAAACTTGTCCTTCCATTTGTCGCCTACCTCAACTACTTCAGCGCAGAACTCGTGTCCTACAATGACGGGATGCTCGGCAACGTTTTCGGGCACTCTCAGGTGCTTTGCACCTTGGAGAATTGTTTTGTGGGTTGACATACATACGCTGTCTGAAATTATTTTGATGAGAAGCTCTCCCGACGTAATGGGACGAAGCTCGAATTCTTCAAGTCTTACGTCGTTTGCTCCATACAGTCTTACTGCTCTTGTTTTCATATTTTTCACCTTATATCCTTCCTGCGCTGCCGAAGGTTCTGAGCTTTTCACGAACTACTTCCTTCATCATTTTCATAGCGTCCTCATATACGATGAAGGGCCAGGTAGAAGGATTGGTCATGGTGTTAAGAGTATCTTTAAGTCCCTTGTTGAGAGCATAAAGCACGTCGGAATAAATATTGATTTTAGTAATTCCGTGGGTAATAGCGTTCTGCATCTGGTCGTTGGGGGTACCGCTACCACCGTGAAGCACGAGAGGTCTGTCACACACGGCAGTTATCTCGTCAAGTCTGTCAATTCTGAGCTCGGGTGTTTTCTGATACACGCCGTGTGAAGTACCGATAGCAACTGCCAAAGCGTCAACGTCTGTAATCTCAACGAACTTTGCTACCTCTTCGGGAACTGTAAGGCTTTCTCCGGGGTCGGTATCCGTGCCCGTTTCACTGATGCTTCCAACGCTTGCGTTACCAACGTGACCAAGCTCAGCTTCAACGGAAATACCCTTTTTGTGCGCATATTCCGTTACTATTGCAGTGTTTTTTGCATTATCGTCAAAGGGAAGCACAGAGCCGTCGTACATAACCGAGCTGTAACCGTTGTCACATCCGTATTTAATAAAGTCAATATCTGTTGCATGGTCCATATGAAGACAAATGGGAAGCTTGAAAAACTCTGAAGCACCTCTTACCATAGAAGATATAAGCTGAAGATTTCTTCCCTGAGTGTCTACTCCAAGAGTCATAAGAAGGGCAGGGGACCTTTCTTCCTCGCAGGTTTCCAACACAGCCTTCATCATTTCATAATTGCTTACGTCAAATGCAGGAATTGCATAATGGTTTTTCTTTGCATCTGCAAGCATTTCTTTCATTGTTACTAACATATTCACGTCTCCTTTATTTAATTTCGTTATGATTATAACACGCATTTTAACATTTGTCAATTACAAATGTTAAAATTATTGACTTGAAGTGAAATTAGTGATATAATAACCTCAAAGAAAGCGAAAAGGTGGCATAATATGGATTATCAGAAGAAGCAAATGGAAGAAGCCGCAATATTGTATTATGAAAAGAAATATACGCAGAATCAGATTGCAGAGCTTATGAAGCTGTCCCGTCAGACCGTTTCCAAGCTATTGAACGACGCTGTAAAAGAGAATATAGTGGAGATTAAAATCCACAATCCCGAGGTGGTTTGTGACCAGCTCGAACGGGAGCTTTGCGCAAAATTTCAAATCAAAAATGCAGTTGTGTGTGGAGTCAGTGCCGATGACGAAGAGCTTTGCCGTCTGATGACCGTCAAAAAGGCTTCGAATTACATTCTTTCGCTTATAAAAGGTGGTAAGCAGAAAATAGGAATTTCATGGGGCCGTACCATTCAACTGCTTATTTCCGAATTCGGTAATATCAATACCTCCGACAACGTTGTGTTTCCACTTTTTGGCGCAACCGACCAGGAGCAAGCCTGCTTCTTATCAAATGAGCTTGCAAGGAGCTTTGCCGACAAAATAGGGGCAAGGGTAAAATACGCTTGGTTTCCTTATCGCCCCGACAGTGTTGACGATTGTAAGCTTTTTGAGAAAACCTCTTACTACAAAAGGGTCTTTGATTTATGGAACGATATTGATATCGCCATTGTGGGAATAGGTAATAACGAAATAATTCAGACCTTTGGCAAGCTATTTGGATATAACAGAAAGGGCATTTCTGCCGTAGGTGATATTTCCACACACTTTTTCGATTTAAACGGAAATTTCGTAGACCTATACGAAAATACTCTCTGCGCGTCAAAGGAGAATTTAAAAAACGCAAAGCAAACTATTGCTATTGCGTGTGGAAATGACAAAAAGGAAGCTATTATAGGAGCGTTGCGCACGCAGATTATTGATACGCTGATTACAGACGAGTATACTGCAAAAAGAATACTTTCATCGTTAAATGAAAGTGACGCTCAATAAAAGGTGAGAAAAGTGGACGTAAAATTATATTTTCTTGAAAAAGGCAATGGCGAGCCCTTTATCCTTTTGCACGGAAACGGTGAGGACTGCACCTATTTCAGCCATCAGATAGAATACTTTTCTAAGAAATTCAGAGTAATTGCAGTAGATACAAGGGGACACGGAAAATCTCCGAGAGGCACGGCACCCTTTACCATTGAGCAATTTTCAGGGGATTTAAACGGGCTGATGGACCAATTAAAGCTTTCAAACGCTATCATTTTAGGCTTTTCGGACGGTGCCAATATCGCTATGAAATTTGCCTTGAAATATCCCCAAAGAGTAAAGGCTTTAATATTGAACGGTGGTAATCTGAATTCTCGTGGCGTAAAGCCGTCGGTTCAGCTCCCCATTGAAATAGGCTACAGAATATCAAGTCTGTTTCCCAAAGCAAAGCTAAAGACAGAATTGCTGGGTCTGATGGTAAACGAGCCAAACATAACAACAGGGGAGTTATCTCAAATCAATGCGCCCACCCTTGTGATTTGCGGAACAAAGGATATGATAAAGGACTCACACACGAGAGAAATTGCCCACAATATCACAAATTCAAGACTGTCGATTATCAAGGGAAGCCATTTTATTGCAAGCGAAGAATATGAAGCCTTTAATAAAGAAGTATCAGCGTTTTTGCAAACCATATAACAGAAAAAGAAGCTCATTTTTGAGCTTCTTTTGGTTTTACGGATTACAGTTGCCACAGGGCTCATACCCCTCTGCAATTATTTCTTCTCGTGTTCCCGTGAAATAATATTTATTACTCTCTTTCATTCTCTTTACGCTACTGCAATCGGGATAGTGGAATTTTTCTGTGTTTATATTTCCAATATAGTCCGTGGTTATAGCTTCTGTTTTCTCGGGTTGAGCATCAGGGGTGGGGGAGACCGTATCCGTTTCTTTTTCTATGCCCACCAGAGTGTCTGCGTCGGCGTTTCTGTCAACCGTAAAGCTAACCGTCTTTCCGCCACTTGTACAAATAATATCTCCCTGAAGGTCGGTTCTGAATACCTTTACGTCTGCATCTCGCAAACGGCTTAACGCTTCTTCTGTGGGATGTCCGTAGCTATTGTTTTTGCCCACCGAAATAACGGCGTATTCAGGCATAATTTCACGCAGGAAGGGATATGTTGTGGAATTTTCACTTCCGTGGTGTCCAACCTTCAAAACCGTTGCGCTTAAATCAAACTCTTGCTCTAAAATAATTTCCTCGGCTTCTCTTTCTGCATCGGCAGTAAAGAGGAAGGACGTTTCCCCGTAGGTGATTTTCAAAACGATTGAAGAATTGTTGGTGTCGTCGGTAGAATTACAAGCCAGAATAACAACCTCGGCGCTTCCTAAAAGGAAGGAGGAATTAACCTCGGGAACGGTAATCTCTGCGTTCCTCTTTTCCACGTTCTTGACAAAGTTATTAAAAGCGTCACTTGAATAACTTTTGACGGGACAGTAAACAGTGTCAACGGTTGCAAAATTCAACGCACCCGACAGACCACCCACGTGGTCCTCATGTGCATGTGTTGCTACTACGTAATTCAGGTGGGTAACCTCATTCTTTTTCAAATACGAGTAAATTAAGTTGGAATCCTCAACGTTTCCGCCGTCAATAAGCATTGACTTGCCGTCGCAAAGAATAAGAGACGCATCTGCCTGCCCAACGTCTATAAAGTGTACCTCAAAGGTTGAACTGTTTTCAACGGCAGGTGGCACGATAACCTCGGGCTCGTCAATAACGGGCTTGTCGGTTTCTGACGGGGTATCGGGTAACTGAGTGTCCTCTGTGGGCACGCAGGCAACTCCGATAATTAAAAACAAAACTGCAAGCGTCAAAACGGATACTATTTTCAGCTTTTTCATTTCAGTAGCTCCTTAAATTAACTGCTTTAATTTTAGCATATGAAATATTAAAAATCAAGGGCAGAAAATATTGTACACGCTATTGAAAATTGTTTTTTTGAACATGATTTAAGCTGACACTCGATTTATTATAATTGCAAAACGATTTATCATCTATTTATCTCGGGGTTGTTAGTTCTTTCGAGCAGATAATCAATCGACACGTTAAAATAGTCAGCAATTTTTATAAGCTCATTTATCCCCGGTTCTCTTTCGCCTGTTTCGTATCTGCTTATTGTGTTTTGATTCATATTCAAGTCTATTGCTAATTTAAGCTGGGATATTTTTTTCAAAGCTCTGATTTCTTTTAATCTCATATTAAACACCTCTTGACAATATTATCCCATAATGGTATAATAAAATTATCCCGATATGGTATACAAGGGCGTTTTTGTTTTCAAAAGATTGATTTCACTTTACTTTTAAACGGAGCTTTGATATAATCAAATTGTAAGCAATTAAACTGAAAGGGAAGGGATTATGAAGAAATTTTGTTTATCGGTGTTAATTGTTATTTCAATTGTTGTTTTGTCGGGGTGTTCAACTGTGCCAAAAACACAATTGATTGACGAAAATGTTCTTTTTACAGACGAAGAGATTTGTGGAATTTCTGTGCCTTTAATTGAAAGCTCTATTGACGTATATAGCAAGATTATGTGTTGTGAGTTTGAGATTTTGGAAAAAGAAAAGCTTATCCCAGGATTTGATTATATACATTATAATTCACTTATGTATTACCGATTAGCAGATCTTTGTACAAAGGATGAGCTTTGGGATTTTGCATATAATGCATTTACCAAGTCGGCTACAAAGAGACTTTTTTCAGCGAATATTGACGGCAATGATTCATATTCTGCTAAGTTTATAGAAAAAAATAAATCTTTGTATACGTTGCTCCCGATAAATTATATTGATTTGTCCTCTCTTGTTTTAAATAATATAACCCCTCTGTCGCAAAGCGAAGATGCTTTTTCCGTTGTTGCAGACTTTTTCTATACTAAGGCAATTCTTCATTTTGTCAAAGAGGAAGGAGTATGGAAAATAGATAATTCTGTGCTTGAAGGAGAAAAAGAATACCAAAGTACAATAGACGTTACAGATACACCTAGCGTAATTACGTTCATTGGAGACAATGAATTTTTAATCAACCGAGCAGAGCTTGTAAAAGGTGATGCTGTTTCTGAAAGTGAAGCCAAAGAAATTTTTAGGTCACTTCTTATCAGGGCGGAGTATGTTGAAAACATCCTCATGCACGGCACTTTCCGTGATTCCCGTGAATCAATTATCCATAACAGAACAACGTATCGCTTAGTTGATTTCCCTGAGTTGAAGAGCTTGAAGGATATATGGGACAACGTTCTTGATGTATATACAGAAGAAAGCGCAAACAGACTTTATGCTTCAAAGCTTGACGAATCCTCTGACTGTCCGAAGTATATAGAAAAGAACGGAAAGCTTTATATTGAGGAGGCTTCAAGAGGTAATCTGGTAACTTATGACTATGGGTCGGTAAAGCTTATTGAACAATATGAAAATTTGCTTGTTTTGTCAATAGACCAGTTATACAGTGATGTGTTCGAGAAAAAGCAAACTTTTGTTATTCAACAAAATGAGCACGGATGGAGAATGTCACATGCCATTTACGAAGACTTAAAGTCGGCTGATTTTCAGTATGAAAATGTAGAGCTTGCGACAATTGGCGAGGGAGAGTTCTTTAAGTATGCACCCATTCAGATTGATAAATTTCCCGTAAAATTTGAATATAACGGGGAAACTATTACAATAAATGCTCCTATATACACAGGGCTCAAAACGGATAATATAAGCACCTACAAAAAATTTTTTGCATTTGAAAACGACGTGCTTGTGCTTACTGCCACCACTCTTAACGGTAAAACGAACGAAGAGAGATTTTTGCTTTTAGATAAAAGCGGAAAGCTTATAAATACCGATTACCATTCCTATTCCGCTATAAAGGATAGAGCAAAAATCTCGTCATATCCTAACGGGATTGAAATATTGCAAACGGGTGAATCGGGAGCATATCAGCAACAGCTTTACAAGGATGGCGTGGCTATTAGCGAAAACTTTGATGAAATAGGCTTTTTCAATAACGGACTTGCACTTGCCAGAAGAGGTAATAAATACGGAATTATTTCACTTGACGGGGAAACGATTGCAGAGCCGTTTATTGAAAGCGACGATTATAGATATACTCCTGATTTTACAAGAAGCTATCAGGTTAAGCATATGACCGATGACGCCTTTGTTCTTTCTGTAAATGGCGAACTTGTTATTTTCACCATTACGAGAGGGGATAAAAAAAGTTCTGATAAGATACAGCCCAAAAATGAAAATACAAAAGAGGTATACTTTGTTTTTCCAAGCATAAATAATAAAAACTACGAAGAGCCTGAATATGTCGCTATCGATGACTTTGTCTGGGGGGACTATATTCCATTTGTAAAAACAATGGTTGGGCGTTATGCAAACCCAGGATTTGCAATCTACTCATATTCGTTTTTTACTCCCGAAACTAAAACCTTTAAGGACGGAGTTGACCTTTACGAAAGATTCAACAACAAGTATAAAGTTGAAAATGATGTGATTGGATACAGCTTTATGCCGTCTATGTCTGATATCAGAAACGAAGAGAATAAAGTGTATCGCGAGTGGTTGTTTGAAAGTAAAATAGTAAAGGTGTCACGAGATTTTAAAAGCATTGAAAGGCTTTCATATATACCAAAGGATATCAGAGATGCTGATAGCTTATTTTCGGGAGTATGGCAATCAAAATACGAGATGCTCGAGCAAGGCAGGGTGGGAAGCACCTATTTTGGAAAGCCTAATAGAGGTATAGGACAAGCGCTATTAAACAGTGAGCTATATAAAAGATTTGAGTTTGCCGACGGTTCAATACCGAGAAAAATATTTGAAAACGAAGAAAGCCTTGTGTTTAGTGCACAGTATACATCAATGGAAAAGAGTAACACGTATAGCCTTTTGGTTGTTTCAAAATCCGATTTATCTATAAAATATGAAATAACTGTCCCAAGCCTAGCTTCGTTCGCTGACATGGAAGAATATTACTCACTTAATGTTAATGACCTTGTCAATGAAAGGTATATGCTTGTTACGGTATCAAAGAACTATTATGACAGCTATGATAATCATTACGAAGTGCTTTATCTATACGATATTGAAGAAAACTCTTTGACACTCCTTCAAGATTTTGCATATGATGCAAAGCTATCACCCGATATGAAGTATCTTGTTTATACAGACTATAACGCAGAGCTGAGCATACCCGAGCAACAAAAGGGGGTCAGAATTAAAAATTTAGAGGACGGGAAAACAATACTATTTTCTTATGACATAGTAGAAGACGTTAATCGTGTTATGGCTCAGGAGTATATTCTTCAAGGTTTTGTGGAATATGAAGCACTTAAACGAGAATTAGAAGAATAAATAAAAGTATCGCCGAGGGTTTGGTTTACTCCTCGGCGATTTTGCGTGGATAGGTTGAAAATAGCTTGATTTTGTGATAGAATACAACTGTAATTATATTTGGAGGAACAGAATGTTAAATAAATTATTTAAAAGCGTACTTCAGCAAGACGCAGCGCCCGTCGTTATTTGTGATATAAACCATATAATCGTTTATATGAATACTTCGGCGATAGAGCGTTATCATAAGGACTTGACGGGCAGTAGCATAAAGGATTGCCATAATTCAAAGTCCAACGAAATGATAGAAAAGGTCGTTGATTGGTTTAAAGAAAGCAAGGACAACAACTCCATATATACTTATTATAATGAAAAAGAGAATAAGGACGTTTATATGGTTGCCCTTCGTGACGGTCAAGGGGCGTTAATCGGATATTACGAAAAGCATGAGTACAGAAACAGAGAAACCAAACCGTTCTATGATTTTAAGTAGGTGAAGCGATGAGGAAAATATTATTTATTGTAGCAGTTCTTTGTATCCTTTTTACCTCTTGTGGTGAAGATAAAAGTATAGGTATTATCGGTGGTGCAGACGGACCTACTGCCGTAATAGTAAGTAAATCGGGGGAGAAGATAATGTATCAGCAAATTACACCAGAGCAAGCAAAGGATATAATGGATTCGGATGAGGAATATGCTCTCCTCGACGTGAGAGAACAGGACGAATTTGACGAAGGGCATATCCCGGGTGCAATTCTGATTCCATATACCCAAATTGAGACTGAGGCAGAGAAAATGCTTCCTGATAAGAATAAGCAGATTCTTGTGTATTGTAGGTCGGGACGCAGAAGTAAAATTGCCTCTGAAAGCCTTGCAGGTCTCGGTTATACCAACGTAAAAGAGTTTGGTGGCATCATTGATTGGCAGTATGAAATAGAGAAATAAAAAAGCCTTGCCGTTTTATCGGAAAGGCTTCGCTTTTACTTATTCTTCTCATTCACCATATCAACGTATTTGCAGAGCTCGTCAACCATTTCTGCTGCAACAAGAGCGCCAAGCTCTTTGGTAGCAAGCTCGGGGAATCCCATAACTCCCACCTCTATCTCGGGACGCTGATATATCTCCTCGATTACGTAGGGGTGGTCTATTTTCTTACGGCTCGTTGCAAACCAATCGGGGTCTGTACGCATCATTTTTGCAAAATAAGGCTCGTCAATGCATACGTCGTCCTGCACAAGCTCGGGACACCAATGCATCATAAGAGCAGTTTCTACCTGTCCTGCGTGAATGTCTCTCTCGGGAAGCTGCTCAAACAGCTCAAGCCAGGTCTTTGAAAGCTCGAAGCATTCTATCATTGAGATAGTTACCTTCTCTGCGATTTGCTTGTCGCGTCTTAAAAGCATCTGAAGGGCGCTCTTTACGGCAATCGTATTGTCGGTACCACCGTGTCCTAAGAAGATTATAACGTTATTAAATCCCGTTCTTATGAACTCGGAGCAAATTTCTGTAAGATATGTAGCGAATACGTTGGGGTTTATATTGATTGTACCCGTAAGCTCTCCACCGGAGAAGGAGTAATTTACCGAGGGAGCTACAACTGCGTTGAGTCTGTCTCCTGCTTCTCTCAGGGGCTGAACTGCCATATGTATGTCTGTTGTAAGTGGAAGATGATAACCGTGCTGTTCTACGATTGCAACGGGAATGATAATGGTTTTACAGGTTTTGAGTGTGTTTTTTAAGTCTCTTACACTCATTTCATTAAGAAAATATGCCATTTGATTTCACCTCTTTTATTTGATACTTCAATTATATCACACGAGATTTTGTTTTGCAATAGCTTGCCATAAAATTATTTTACCAAATAAATAAATACGGTGTCGTATGGGACTGTATTTTCATCCATACTGTTTGCTTTGGGTAATCCCTTTTGAATATCTATAAAAACAAAAGCAGAGCATCTTATGATACTCTGCTTTTATTTTGGCGGAGAGGATGCGATTCGAACCCATGTGTCCGTTAAGACAAACTGATTTCGAGCAGCTGTAAAGCAGGCTCGCTCTGTCCCTCACTATCCCTAATTTCCGCAAATTTTAACGAATTAGTGACCGCTTTATTGCCCCTTCCGAGAAAAATGCACGGCTTTCTCAAGGCCAAAGGGACGGGCGGTCACTTTTGTTTGCCGCATATCTACTATGAATTATAGCATATTTTTCTTCAGTTTACAAGACAACGCCCTTGGGAGCTATTGAAAAATTCGAAAAAATGTGATATAATACGAACAGGCAAATCTTATCCCTTTTGCATTAGCAAAAGATGATCGGCAAATCCTTAGTCAAGCTGTTATAAGGATTACCCTTTGAGGTTTCAGCAATAGGTTGCCCTATGTGTCGTTCAGAGCATTTGCCAAAACGATAAGGAGGTTAATGCAAGTATACTTCTGTTTCGCTTACGAAAGGAAGTATGACACATGAAACAATCTATGGACTTGAACAAAGAAACCGCAAGCCGACTCTGGGTAAAGCAGTTCGGCAAGAAACAAAAGGCGGTTGACTTTTCCGGACGTACCATTGCTCGAGCTGCCTACAATGACAGAAACAGCGAATACGGCTGGAACGTTGACCACATCCTGCCTGAATCAAGAGGCGGGAAAACCGCAGATCATAATTTGATCTGTTGTCACATTCTGACCAACGATGAGAAGGCAGACAAATTCCCCTGCTTCAAAGCAAATGGGAAGGAATTTGAAATTCAAAATAGGCAAAACCATTATGAGATCATTGCAAGATCTGACGAAGAGGACGATCCGCAAGAAGAGGCGATAAACTTCTTGGATGCTGCGCAAGGCTTGGAATGCTGGAAGCAATGCAGAGCCGACGGAAAGGATGTTTTCGTTGGATATGTTAAAATCAAGGTTGAAACAGAAAACGAATCCGACCAACTTCTTGAACGCTACCGCAATTTTCTATCTGAGCTGTTTGATACGGATTTGATCTTTGTTGAACAACAGCAATCCGGTTTTCATACCCTCTCAAGCTATGCAAAGCGTACGTTTGTGTATACCGTAATAATTGACAGTATACCAACCAAAAAAGATACGCAGAATCTTCTTGATAATTGCGTAATCTTAAATACGTATAGCCTGTATTTTACAAACAAAACCGGATTTAATAATATTCAAATCGTTTGCGGTATGGAGCAATACGATAGCCGTTTTGAAGCAACCCTTAAATGCAAAAACAGCATTTTAGAAAAACGGGTTTATTTCAGCGAAGATTTAGCAATCGATGAGCTTGTGAAGATCAATACAAGTGCTGATAAAGAACTTAAAAATAACTATCCGCAAAACGGTTTTTATTGCTATGATTATACGTATACTCAGCTGAAAAAAGATCTCGAAAAACGAATCTGAACTTTTAAAGAAGCATATTTGTAAACCTCTGAAAGAGATGTCGGGCAACAGGCATCTCTTTTTTATTTTCTCTCCAATTCTCTCTGGACTTATCAAATCTTTGTGATATCCTTTGTGCTGACAAAGCAGAAAGGAGTCACACGATGACAACCGAAGAAAAGATAAAAGGGCTGGAGCACCTCCTCCGTAAATGCCCCGATGTGATCACCGCACTCGAAGCGTCAAGACTGATCCACGTGAGCAAAAACAGCATCCACGCGGCGATCAACGAGGGCAAGCTCATTGCATATGCCTACCGAGGCAAGCGGCTGATCAGCAAAGCCGACTTTATCGATTACCTCGCCGCCACCACCGACGACGAAACAGCGTGGCAAAGGCGACAGCGGGAGAGGATGAGCCATGACGAATAAAGTAAAGAAAGAGGAAAAACTCTCCGCTGAGCAGATCTGCAAGATCTTACATATCAGCAAACGAAAATGTGCGTGGATGCTCCAAAACGGAATGATCCCCTGCAAGGACTCCGGCAAGAAAACCCGCCGTTACACCGTCCTGCGAAAAGACCTCGACGCATTTATCAAAGACAGCACCGAGCACCCCGAGAAGTATTTTATCCCCGTCACCTTTACCTCAAATAACCCTCGCAAACGAGAGCCCGATAAGTACTACCTCTACCCGCACCAGGTTCCCGAAGACTTCCGCCCGTGGCTGGACGATCAGTGGTACGACCTGCCCGACGTCATCACCCCCAAGGACGTGGAAACCATCCTCGGCTACGAACACGAATCCGTCCGCCGCTGGATCAACCGCGGCTGGCTCCGCATCACCAAAGCCCATAATTTTGAGATCGTCCCCCGCGAATGGCTCATCGACTTCACTTGCGACTACGCCTTCCGAATCATCAAGAAAAGTGAGAAACACCGTAAACTGCTGGATAAATACTTCAGTTAATGCATATCACCCTTCGAGTGCATCACTCCAGAAGGGCTTTTCTTTTCAGTTTACAATCTCGAAAGTTCACGATTGTTTGCTAAAATGTCAAAACAAAATGTAGTTATCGCTTTATCACCCTATTGAAATCTTCGACATTTTATGATATAATATTTCCTGTTGAATTATATTCATTTATAAAGAGGTGCAATTATGGCTGTCAGCTATAAAAAACTTTGGAAACTTTTGATCGATCACGATATGAAAAAGAAAGACCTCGCGAAAGCGGCGGATATCAGTAACTATACCATCACCAAGATGAGCAAGGGCGAAAACGTCACCGTCGAAACCCTCGGCAAGATCTGCAAAGTCCTCGGCTGCGGTGTGGATGATATTATGGAATTCGTTTCTGAAGATGAATAAAGATTCAATGAAGGTTTACTATGTTTGAGCGTAAATTATGGGACAAATATGAGGCCGCAATTTTGCTTGATGCAGTCTTAAAAATTGATGCTGACGTCGAAAGAAAAAACGATGCAGTTGCAAGGGTATCTAAACAGCTTCGTTCTATGGCAAAGCATCGTGGCTTAGATATTGATGATACCTATAGGAACACCAACGGTATTTCTATGCAAATGGAAGCAATGAAAGCAACTGTTTTCGAAACCGAGAGTAAACTGAGGTCGCACTCGAAAGTCTTCTGTGAAATTGTTGCAATTTACCATACTAACACACAAGAATATAATGCCATCATAGAGCAGGCACGGCATTGGATTGAGTTTGACCAGGAGGAACAGCACATGACGCATGTTAATATTCAAACAGACCGTTCAAATAGAGATGCTTTTTCTTCTTGGCTCCAAGTTAGCCAAATTAAGAAACTCTCCCCCAACCTTATAATGACAGCTATTGACGAAGTCTCGGAATATGCGACAAAACACAACGTATCAAAAGTTTCTGTTTGGGAGATTTCAGATGAAGATAAGTTCAATGCATTTAGAATAAAGATGCAAGGAATGAGATTATTTCGCTTATCCAATAAAAATGCAGCAAAAATATTTGATATTTGCTGGAAGTACTATATCGCTTTTTTAAAAGATAGAAAAAGCAACGATAAAAAGGCATCGGAAGCCCCAGATACTACATCAATCGTGAGAGATAATCAATCCCCTACAGTTAATAATGAACGAAAGTTGGATATCGATTCTTTCTATGAATGGATGAAAACCGAAGCCAATATGGCACCGTCTTCCTGCAGGGCTTATGCTTCATCATTTCGTACTGCGTGTGACTATGCTTTCTCTAACGGATTAACCTCGGAGAAATTGTACAAAATTGCTGACGATGTAGTTCTTAAAGAACAAGTTGAAAAAGTTCTGCAAAATATAGACTTTCAGAATTATAATGCCGATCAACATAATCGCTTTAGTGCTGCGCTCAAGAAGTATTTAGAATACCGCACGGGTATCATTTTGCCACTGCGTGTCCCCAAAGATGAGCCTATTCATAATACTACTCGCAATTCTTACCGCGATCAAGTAATTGCCGTATTAAAAGAACATTATCCATATGGATTCCGTTTGGAATCGATCATAGATATAAAACGATTCAGAAGATACGCTGAAGAACAAAATGCAGAATTGCCGGAATCTGATGATGATTTGAGAGTTGAAATTAGAAAAACTGGAGTCAAAATAGACGACAAAGTGTACTTAATAGAGCAAGATACGTTTGCATTTATCCGTAAGTCTATCGATGCTCTTGCTTTTGATGGATCTAAAATACTGTTCTATGACTGCATATATGATTCAGATGTTTCTGGCATGGAGGATCACTATATTACATCTGCAGATCAGCTCAAAGCAATAATGAAACAATGCAGGCAAAACATATTTGACGATTTACCTGAAATACATTTTGCCAAAAATTTTATTTCATTGCTTGGCGAGCAGATGGAGAAGGACGCCGTAACAATCGAACTTCAGCGTGTTTGGGGCGAAAGCCAAACAAGACGAGCTGATGAGTTGGCTGAACAACTCCCGGCCATTCCTGAAGAATATGTGCGTAGATATTTATCCGGAAACACAGCTTTCGTTTGGATTTCCGACGGTACATATTTCAGTATGCAACAATTTATTATCACCGAAGAAGAAAAAGAGGCTATTTTGTCTTTTGTGTCAGAAGAATGCGCCAACAAAGGATATGCCTCCATCAGCGATGTTCCCTTTGGCAACACAGAGGAAGAAAATTACGAGTTGACAACGGTTGGTTTACAAGAGGCTGTTTACAACGCAGTACTGTTAAACCAGTATTATCTGAATGGAAAAATTCTGACCAAAGATAATAAATCGCTTGATGTCGTTACGTTGGCAAAACAATATCTCATCGGCAAAAACGAATGCACATTCGATGAAATGGACAAAAAGGTTGAAGAAATTGCCGGCACCAGATATAGATATATGGCATACGATGCGCTTTATAGCACGATGGTCAGAGTTGACAAAAATCGTTATGTAGCACATCAGTATGTGAAATTTGATGTTGATGCAATTGATGAAATCCTATCCGAAATGATAAAGGATAAATTCCTTGCTATTAAGGAAATTACATCATTCGCTTTGTTCCCGGTTTGCGGATTCCCTTGGAATCATTATTTGTTGGAAAGCTATTGCTACTCATACAGCAAACGATACTGCTTAAAAGTGGTTGGTTTTAACGACAAAAACGCAGGAATCATTGCAGAAAACGATGTTACTGACGGATATACCGAATTATTGGCGCGGGCAGCTGCGCGAGCTAAAATCGAGCTTAGCATGGAGACTGTGGGACAGTACTATTTTGAAACCGGCTATATGGGCAAACGCAGCTTTGCCGATCTGGAATCAACAGTAGAACGTGCAAAAGCATTAAGAGAGGACCTATAATATGTATTCATATACCTTTGATGTGGAGACTGGCGGCATATTGCTCAATTCCACTCCCACTAATTTTTCAAAAGAACCCAGACCGGTATACGCAGCAGAAATGGATATACTCGGTTTTGAACAATATTGGGAGTACGATAAACAAAATGATATTCCTTATATGTGGGCAGAATCCACAGCCTATTGGTATAGAGGAGTAAAAATTGCGACGATAGCAGGCGGAGATCTCTACACCGCCCCGAAATTACAGCCGGCAACCGATGAAAACGGTAAAATCGCTTTTGGCAAAGAAAGCGGCACTGTATTATATCCTATTGATATTCCCTCAATGTGTGCAAAAAACAAAGACCTTATGACTGTTATTGAGGATAGTACCGTTAAACGCATTGTAAAAGAATATGAAAAATTCAAAAAGAGATTGGATATTTTTCATGTGGCTTTTTCGGGCGGAAAAGACAGCGCAGTTCTTTTGGATCTGGTGAAGAAAGCTCTCCCAAAAGGTAGTTTCGTTGTCATCTTCGGTGACACGGGAATGGAATTCCCGGATACATATGATGCCGTAGAAATCACGCGTCAACAATGCGAAGCTGACGGAACACCCTTCTATACAGCTAAATCGCATTTTGACTCTCATGAAAGCTGGGGAATTTTCGGACCACCTGCAAGAGTGCTCAGGTGGTGTTGTAGTGTTCACAAAAGTACACCGCAGACCTTGAAAATGCGAGAGTTGGCAGGCAAAGATAATTATACCGGTCTTGATTTTGTTGGAGTCAGAGGCGCCGAAAGCGTCACCCGTAGCCAGTATGAGTATGAGGGCTTTGGAAAAAAGCAAAAAGGTCAATATAGCTTTAATCCGATTTTGGAATGGACATCTGCTGAGATATGGTTATATATCTTGGAAAATGGATTGCATGTAAATTGTGCTTATAAAAAAGGGAATTCACGTGCCGGATGCTTGTTCTGTCCTATGAGTGGTGGCGTTAGCGACTTCTTCAGAAGAACATCATATACCAAAGAAATCGATTCGTATATAGCTCATATAAAGAACTCATACAATTCCAAAGATGTTAAGCAAGTTAATTCCTATCTAATGAATGGTGGCTGGAATGCACGTAATAATGGAAGAGATTTGGCTGACAATCCTTTTAGATGTATAGAAAATACCTCGAACAAGAAAATTACAATCACCGTCATAAAGCCTAACACCGATTGGAAAGAGTGGATTAAAACTATAGGAATTCTTTCACACGATGAAGAATCGTATAGTATCACTTTCGAAGGAAACACTTATTCCTTTACTGTCGAGGATAATTCAAAAGGATATATTGTTTCCATAGATGAAGCAATTTCAAAAACGAATCCTAAATTCATAAAATTATTCAGACAGGTATTCCGCAAAACAACATATTGCGTTGGTTGCCAAGTATGCGAAACCAATTGCAAACACGGCTCCATAAAATTTACAGATGGGAAACTGTCAATTACTGACTGCATTCATTGCTATCAGTGTCATGATATTGATAGTGGATGTCTATTATTTCACTCATTACGCCATCCACAAGGAGGAGGAAAATCCATGAAAAGCTTAAACTCATTTGCAGATCACGCACCGAAAAGGGACTGGTTGGTATCATTTTTTGAACTTAAGGAAGACTTTTTCACCGAGCATACACTTGGTCCCATGATGTATGATATGTTTAGACGCTTCCTTAAGGATGCTGGGCTTAACGAGAAAAACCACTTCACGAAGTTCGCTGAAATGATTTCCGATATGGGTTGGGAGACCGATGCAGCTCTTGGATTGATTATGATAAACCTTGCTTATGAGAATCCTCAAATTGCATGGTACATCAACAACATGGACATTGGTTATTTCTACGAGAGAAGTCAAATTGAAGAATTATTGATTTCCGCAGAAGTCAAACCCAAAGATGCTAAATCCATTGTAAAAGCATACAAGCGAATTATGGACACTCCATTTGGCACTAATCTCAATTTTGGATACGTGACAGATGACGATGATATGGTTAGATCGAAATGGTCTATCTCCGATAACAGAGTTTTGTTGTATGCGCTCTATAAATTTGTAGAGGTTTGTAATTTAGACAAAGAATTCCATCTTTCATATCTGTTTGATGAATCTGTTGAGCGAGATGGTGTCAGCCCTGTGCGTATGTTCGGCATATATGATGAAGAAGAATTGAAGTCCAAATTACTTGGTTTGTCTTCTGCATATCCCGAATTCATCAATGCAGCCTTTGCTAACGATTTGAAGACTATAACATTACGTGATAAGACATCCGATGATGTATTAGAGCTTTTCAAGGAGGACATGTAATATGCCAAACAAGTATTGCGATTACTTTGATATAAACGAAAGATATTTTCCTTGTGTTGATGAATCTGCAATCAACAGTGGTGCAGATTGGACGGATACATATCCTCATGAAACTTTTATAGAGTTATTGAAATGCATGGAAAGAATGCTTGGTGGAAACACCAACCGTTCTGTATGGATTCACGGCGCATATGGTACTGGAAAATCCAAATGTGCGCTTGCTGTCAGAAGAATTCTTGAATTATCTGAGTTAGATGTTCGTGCTTACTGGGATACTTACGAGCCGTTGAAAAAGAATCCCGCTTTGCTCGAAAAGCTGATAGGACATAAAGAAAGAGGCATTGTAACAGCATATCGTTACGCATCGGGTAATATCAGCACCCCAGAGCAGCTGTTCCTTGCCGTGCAGGAGAGCATTAAAAAAGCGCTCGAAGAACAAAACGTACCTTACAAGGGCGAGAATACGCTGAAGCAAGGGGTTATCGAATGGTTACAAGATCCTGTTCACAGTGCATTCATTAACAGTCTTCTCAAGAAGCCTGAGTGGGAGTCTGCTTTTTCCCAGTCAACAGCAGAAGAAATTGTTAATTCGCTCCAAAAGAGCAGCGATGTTTCTAAATTGATGGCCAACTTGTTCAAGCTGGCAGCAAAAGAAGGTATCACCGCGCTTTCACTTACAGCAGATAACCTCAAGGATTGGATTCTGGATATCATTCAAAAGAACGATACTAAAATTGTTTTGATATGGGATGAATTCTCGGATTTCTTCCGACAGAACAAGAATTCGCTGAGCGAGTTTCAAAAGCTGGTTTCCATCTGTCAGGAAAAGCCGTTCTATTTCGTTATCGTAACGCACCCCATTACGTCATTGAGCAGTAGCGATGATTCGTGGAAAATCGTTCAGCAGCGCTTTGATAAGGTCGAAATAACCCTTCCTCCCAACATCGCATTTGAGCTTATCGGACATGCATTCAAACCGAAGTCGGCTGCATTGGCCAGTTGGAATGAAATGACGGATGAGTTGAACAGCTATATTTCTTACTCTCGCAAGAATGTAATGAAGGCAGCTAATGTAACAAATGAAATGACAATGAAGCGGATGTTGCCTATTCATCCAATGGCTGCACTTGTGTTGAAGAATATTGCAACGGCATATCAGGCAAACCAGCGTAGTATGTTCGATTTTATTAAAACGCCCAAAGACCTTGATACGAAAGCATTTCAGTGGTTTATTCAGAACTACGGACCTGAAGACGACCGCCCTTACTTAGCTGTTGATATGCTATGGAACTTCTTCTATGAAAATGGTAGGGACTATTTATCTTCAGATATTAGACTTGTTTTAGATACATTCCCTCAGCAGACAAGCTTGATGGAAAAAGAAAAAATAGTGCTTAAAACGGTCTTGATTATGCAGGCGATAGATCAACGACTTGGTGGTTCGGTTGATATCCTTAAACCCACTGACCAAAGTCTTGGATATGCGTTTGAAGGCGAGCAATATACAGGCCTTGAAAGCGGATATAAAGGTATTATAAAGTCTTTGGTAGATAAGGGTATTCTTATCGCTACACCTATCGCTGATGGTAAAAAGGTCTACAATGCAGCTGTTCTTGCCGGAGATGGTGCGAAAATTGAAGGCTATAAAAAAGATATCAGAGATAAGTTTACAACTCGCAAATTGGTTGATGAAGGACCTTCTATTGGCGGCGCATTGACTTTAACTCCTGCATTAAAACTCAGATATGCGCTTTCCATTGATCCCGGATATTTGCCAGTTGTAACAATGGCCGACTTTACTAAGGCAATGGATAGCTTGAAGCATAAAGAGGCTGGCTGGCATTTCCATGCTGTTTTGGCGGTTGCAAAAACGGAGGATGAAGCACAAAGTTTCCGTAATCTTATTAAAAAGACTATTGCAGATGAAGCTTACAAGAACATCGTAGTAATCGACGCTCTTTCCACACCGCTGGGCTTGGAGGAGTTCGAGCATTATGTTGAGTTCAGCGCTATGTCCCTTTATTATCAGGGCAATAACAATCAGCAATCCAAGGAAAACAATAAAAAAGCCAAGGATGTGTTGGAACGTGATTGGAAAGACCGTATCCATGATGGTCAATTCATCGTATATACATACGCTGAACAAAACGGTGAAAAGGCAGTAGGTGCTAATGCAGTACATACCATTTTGCAGACTATCGTTTTGACACGTTTCCGTCATGTATTTGATTTCACAAAGAATTTAACTGAAACACAGTTGAAACTGACGCAAACGAAGCAAGTGGCTCGTTACGGCATCGATAATGCAGATGTCAAGGGACTTATTGCTGGTTGTGAAAAATCCGTTCTTGCAAAGGTGTGGAGTCGCGCAGATTACTGGACTGCACCAGAGCTTTCGGACGAGCATATCGTAATTATCAAAAAGGACATCGAAAAAATAATTGATGTTGCATTCAAGGATACCGGTAAGATTGCTATTGGCGACATCTACGATTATCTTGAAGGCACATATGGTTTCTCTCCTTGTAATATGTCTGCATTCGTGTTTGGCTTTTTGCTGAAAGAATACAGTAAAGATCCTTACCGTAGCATGAACGCGGAAGGACACAGAGATTCCATGACCCCCGAGAAGTTGTCTGAAATGATTGGCAACTATATTGGCAAGCCCAATGCTAAACCTACATATATCGTAAGTCTGACTGACGAAGAAAAAGCATTTTATGAATTGACTGAGCATGCTTGGGGCATAACTCCGAATCTGTGTACATCTCCTAATCATGCAGGCTCTTTGATCCTTTCTAAAATGCGAGAGTTTGCGTATCCCGTATGGTGCTTGGAAGATGTAGACACCAACGGTGTGTACGATTTGGTAAAGATGTATATGGAGCTTGTACAGAACACTGGTGACAAGCAACATGACATTGCCAATAATATCGGAAAAATTGCGATGCAGCGTCCTTCGTCGGCGGATAATTTGAAGGCTTTACTCACCGCAGACAACTGTATCAAGGGAATGAAGATTTTCTTGGAACGCTTTGAGAACGGCAAGCTCTTGAATGTTGCAAAAGAAATTGGAGCTACTGATTCTGTTCTTGGCGATATTAAAAAATTGTTTAGCGTTCAATATTCAGCACTTTGGATTGGAACTACCGGTGAGGACGAAATTCGCAAATTGACGGTAGAGTACTCTGTCGTTAAAACAACGAATCTGTTGCTTAATGTATCGGCTCATTCCAAGGATGGAGCCTTTAAGCAATGGCGTGAATCGTTGAAATTTATTGGGGTTTCCTGCGAAGCTGCAAGAACAAAACGTCCGACGCTGGATAAGTTCTTCTCATACCTGCTGAAAATTGTCAATCTTGAGGATATGCTTCCCGAAAATATGCGCTCGTTCCTCGATGAGATGACAAATCATAGCACGGAAATCAGAGAGGTGCTCGTAAATACACTTGACCTGTTTGTAGAGTTATACGCGCCGTATCTTGAAGGATTTTCTCGCAAAGAGTGTGAAGATATTAAAAATTCTATTACAGTCGATATGTTTGTGCTTTCTTCAACGCAAAGTAATGCTACTGTTAAGAAAGCCGCAGATGACTATAAGAAAAATCAGATCAAATCCAAACTGGCAAAGATTTGGAGTGACAATACCGGCGGAACGAAAAACCCGAGAGCTTGGTCTGAGAAATATCAAACACCTATCCTTTGCTTAATTCCCGATGATATTTACAGTGATGCAAAAAAAGCATTCGCTACGCTTAATAGCAACAATGCAGGCGAATCTGAAATTAAAACAGCATTGGAATTTATTGAAGGAGCCACATTCTTTAGCGATATAAACAACGAAGATTTCCGCAATCGTAAGTTTATGGACAAGATTGTAGGCGATTACGCTCATCTGCTGACTGATATCAACAAGATCCGAGACGCATTGGATTCTCTCGGCATTGATGTCTACGAGTGGTCTGATAATCCTGCTGTAAAGAACAAAATCAAGAACATGGCCGCGGTTGAATATAATGCAGGCGGCAGTGACAAAGCCATAAAGACAATCGATGGAATGGATAGTGAGCAACTTAGAAACTGGTTGAAGCAGCTTGCTAAAAAAGACATTGATTTGGGCGTAAAGATTATTATAAACGGAGGAGAATAATCCTATGTTGTGCATTCCTATAGAAAATTATCTGAAAACTCCGCAAGGACTTCCGTTCTTCTGCTCTGTAGGAGATGATGAATATTGCTTGTTTTTAGAAAACTTAAAACAGGCAGGTCTCAAGCTTATCAGAGTGAGTGATTTTTGCTCTAAAGAAGACAAGTTCCCGGATTTAGATGAAATGATTGATTATTTCAGAACTGCGGATGTTGACTATAGGGATAACAAGTACGTTGTTGTCGGGTTGGGCGAGTATCTCGCCCTCCGTGGCGCGGATGAAATTACAACCGAACTTAACAGGTTAAAAACAACAACGTTGGGTAATGCGAGAGTGGTTCTATTGTTACGTGGAATAAGTTCCTATGTCACTGAACTTGCCGCTAACGATAAAAAGCTGACCGGTCAAGGGCGTGTTTATATAAGCTCGCAACCATTAACCAATCTTGCTGCAACCAACGTAATACACGATGTAGGAATGGTTCCTCAGAAGGGTATAAAATGGCTATTGCGGAATTATGAGGATGGTGCATCAGGAAATGTTCTTTTCAACTCATCAAGAACTTTCTTCGCATCAATCATTCCCGTTTCCATTATCTCTGGAGCATATTCAGCACTCAAATACTCCATCAAAGATTGGTCTCTTCCAGAACAATTTGGATCTGATGAATTGTGGGAAAATCTTTTAAAAGAATTGCAGAAAAAAGAGTATTCACTTAATGCGGTTTTTGAGCGATATGGCGTTGAAGATGATTTTGAGGACGATATTTACACCAAATGTAGCGGAGAGCAATTTAAAAATTGGCTCTATTTTATATCCTTAAAAGTTAATCCCGATCGTATCCAAAACTCATACTTGGCATGGGTGGCAAAAGAAACGGAAAGTTGGAACAACTTGAAGAAAAACCTTTTGATTTTTATCACAAATATCAAGCATTCAGATAGATTGTTCAAAAAAATGTATGAGGAACGAAAAAAACTGCTGAAAGAATTTCCGGATTCAGACATAGCCGTTTTCATTAAAGAAAATGCTATTGAACCCTCGGAAGAGATATATCGCCTTACGGACAACACTCAAATTGAAAGAAGGCAAATTCTTTCATGGATTGCACATCATGAATGGAACGAGGGTTATGCGTATGTATATCCTTTGCTATCCGCTTATTTGCAAAAATTTATTTTTGATTGCGGTGCTCTATCAAATGAGTTGACTGCGTATTTTGAACAATACAAAACGCAAAAGGTGTCTAACCGATTAAGCGATGTTTTCTTGGCTCAAGTTGATAATTGGGGGAAGACGTATAAGTATTCCAGAATCCAGACAAGAGATAATGCCATTAAGACCATACCAGATCGCAAATCTGCCTTCTTGTACTGGATAGATGCGCTGGGCGTTGAGTACTTGGCTCTGATAGTAGAGTTGGCTAAAAGAAAAGGACTGTCTGTACACGTCGACATTGGACGTGCTGAACTTCCTTCCTTGACGGAGTATAACAAAGGATTTTTCGACAACTGGGACGGCATAGATAAGTATAAAGAAGAGGCGCTGGATGATATTAAGCACGACGATAAAGGCGGATTTTTCTTTACACGCTGTGAAGATCCTATTCACTTGGAAAGCGAAATTGCTGTTATAGAAAAAGCTATAAATATAGCGGCAACTAAACTTGCTATGCGAGAGTGCAAAAGTTTTGTAATAGCGAGTGATCATGGTGCATCGCGTTTGGCGGTAATAAAGCGCCAAGAGGAAAGATACAGTACTGAAACTGGCGGTGAACACTCCGGAAGATGCTGTAAGGTTTTTGAAGGTTGCGATCTAACAAACTGCGTTGAAGAAAAAGGGTATTTTGTATTAACTGACTATGGTCGTTTTAAGGGCAGCCGCGCGGCAAATGTCGAAGTACATGGTGGAGCTTCTTTAGAGGAGGTTCTTGTTCCGATTATAACACTTAAACTCAAGAAGCAAGACGCTGTAGATATTCGTGTTCTTAACAGCGACAGTATCCAAGCGGATCGCAAAAAAGGAACGACCATTCAAATATATATTTCCGATGTTGACAATCCAAACAATATCAGCATTGTAATTGGAAATACAAAATATAAAGCGGAGAGGGATGACTCTACTCACTATACGGTTCTGCTGGATGACATCAAACGCTCCAAAACATGTAAAGCAGACATATACGATGGGGATAATCTCCTTGGCGGTGTGGAATTTAAGATAAAGGGTAAATCGGGCAACGTAGATTCTGACTTTGATTCGGAATTTGACGATTTTTGATAAAGAGGTGTGGCAATGGAACTGGTTGAAAAGTTAAAAGACTGTTTTGATGAAATGCTGGTTTATAAGGATTTGAAGAAGACAAATTTCTTCTCATCTTTAAGTTTACCTGCGTTTATGCGAGACTGGTTGTTGAAAAAATTCGAGGATGAAGACGGCAATTTTGACAAAGAAGAATTGTCACGCTTTGTAAAAAAATTCATTCCCCGCAAAGACGATTGGAATGCTATAAAAAATCGAATTATCATAGAGAAAGAAAAGGTCAAATTCCTTGCGAAGGTATCTATCAACATCGATATCAAAACCGGCGAGGTGTCTTTTGCATTACCCGATTTTGGACTGGGATTCAAAGAAACGATAATTGAACCTGACGTTTGGGAACGGTGCAAGGATGATCTCGTAAGAGGTCAGGATATTTGGGGAATGGTTGAGATTGGATATCGTGCCCCGGATGACTTTGATTTTGAATTTGAATATGAAAAAAAGTCGAGCAAATCGAGAGACGGTAAACAAGGAAAAATAAAACTCGTTTCTTTCAAAAACTTCTGTCCGTATAACATTGATTTGGATGAATACAAAGAGGCTCGAAAAGAGTTTGAAACTTCGGAATGGATTGATGTCGTGCTGGGCGCGGTGGATTATAATGCCAGTGGATACAAATCGGAAGAAGAAAAACTCACTATGATTACCCGTCTTCTCCCCTTTGTTGAGAAACGCTTGAACCTTATCGAGTTAGCACCTAAAGGAACTGGAAAATCTTATCTATTCGGAAATATCAGCCGTTTTGGATGGCTTTCCAGCGGCGGCGTTATGAGCCGTGCCAAGTTATTCTATGATCAAAGCAAACGCCGCGAGGGACTTATTGCCGGTAGCGACTTTGTGACTTTGGACGAAGTGCAAACAATTTCCTTTACAGATACCGATGAAATGCGCGCTGCCTTGAAAGGCTACTTGGAACAAGGAAACTTTACCGTTGGTGATTACAAAGGCGTTGCCGATGCAGGTATGGTTCTTTGCGGAAATATTCGTAAAGAAATAATGGATGCAGACGGCTATAGCAATATGTTCGTTGAATTGCCCGTGGTTTTCCATGAATCTGCTCTTATTGAACGCTTCCACGGCTTTATTAAGGGGTGGAATATTCCAAGAATGAATGATGATCTCAAGGTTAATGGTTGGGCTCTGAATTCGGAGTATTTTTGCTCTATTATGCATGAACTCCGAAGTGATATGTCTTACCGTGCCATCGTAGATGAATTGGTTATTGTTCCCGATGGAGCTGACACAAGAGATACCGAGGCAGTCAAGAGAATCGCAACTGCATATCTAAAGTTGTTATTCCCTCATGTTCAGAATGCAAATGATATTAAAACGCGCGATTTCAGAAGATATTGCTTAACAAGAGCAATCAAGATGCGTGATACGATTAAATATCAGTTAGGTTTGTTAGACAGCGAATATGCCGGAAAAGACCTCCCCATCTTTGATGTAAGAGAGGTAGCCAAAGAATAATTATGGAATCAAAGAAATGTTATGTTTGCGGCAAATCCCCTTTAAGTAAAGACGAAATTGGGATTACAAAAAAACTTATCGACAAGAAAACCGTCAATTTTTATTGTTTAACATGCTTGTCAGAGTATTTTGAGGTTGACGAGGATGAGCTTTTGGCAAAAATCGAAGAATTCAAAAACGAAGGCTGTACATTATTTAAGTAAGGAGTCATTATGAAGCAATTCATCTATGCCGATAATGCGGCAACTACAAAATTGGATATTGATGCATTTGAGGCAATGAAGCCGTACTTACTTGACGAGTACGGAAATGCTTCTCAACCATACTCCTTTGCGCGAAAACCTAAGCAAGCCTTGAAGGAAGCGCGTGCTACAATTGCCCAGTGCATCAACGCAGAACCGGAAGAGATTTTTTTCACCTCTGGCGGCACGGAAAGTGATAACTGGGCAATTAAAGGCGTTGCTTTTTCTGACTCCGAAAAACACGCTATAATCACCTCGCAAATCGAACACCACGCAGTATTACGAGCTTGTGAGGATATTGAAAAACTTGGACATCCTGTCGTTTATTTACCTGTTACTAAGGAAGGTATTGTCACGACAGAATCCTTAAATTCCATGATTACCACCAGTACACTTCTTGTTTCGGTTATGTATGCGAATAACGAAATCGGCACAATAGAGCCAATTAAGGAACTTTGCGAAATTGCTCACCGTAACGGAGCATTGTTCCACACTGACGCCGTGCAAGCTGTAGGGCATGTTCATATTGATGTAAAAGCACTCGGTGTGGATATGTTATCCGCATCTGCACATAAATTTAATGGTCCTAAGGGTATTGGATTCTTGTACATAAAAAAAGGAACTCATATCACTTCATATGCCAGTGGCGGTGCTCAAGAATTTGGTATGCGCGCGGGTACGGAAAATGTTGCTTCAATCGTGGGTATGGCAATTGCTCTCAAGAAAAATTGCGAGGCAATTAACGAAAACGCCAAACACTTAAACATGCTTGAAGCTACATTGATTGATTGTCTCTCTGCGGCAGGGTTAGACTTTGTTAGAAATGGAAGCTCTAAGCGCATTCCTGGAAACATTAGCTTATCATTTAAGAACCGTGATGGAGAAGTGCTTCTTCATCGATTGGATTTGATGGGAATATGCGTTTCGACCGGAGCTGCTTGTGATACGGTAAATACTAAAACATCACACGTTCTTAATGCTATTGGTTTGAATCAAGAATATGCCCAAGGAACCATACGATTCTCACTGGGTAAAAATAATGTAATTGATGAAATTAATCATATTATTACTGCCTTGAAATCAATTTTTGCGAAACGATGATGGTTTTGTTGCCTAATAAGGAAAGAGGATGTTAATTCATGAGTTTGTTGGAAAAAATTGCTGATATATTATTATCGAAAAACTGGATATTAACTTTTCTTTCATTTGTTATCAGCGTGATTGTGTCGGTTTTTATTCCAGAAAAAATATATGCCAAACTCCCATTTGATTCAAAAATCAATGTGATAGTCGGCTTTGTTGCAATATCACTTAGTGTATTTTTGATTCTTTATTTTTTGGTATGGATTATTTACAAAAAACACAGAAAAGCCAAGAGCGACGAGGAGCTTGCGAAAATACAAAACGCTGAAATGGAAGAAGTAATTGAAGAATGGAGGTGTTTCTTCGATAACCTCTCTGATGAAGAATACTCAATTTTAATGTTTTTCGTAATTACTAAAAATCAGCGTCCTTATAAAAGATGGGGATATCGAGTAGATTATTTTAAGGCAGGTTCAATTTTTGAAAGCAATATGGAAGATCAAATTTTCTACAAAACCAAAGTGTTTGAAGAATCCCCGCCGTACTTAGTTTATTTTGGCTTAGAAAGAGAACCTCGAATGATTACCTCAAAAGGTGAAGCAGAAGTGTTTACTCTTAAAGAAAACTTTTACCAGACACTTTTGAAAATAATAAACGAAAAAGGTTCTCTTTCTCATCATCCACGACAAACATACAAATTGGATTATGGAAACGGTGCAGATTTGCCAGATTTTCAAAACAGCAAATACCATAACTGACAAATATTAATAAGATCACCCCTCTGGACTTTCTCCTCTTTCTGTGGTATGTTGTGTGCTGCCAAAGAAAGGAGCAACAAAATGATCGACAGAAGAACAAAAAATGCGGAGATATTTCGCGACACGGAACGGCGGTACACATCGGATCCGACTTTGATGAGTGCCGTTCAACAATCAACAAACAATCAGGTTTTTATAGCTGAAAGCGAGAATGTAGTTGTTTCTTCAGCTTACAAAACTGAAAGGGCAAAGGTGGTCGTCAGCGGGAAACGTTCGCTTGAAGCAGCTGAAGTTTATGCCAAGCAGGGCAAGAAGGTCTGCGCGCTGAACTTTGCTTCGGCGACCAATCCAGGCGGCGGTGTTGTAAACGGCTCGTCCGCCCAGGAAGAGTGCATTTGCCGATGCACGACGCTGTATCCGTGTCTGAACACCGATGCAATGTGGAATGCGTTCTATAAACCGCATCGTAAGGCGTCGAATCCGTTATACAACAATGACTGCATTTATACTCCGGATGTCTGCGTGTTCAAAAGCGACACGAACTTTCCCGAGATCTTGCCAAAAGACGAATGGCGGAATGTCAATATTCTTACCTGTGCGGCACCTAACCTGCGTGAACGACCGAGCAATGCGATGAATCCGTATGCGGGTAATCAGGCGGCAAAGATTACGCCTGCAGAGCTTGAAAAACTGCTGACGAAACGTATTCGAAGAATCTTCGAGATTGCCGTTGCCAACGGAAACGAAGTGCTGATACTTGGTGCCTTTGGTTGCGGAGCGTTCAGAAATCCGCCCGAAATCGTTGCTACGGTATTCAATACCGTGATGCAAGACTATCTCTGCTACTTCGATACGATCGAGTATGCGGTGTATCACACCGAGCGCGAAGTCGCAAATTATGAGGCGTTCAAAAGAATAGCGAAATAGCTTCTATTCTCTCTGGACTTCCGTCCTTTTCTGTGATATTGTGTGTGCTACCACGAAAAGGAGGTAGTGCATATGACACGGAAAAGACAAGTAAATAACCAAAACAGAGCGGTACTGAATCGGGATTTCCCGAGACGGAGCCGCTCTCTCTTTATCCAGGAGGTGCGGAATGAACATCATTGAAGAATTATGGTACGGAAACATCAGCCCATGCGAGAGAGACTTTAAGAAAGGCAGTAAGTATTCGGAGTTGCTCGGATACATCGTCAGGCACGAAGAGGATCTGAAGAAACGGCTGAATGACGAGGAAATCGAGATCCTCGAAAAATTCACCGAATGTACCAACGAAATGTATGGTATCGCGGAGCGTGAAGCGTTCGCAAGAGGGTTCGTGCTCGGAGCCAGGATTATCATTGAGGTGATGAACACGGAAATTGAATAATACCGAGGAGAAAACACAACGATGAATGAAAAGGATTTAGAAGATGCATTGAAACGGCTGAATCAGTTAAGAATGCTGCATTTGGCTCAATGTCGAGAAGACGTACAACGTATCATAGACAATAAAATCACAGATGAAAATTATATCGAATCTACACTTGATCGGACACTGAACTTTTACGACGATGAAGAGTTCCTGGAGTTGTTTTGGAAGCTGATCAACTATGTTGAAACGTTCGACACGAGTATCGGAGCTTCTTATCGCAGATTAGAAGAAACCTTGAACGAAGGATATTAAAGAAAGGAAAATACATATGAAAAAGTTAATCACCATCATCCTTGCACTAATCATGACGCTCTTCTCCGCACCGCAAAAGTGCGCAGATCAACCGCACGTGACTGCCGAAAAACCGCCACAGACGGCGATAACGACAACGGTGGAGCAAGTACCCGAAGAAAGCGAAAAACCCGCAGAGACGGCGTTTGTGAGCGAAGTGAGCGAGTTAGAAACCATTGTTCAAACCAAAGAATCGACGGTAACTGAAAGCAAAGTTGTGCCCAAAGAAACAGAGATATTTACTGAAGAAAAAACACCGCCGGAACAAGAAACCGTGACAAAGGAATGCACCGAGATCACGGAAGAAATTATTACGGAAACGGAAGAAGACACCGTCGAATGCATCGACAAAGGTGACCAAAACCTTGTGGAATACAAACCACAGATTGGCGGTCAGCCGAATCCCTTCGAGAACGACTCACCGACCGAGATAGACGACCGACCGGTAGAAGACTACATCGGTGAAGGCGAAGACCGTCCCGGAGAAGGAAAACACTTCTGAGGTTCAAAAGGTGGGCGCAAATACGCCCACCTTTTTGCGACTTCATAAAACCCTATTGAAAACGCAAAGCCATTCGTGTATAATATGGTCACAGGGTTCGAAGCAGTAAAAATTTTCCTTCAGCCTACATACTTCAACATAATTCTCGGCTTGTATTTGATATAATACTGTCGAGGAAACTCAAAAGACAATAAAATAGCTTTATGTATCGTACATAGCAT
>JAFXEX010000009.1 GCA_017520825.1 Clostridia bacterium | reverse complement strand
GTTTCTTCAACCTTACTTTGTACATGTCTCGTTGTTTAATTTTCAATGTCCATTTGCCATCCCTTTTCGCGACGGCTTTGTTAGTATATCACACACATCTCCCTTTGTCAAGTACTTTTTTTCATCTTTTTTAAGTTTTTTCAAAAAAATGGTTTTAAACAAAACGAAGCAAGAATATACATATTTTTTGTGCAAAAGTAACAACATAAATCGGGGCAACAAAAAACCACCCTGTTAACCAAGGTGGTTAGTTGCGAAATAAGACTTACGCGTTCATTGAATTGAGCTTCTTTGTGAAAAGGCTCTTTCTTCTGGCAGCAGTATTCTTGTGCATGTGTCCCTTTGCAACAGCAACGTCAATCATCTTAACTGCTTCCTTGTAGGTTGCGATAGCTGCATCCTTATCGCCTGCCTCAAGAGCTGCTTCGTACTTCTTGATTGCTGTCTTCATAGCTGAAACATACATTTTGTTCTGAAGCGTCTTCTTTTCAGTAACTAAAACACGCTTCTTTGCTGACTTAATATTAGGCATCAAATACACCTCCTTAATTTGCAACGGGCTCTCGCCAATTGCATACTGTCCTATTCAAGTACAAATCATATCACAAAATTCGAAATAATGCAAGTACTATTTTTCAAGTTTTTATTATTTTTTTACCAATTTTTGATGTTTTCGACCTTTTATGCGCTTTATTATAGATATAATTTGAAAGAAAGAGATTTTAAAAAATGTTTGAAACAAGAACCGACCTTGCCCTTGAAGCCCACGAGGTCGCCCTCAAAAACAAAAAGTCTGCCCTTGACGGAGTTATTTTCCGTGAAGAAGAAAGGCAAGGGTACAAGCTGACCCGAGTTGAAATCATTTCGGAGAACGGCGAAAGAGAAACCGGTAAGCCCATGGGCACCTATCTCACTCTTGACGCAGGAAGGATATGGGACAGAGGAATTGACGAGCTTAAAGCCGTTTCACAAGCTCTTGGCGAGTCAATACGCGAGCTTACGAAAAAATGTGACAGTTTGTTGGTGGTGGGGCTTGGAAACACAACGGTAACGGCAGACGCTCTGGGTCCCGAAGCCTTATCTCATCTGATCGTAACCCGACATTTAAAAAGTGCCTCTCCCCGTCTGTTCGGAGATATGGGCTTTTTTGATATTTCGGCAATAGCGCCCGGAGTGTTAAGTCAGACCGGAATAGAAACCATGGAAATAGTAAAAAGCGTGGTGCAAAAGCTAAAGCCCTCTCTGGTAATTGCAATTGATGCCCTTGCGTCAAGAGATATGTCTCGTCTGGGTACCGTTATCCAGATAAGCGATACGGGTATTGCTCCCGGCTCGGGAGTAGGCAACCACCGACCTGCATTAAACGAGGATAGCTTAGGCGTGCCCGTTATTTCTATGGGGATACCCACGGTGGTAGACGCCCTGACTCTTACTGCCAACGTGGTTGAGATGTGTGGGGTGTCGGTTGACAGCTTTGTTGAAAACGCCAAGGTGGAGGAATGTAAAAATATGTTCGTAACTCCAAAGGACAGTGACAAAATCATATCTTATATGTCAAAGGCAATAGGCTATGCTATAAATATGGCGTTTCACACGGAATTAAGCTTTGAGGAAATGATATCCATTTCAAGTTAAGGAGTATATTATATGAAAGAAAAAATCAAAACCGTCAAGAGCTTTATATGCTTTTATATGACCCTTCCTCTATTCGTTTTTATGATTTTATCAACGGGCATCAGGGCGTTGGGAGAGGTGCCTGCCGAAAAAGCAGAGTCGGACATGGAATATGATATGGAGGAATACGAAATTCTGCCGTCCGAGAACATAAGAGGCGAGGCATCCAATCCTGACGGAACCTTTCCTATTATAATAAAGGACTTGTCCAAGGACTACGATATACTCAACAGCACCGACGAGGTGGTGGACGAGGCGACTCTGTTATCCTACCCACTGCCCTCGGCTACAAGCAAGGCAGAGCCTGTGGTGCTTGTAGTACATACCCACGGAACAGAATGCTACGCCGACGAAAGCGAATCCTTTGCAAGCGCTGATCAGGACGGCTATTACGGCTTCTATACCACAAAAAGCCAGACGAGAACAACGGATACCGAGAATAATATGATTGCTATCGGAGAAGCCTTTTGCAAAGTGCTTGCCGAAAACGGAATTCAGTCAATTCAATGCCGTATCATGCACGACAAGGACGATTATAATTCGGCTTATTCAAATTCCCGTAAGTCTATAAAAAAATATCTTGAAAAATATCCCTCCATACAATACGTAATCGATATTCACCGAGACTCGTTGGGTGGCGACGGTGGAGAAAAAATCAAGACGATGGCAAGTGAGCTTGAGGAATGCGCACAGGTAATGCTTGTTGCAGGCTGTAACGGAAAAGGGGTTGTATATCCCGATTGGGAAAGCAATCTGTCCCTCGCCCTTAAATACAAGGAAGCGATGGACAACAAATATCCATCGCTTTCAAGACCTATATATTTAAGATATTCAAGATACAATCTGGATTTAACAACGGGCAGTCTGCTATTGGAGGTGGGAAGCTGCGCCAACACCTTCAAGGAAGCCTTGAAGGCAGCAGAGCTGGCTGCAGAATGTTTTGCCGAAATGCTAAAATAAAAAGTCCACGTCGCCAGAGGCAATGCCAACGGTAGAGTTGATAATCTTTTCTGCGTTTTCGGAGAAGCGTATGCCTATCTTTTCAAGATACTGCTTATTATCCGAATAGATGCTGATGCTCACGATATCCTTACCCTTTGAGGTGAGAGCGCATTTAATACGCCAACCGTTTCCGTCCTCGGTAATCTTATTAACGTATACGGAGCCGTCACGCTTATAGGAAATAAAGCGCATAAGTGAGCGCATTGCGTTATCTCTTATATCGGCAATAAGCACGTCTGCCATATTGTCTATGATGATGGTGCCTTTTTCACTGATTATATAGCACTCCACACCCTTTTCACCCTGATACGAGGCAATAGAGCCTGCGTCAACCAGCTCACCGAACGCCTGCGAGAAGTCGAAGTGATTGACTGCGCCCTCCCACATAACTACTTCGCTGAGGGTATCGAAGTCAACCTCAAGCCCCTGCTTTTCAAAAAGGCGAAAAAGGTAGAGAAGATACAGCTTTATTTCGTTTTTTTCGGTTATCATTGTGCGTCTGGGCATATTCCGTCTCCTGCAATTATAATAAAGGAAGCTTTTCTTTGATTTTATTGTATCATAAAAATTGACTTTTTGCAACGCATATGATATACTTTTTACGTGAATTTTTCAAAAAAGAAAGGAATACACACTAAAATGGTAAAGCACGTAATAATATGGAACTTAAAGGAAAGCTTTTCTGCAGAGGAAAAGGAAAATATAAAGGCAGGCATCAAAAGTGGTCTCGAAGCTCTGATGGGTCAGATTCCCGGTCTTATAGAAATAAAGGTAAACGTAAATCCTCTCCCCTCCTCAAACGGTGAGGTAATGCTTGATTCCACCTTTGACAGTATTGAGTCTCTCAAGGGATATGCAGTACATCCCAAGCACGTTGAGGTGGCAGATACCAAGGTAAGACCCTTTACTGCTTCAAGAGTGTGTATGGACTACGAGGTGTAAATAAATATTCGCAAATATTCGATTATTTTTTCATAAATATTCATTTTCCTCTTGAAAAAGGAAAAACATTGTGGTACAATGTCTTATATTAATTAAGGAGATAACGCCGTGAAAAAGTCTACGATGACATTTGCATACCGATTTTATTGCTACTTTACCGCAAATATGAGGTAAGGTCTTTCGGTTGTGCTTTTTACGGGGATTTTTAAGATAAGTTTATTTCCACCCGTAGCCGACCGGCTACGGGGTTTTATTTTTTAAAGAAGGTAACGGATATGATAGTAATTTTAAAGCAAAATCCAAACAAAAATCAGGTAGAGCATCTTAAAACCTGGCTGGAGAGCAAAAATATCAAAATTCACGAAAGCGTGGGTGACTCTCACGTTATTCTCGGTCTTGTAGGAGACACCTCCCAGCTTGACAAGGACCTTATTTCTGCCCTCGATATCGTAGAGGACGTAAAGAGAGTTCAGGAGCCCTACAAAAAGGCAAACCGAAAGTTCCACGATGAAGACACTGTAATAAAGGTAGGTAATACCCAGATAGGTGGTGGAACTCTGACGGTTATAGCAGGTCCTTGCTCTATTGAGGGCGAGGAACAGATGATTTCGGTAGCAAAAAGCGTAAAGGAAGCAGGAGCAACCATTCTCCGTGGTGGCGCATTCAAGCCACGCACCTCCCCCTACTCCTTCCAGGGACTCGGCTCTGAAGGAATAGAGCTTTTGAAGCTTGCCAAGAAGGAAACGGGGCTTCCCATAATCACCGAAATAATGGAAATTTCACAGCTTCCCTTATTCGACGAGGTTGATATTATTCAGGTGGGCACCAGAAATATGCAGAACTTCAATCTTCTCCGTGAGCTTGGCCGTCAGAATAAGCCCGTTATGCTGAAAAGAGGTATGTCGGCAACCTACGAGGAATGGCTTATGAGCGCCGAATACGTTATGGCGTCGGGAAATGAGAATATTATCCTTTGTGAACGAGGCGTGCGTACCTTTGAGACGTATACGAGAAATACTCTCGACCTTGCGGCAATACCCGTGCTTAAAAAGCTGTCACACTTCCCCGTTATTATTGACCCGAGCCACGCAACGGGAAAATCCTCACTGGTTTCTCCTCTGGCAATGGCAGCAGTAGCAGGTGGTGCCGACGGCGTTATGATAGAGGTACACAACAATCCCGAGCGCGCATGGTGTGACGGGCCTCAGTCACTTAATCCCGAAGCCTTTGGTAAGATGAATAAAAAGCTCATAGCTCTTCACGAGTTTATGAAGACCCTTGACGACTGAAAGGAAAAGCTTTAAGCTATGAATATAGGACTTGTTGGTCTGGGACTTATAGGTGGTTCCATGGCAAAAGGAATAAAAGTAAAGACGGGACACAACGTTTTCGCCTTTGATATAAACGAAGAAACTATGCTGATGGCAAAGCTGTCGGGAGCCCTTGACGAAGAGCTGAACGATGCTAATCTGCCCTTATGTGACGTTATCTTTCTTGCGTTGAGACCCGGTATTGCAATTAAATGGCTGGAGACTAATGCAGAAAAGATAGCAAGCACCACCACCGTGGTGGACTTCTGTGGCGTAAAGAGAAACGTCACGGCAAAAATGCGTGCCGTGGCAGATAAGCACGGCTTCGGCTACGTTGGTGGTCACCCTATGGCAGGTAAGGAGCGAGGTGGCTTTAAGAACTCCACTCCCAATCTTTTCGTGGGGGCTTCAATGATACTTACCCCCGACGAGAATAGCTTGCCCGAGGTTTTAGAGGAGCTTTCAAGTCTGTTTTACGACGTGGGCTTTTCCAGAATAGTGTACTCAACACCCGAGGAGCACGACAGAATTATAGCATACACCTCTCAGCTTGCGCACATAGTTTCAAGCGCTTACATAAAGTCCCCTGAAGCACAGAGGCAGAGAGGCTTTTCGGCAGGAAGCTTCAAGGATATGACGAGAGTAGCCTACCTTGACGAGGATATGTGGACCGAGCTGTTTTTAGAGGATGCCGACCATCTTACCCACGAGTTAGAAATACTTATTTCCAATCTTGAGGATTATAAAAGGGCTCTTGAAAAGGGTGACGGAGAATACCTGCACAAGCTTTTAAAGGAAGGCAGAGAAAGTAAAATCAAGGCTGGAGGCAACTGATGGAAAGAATCAAGATTAACGTACCCGACTCATACGACGTTATTATCGGAAAAGGAATTCTTGATAAGACGGCTGATTTTCTTAAAGAGGTGGGAATAGAGGGCAAGCTTGCAATAGTTTGCGATTCAAACGTTGCTCCCCTATATCTTGGAAGGCTCGAATCGGCGTTAAAGGCAGGTGGCTACGATACTGTGCACTTTGTATTCCCTGCAGGAGAGGAGTCAAAAAATCTTGACACTCTGTCGGACATTCTTGAATTCTTTGCCGAAAGTGGTCTTACAAGGCGTGATACTGCCATAGCCCTTGGGGGTGGCGTCACGGGTGATATGACGGGCTTTGCCTCAGGCGCTTATATGCGTGGCATTTCCTACGTACAGATTCCCACTACCCTTTTGGCGTCGGTTGACTCTTCGGTTGGTGGAAAGACGGCAGTAGACCTTAAAGCAGGAAAAAATCTTGCAGGACTGTTTATTCAGCCCAAGGTGGTTATATGTGACACCGACACTCTGAACACCCTTGAGGAAGGTGTGTATGCCGACGGAATGGCAGAGGTTATAAAAACGGCAATTTTAGGTGATGCAGAGCTTTTTGAGGCTCTTGAAAAGGGCTCGCCGAGAGACAACGACGAGTACGTTATATCAAGATGCGTGGCGTACAAGGGCAGAGTTGTAAGCGAGGACGAATTTGAAATGGGAGTGAGAAAGCTTCTCAATCTCGGACACACTCCTGCACACTCGGTAGAAAAGCTGAGTGGATATACCGTTCCTCACGGTCACGCAGTAGCAATGGGACTTGGCATAATGACACGCTCGGCAAGAGCAGAGGGACTGATAGACCAATCCCTTGAGAAGAGAATACTTTCTCTTATTGAAAAATACTCTCTCCCTACCGTCTCACCCTACTCTTCAAAGGAGTTAGCCGACACGGCATTTTTCGACAAGAAAAGGCAGGGCAATTCAATAAGCGTTATAAAGGTACGAGGTATCGGTGATTGCTTTATTGAAAAGCTACAAATGAATGAAGTTGAAGCCCTGTTTACAAGAGGAATAAAGTAATGAAAATAAAAATAGAGCCATCGGCTTTATCGGGCAGTATTTCTGCCATACCGTCAAAATCCGATGCCCACAGGCTTCTCATAGCCTCACTTTTATCGGGCGAAAGGACAGAAATATATCTGCCGTCAAGCTCGGTGGATATCGACACTACTATAAATTGTATTGAAGCCCTTGGGGCAAGAATTACGAGAACCAAGGATAGCGTTATCCTTGAAAAGCGTGAGGCCGTAAACGGAGTTACTCTGGACTGCTCGGAGAGTGGTTCTACCTTCAGATTTATGACACCCGTTGCATCCGTTCTTTGTGACAGAGTTTCCTTCGAGGGTCGGGGACGGTTGCCCGACAGACCTATCGTTGAGCTTCTTGATGCAATGAGAAAAAACGGCGCCGAATTCTCGGGGGACAGACTCCCCTTCACCAAAACAGGTAAGCTGAGAAGTGGTGTGTATGAGCTTCCCGGCAACGTCAGCTCACAGTATATAACGGGGCTTCTGTTCGCCCTGCCTTTGCTTGAGGGAAATTCGGAAATAAGACTCACTACCAAGCTGGAATCCTCGGCGTATATAGATATTACCCTATGGGTGTTAAAGCGTTTCGGTATTGAGGTTGAGTTTAAAAACAATTCCTATTTTATAAAGGGAAATCAAAAATACGTCTCCCCCTCCTCTCTGACGGTTGACGGAGATTGGTCAAACGCATCATACTTTTTAGCCTCGGGAGTTGAGGTGACGGGACTTGACCTTCACTCTCCTCAAGGGGACAAGAGAATACTCGACGTATTCAAGGCTCTCGGTGGTAAAATACACGAGGGCAAGGTCATCAAGGCAGATTTGTCAGAGCTTTCGGGATGCGTTATAGATATTTCGGAAATTCCCGACACCTTCCCTACCCTTGCAGTATTGGCAACAAGAGCAAAGGGCGAAACCAAATTCGTTGGTGGCGCAAGGCTGAGAATGAAGGAAAGTGATCGCATCGAAACCACTGCAAAGCTCATTCGTGCTTTGGGTGGTGAGGTTACCGAATATGATGACGGAATGTCGGTAAAACGTTGTCAGCTTCACGGTGGTGAGGTAGACGGCGCAGGAGACCACAGAATCGTTATGGCAACGGCGTTGGCGTCCACCTTGTGTGACGGTGAGGTTATCATCAACGGCGCAGAGGCAGTAACGAAGTCCTATCCCTCTTTCTTTGAGGACTATGAAAAACTTGGAGGTAAATGCTATGTCATCTGAATACGGAAATAGATTAAAGGTATCGGTTTTCGGTCAGTCGCATGGAGACGCCATAGGCGTTGTAATAAACGGACTCCCTTCGGGAGAAGCAATAGACACAGAGGAGCTTCAAGCCTTTATGGAAAGGCGCAGAGGTGGTAAAAACGCTTTCTCCACCAAGAGAAGCGAGGCTGACGTGCCAAAGCTTTTATCGGGTCTGCAGGACGGAAAAACCTGTGGTATGCCACTTTGCGCAATAATTGAAAACGCCGACAAGCGCTCGGGGGATTATTCCGAAATTCTCGACAAGCCAAGACCCGGACACGCTGATTACACTGCCTTCGTAAAATGGCAGGGCAATGCAGATATGCGTGGTGGAGGTCACTTTTCGGGAAGGCTTACTGCGCCCTTGACGGTGGCAGGTGGAATTGCCAAGCAGATACTTGCAAGACGTGGAATATTCGTCGGCGCGCATCTTGACAGCGTTGCCGGAATCCGTGATAAAAGATTTGACAACGGCGACGGAAATTCTCTTTTTCAGCAGATTGCAAATAAGGATTTCCCCGTAATCGACGACGAGGCAGGCGAAAAAATGAAAGCCTCAATTATTGCCGCTGCAAACGACCTTGACTCTGTCGGTGGCACCATAGAATGTATGGTAACGGGTGTGCCTGCAGGACTTGGAGAGCCTATGTTTGACGGTGTGGAAAACAGACTTGCATCGGCTTTATTCGGTATACCTGCCATAAAGGGCGTTGAGTTTGGAAGAGGTTTCGAGGTGGCAACTCTGAGAGGCTCTGAAAACAACGACCCCTACGTTATTGAAAACGGAGAAATAAAAACTGCCACGAACAATGCCGGTGGAATACTCGGCGGTATTACCAACGGCGCGCCAATCCTTTTAAGAGTGGCAATAAAGCCTACCCCCTCAATTTCCAAGGAGCAGGACACTGTAAGCCTCTCAAGGAGAGAGCCTGCCAAGCTTGTGGTAAAGGGACGTCACGACCCTTGCATAGCCCAGAGGGCAGTACCCGTGGTTGAAGCCGTGGTGGCAACGGTAATTCTTGATATGCTTATCGGAGGATAGTATGGATATAAAAGACACAAGGGCAAGAATTGACGAGGTAAATAACAAGATACTTGAGCTTTTCCTCGAAAGAATGGACTTGTCCACAGAGGTAGTAAAATATAAAATGGAGCACGGTCTCCCCATAGTCAACAAGGAAAGAGAAAGAGAAATTCTCCGTGACGTTAAGGCAAAGGCAGGAGAGCGTGAGGAGTACGCTTATCAGCTTTTCGTAAAGCTTATGGAGCTGTCCAAGGCTTATCAGAGAGAAATTCTGTCGGGAGATACCAAAATCAAGGGTATTATTGAAAACGCCCTTCTTCCTGCAGAAAAGACCTTCCCGAAAATCGGCACTGTGGCGTGTCAGGGCGTTGAGGGTGCAAACTCTCAGATTGCAGCCGACAAGCTTTTACCCAGAGGCGATATTATGTTCGTCAAGACCTTCGAGGCAGTATTTGACGCAGTAAAGCAGGGCTTTTCCCAATTCGGTGTGCTTCCCATTGAAAACAACACTCACGGCTCTGTGCGTAAGGTATACGAGCTTCTTCAGAAGAAGCATTTCCACATAGTACGCGCAACCTCCTTGAACATTCGCCACGAGCTTTTGGTAAAGCCGGGCACCAAGCTTTCCGATATAAAAATCATACGCTCTCACGAGCAGGCTATCGGACAATGCTCAGCGTTTCTCGCGTCACTTGGAGCAAACGTTAAGGTGGAAGCCTGTCCTAACACGGCTATGGCTGCAAAGGATGCATCCCAATCCGACGGAAGCATTGCAGCTATTGCAAGTCACGACTGTATTGAGCTTTACGGACTTGAAGCGCTCCGTGACGATATTCAGGACAGTGACAACAACTACACCAAGTTTATACTTATCGAAAAGGATCTGTCAATCTATGCAGGGGCAAACCGAATAAGCCTTATTTTAGCCACACCCAACAAGCCCGGCGCATTGAGTGACGTGCTTAATATGTTTTCCTCTCACGGAGTTAATATGCTGAAGCTTGAAAGCTGTCCCGTGACCGGAAGAAACTTTGAATTTATTTTCTACTTAGAGCTTGACGCATCGGTAAGAGATGCCGGAGTTATTCCTATGTTAGAGGAGCTTGAACGTACCTGCGACGGCTTCACCTTCCTCGGAAATTATCCCGTCGTATGAAGTACTACGGATTGATAGGCAGACATCTTTCACATAGCTATTCACGAATGATTCATACTGAAATGGGATGTAAGGATTATCTGCATACGGAGCTTGAGCCCGAGGAGCTGGGGGCGTTTTTCAAGGAGCAGGAAATAGGTGGAATGAACGTAACGATCCCCTATAAAAAGGACGTTCTCCCCTATCTTGATATTATTTCGCCCGATGCCGAGGAAATCGGATGTGTGAACACTATCGTTACCGATGACCACGGCAAGCTTGTAGGTCACAATACCGACGCCGACGGATTTCTGTGGATGGCTGAAAACGCGGGAATTGAAATGGGTGGCAAAAAGGTGCTTATATTCGGTGGTGGTGGCGCGCAGTTAGCAGTGCGAAGAGCAGCAAAGGTGGCAGGGGCAAGAGAGATTATAACCGTTTCGAGAAGTGGCGAAAACAATTATTCGAACCTTGACCGTCACTATGACGCAGAGGTTATCGTCAACGCCACGCCCGTGGGTATGTATCCCGAGCCCGAGGGACAGATAGTGGACCTCGACCTGTTCCCCGAATGTGAGGGCGTGCTCGACCTGATTTACAACCCCTTTAGAACCAATCTGCTTATTCAGGCAGAAAACAAGGGTATCCCCTACGCCAACGGACTGTCAATGCTGGTAGCCCAGGCAAGACGCGCCGAGGAATATTTCAAGGGTGAGTCCATTGACGAGTGCGAAATAAAGCGTATAATGAGCATTATTGCAGGCAACACGAGGAATATCGTGCTCGTTGGTATGCCGGGCTCGGGTAAGAGCACGGCAGGTCGTGAGCTTGCTCGACTTTCGGGCAAGGAGATAATCGACACCGACGACGAAATAGTTAAATCTGTGGGAATGTCAATACCCGAAATATTCGAAAAGGGTGGCGAGGCTCTTTTCAGACAGTATGAAAAGGAAGCTATAAAGAAGGCTTGCGAAAGCTTTGGTAAAATCATCATCACGGGTGGTGGAGCCGTAAAAACCGAGGACAACTATCTGCCCTTAAAGAGATGTGGAAGGGTTTATCACCTTGAAAGAGATGCTTCTACCCTTTCAAGAAACGGCAGACCTCTTTCCCAGAACGCCGACCTTGAGGAAATGTACCGACAACGGCTTCCCTTGTACCAACGCTTCAGAGATGCAGTAATAGAGGTGTCGGCAGACGCCGAGGAAACGGCAGAAAAGATTTGGAGGGATTTTTGTGAAAATTCTTGTAATTAACGGCCCTAATATAAATATGCTTGGCATCCGTGAGCCCGAAATTTACGGCAAGGGCACGCTTCACGACTTGGAAGAGATGCTTCGTGTCGAAGCTGACAAGCTTGGCGTTGAGGTGGAATTCTTTCAGTCCAATCACGAGGGAGCAATAGTTGACAAAATTCAGGAGTCGTATAAAAGAGTTGACGGAATCGTTATTAATCCTGCTGCCTACACTCACACCAGCGTAGCGCTTCTTGACGCCGTCAAGGCAGTGGGTATTCCCACCGTTGAGGTGCATATTTCAGACCCCGACACAAGAGACGAATTCCGTAAAATCTCCTACATCAGACAGGCTTGTATTGCCACCGTCAAGGGTAAGGGATTTGCAGGGTATATTGAGGCAATGAACATACTGACTAACGGAGACGTTAAAAATGTCCAGACCACCAAAAACTAATTAAGCGAATAAGTTTTTGGCTATAAACAAACGGAACCTCTTGACGTACGTTCGTACGCCGTCGGGTTCCGTTTGTTCATTCTGAAGCATTTTTTCCTGTCTCCTTTTATACGTAACAAAATGGGCAGTAAAAACTATTGGTTTTTACTGCCCTATTTTTACCACTTGTCTATTTCTGTTTCGTTTTCATCGGGAGTTATAACTTCATCGGCTTTACCTGTGTACAGGTCTGCCTGATATGAATACTCAGCAATCGTCTTAACAAGGTTTCTGAGCTTTGCGTCACTAGACTCGTAGATAAGGCCTGCGTAGTTAAGGGGTGAGAACTTTACTGTCATACTGCTGTCTGCATAGCTTATCTTTGCAGTCCAATATTCGCTGAGCTTTTGGGCAGGGATATCGGTTATATCAATATACACCAGAGTGTTATTGCCCTTGGCTTTCTTCAATGCGTTGGCGCCCTCAACGGTATAGTCATTGAGATTTATTTCGCCTGTTACTGTAAAATAGTGACGGATTGTAACCGTTTCGTTAAGTATGAGAGAAGACGAATAGTATTTAACGGCGCCGAGATTTGCAACCGACACCTGTGGGGCAATTGCAAAGCCCTCTATTCTTCTCTTCTGAGCATCGGTAAGCTCTATTTCGGTAACCTCGGTTACGCTCTTATCAAAATACTTGTCTGCATAGTCGCAATATTTTTCAAGCGCTAACACAAGGTCAAGAGCCTTCGCATATTCCTCGTTTGTTTCGGCATAATCCTTAATTACGGATATATATGCAGGCACTGTAACTTCGGGAGCGTTGTAAACGCTTATATCCTTTCCGTCAACAGTCTTTGCCGAAAGGTTGGAAACAATAGTAATATTGTCCACGTCCTTGGGAGCTAAATAAACTGTTCCATACGCTGTCTTTCCGTCTTCATCAAGGGTAAGAGGAATGGTTTCTTCACTTTCACTGTTATCGTCGGAATTTTTGAGGGTAACCTTGTATGCAAGAGTATTGGTATCAATCACGCTTGAATCGTACTCGAAGGACATCTTAACACCAATTGCGCCGTCAAGAATAAGAGAAGTACCGAGGTAGGAAAGCGTATTTTCTATTGCGACAAAATCAATGTCGTGTTCATTAGAATATGTCTCAATATATGAACCTGTGTAACCATAGATGGTGACGTTATGGGAATCATAAAAGACTTCCTGATGCATCAAGGTTACACTTGATGGCACTATAACGCAAGCAAGATTTGTACATAATGCAAATGCTTGCGTGGGCAAGCTTGTAATACTATCAGGTATTGTCACTCTTGTCAAATTTTTAGAACGTCTAAATGCACAAGAATAAATTGACTTTACAGTTGATGGAATTATAAAGGAATCATTCTTTGAACTTGCAGGATATTGAATCAGCTTAGTTTTGTCCTTGTTATATAAAACTCCATATTTGTCACTTGAATAATTTTCGTTATTATCGTCAACCCATATTCCTGTCAAGGCTGAACAGCCATAAAAAGCATCATGATAACGTATCAACGTTACTCCAGCAGGAATATTTATTGATTCAAGAGTATAACAACCAGAGAATGCTCTTGTACCTATCTCGATAAGCATACTATCATCGGGAATAATTACGCTTTTGAGGTTTATACAATCACAGAAAGCTTGCGTACCTATCAAAGTTACACTTGATGGAATCTCGACACTACTAAGGCTTCCGCAATTCTGGAAAGCCCTCTCGTTTATTGATGTAAGTTTACTATTATCATCAAAAATTACACTCTTGAGCCACCGAGAATTTTCAAACGCTCTAAAACCTATACTTGTTACCGACGAAGGAATAGTAACGGATTCAAGATTTTCGCAAGAATAAAACGCATAAGAGTCTATAATCGCAAGATTGCTGTCCTCAGTAAAATTTATGGTTTTAAGACTATCACAATTATTAAAAGCACCACTCCCTACACTTGTAATACTTGACGAAATACTGACACTCACAAGGTTTGAACAACCATCAAAAGTATAAGAACCGATTGAAGTAGCTCCTTCGTTTATAACGACTTTTTTTATTAGCTCTTTATCTGAATACCAAGGTGCTGGAGACGATGATGTGTAATTTTCCATCGCTCCTGTTCCAAATATGGTAAAATCACCCTCGTTACTTAACTCAAAAAATAGGTTTTCTCCACATTTTCCTGATTTACCAATAGACACAAATAAAATACTGTTATTATTTGCATATGTCTCGGCAACACTTCCAGAATAACCATAAACAGTAACACTATCAATTGCCTGTTCATCATAGAACCCAGCATAACCAATAGATTTTTCTCCTATTACAGTTATAGCAGATGGTATAACATAAGTTGTAAGACCAGAACATCCCAAAAACGCACATTCCCCTATACTTGTCACGCTATTTGGTATAGTGATTGAGGTGAGACTTGTGCAATTCCAAAAGGCAGAACTGTCTATACTTGTCACGCTATTTGGTATGGTGATTGAAGTAAGGCTCGCACAAGAAAGAAAAGCACAACTTGCTATCGCCTTTGTTCCATCCTTTATTTGATAATCACCCGAAATTGTTTCCTTTGCCTGTATTAAATGATCACCTATATAAAGGACACAATTGTCCCAATTAGATGTTTTTTTATAATACGCTGTGTTTAAAAAGGCATCCTGCCCTATTTGTGTACTACTGTTCATAATTGTAATATCAGTAAGGTTTGTACAATAAGAAAAAGCACCATAACCTACACTAATTACGCTATTAGGAATGACAATAGAATTAAGCTTTATCCCACTAAAAGCAGAATTACCTATACTTGTCACGCTGTTGGGGATGGTAATTGACGTGAGGCTCGTACAATTACAGAAGGCATCGTCACCTATACTCGTTACAGGATAGCCCTCTATTGTAGAAGGTATAGTTACAGATGTGGCAGAAGTGTCACAATCGGTAATGGTTACCTCGTTATTTGAAATTTCGTAGGTGAGCATACTGATGTCGATTACGTCTTCATCTTCATCAAGAGCTACAAACGTAATACCGTTATCCTGTGCATAAGTCTCAGCAGTCGAGCCTGTGTAACCGTAGATGGTGAGATTTGTACACCCCATAAAAACATCAGACCCTATACTTGCCTTGCTGTTCAATATGGTAACAGACGTAAGGCTTGTGCAACGAGCGAAGGCTTCACTGCCTATACTGGTCACACTATCGGGTATCGTGATACCGGCGAGGCTATCACAACCAGAAAACGCCGAATATAATATACCTATCACGCCATCAGAGATTGTTACGTTTGTCAGGCTATCACAATTATAAAAAGCAAAATCGCCTATATGTAAAACGTTTTCAGGTAACGTATATGACGTAAGTGTCGTTCCTTCAGGACAACGAATGAGTGTTGAATCATTACCTAATTTGAAATAAAGAACGCCCTGTGCATCGCTGAAATACCGTTCATTATTCTCATCTACCTCTATTTTTTCAAGGTCGAGGCAACCGTCAAATGCGCCTAACTCTATACTCGTTATAGTTTCGGGAAGGACAATCTTGGTTACGTGAGCAGAACCGAAAGCAAAGCCCCCTATCTTCGTTACGGGATAGCCCTCAATATCAGAAGGTATAGTTACAGTGGTAGCAGATGTGCTACAACCTGTAATGGTGACCTCGTTATTTGAAATTTCATAAGTCAAATCGCCGTAAGTCTCTGCGTTTGCTGCAAGAGCAAGTGAGCAAAGTGTAAAAATAAGACATACCAATATTTTGATTTTCTTCATTGTTTCTCCTCTGTTGGTCAATTTTCTTGAAAGAAATTTATTTTTTTGAATAAATTCTTATCTTTAACACAATTATAGCTTTGAAATGTGTTATTGTCAAGAAAAATTCTGAACTTTCTCACAGAGAAGGAGTGATTTTGTTGAAAATTTACGACTACAACGGGAAGAAGAATATTTGTGGAGACAAGGTGCACGAAGCGAGGTGTAAATTAAGGCTGACGCAAAGTGATCTGGCAGCGCGATTGCAAATTGAGGGAATAATTATTGAAAGGGACAGCGTATCGAGAATTGAAATCGGAACGAGATTCGTTGCCGACTACGAGCTTATGGCTTTATCCAAAATACTTGGTGTAACCGTTGATTGGTTACTTTCAGAATAACAAAAAAGGAACGCTTTGGTGCGTTATCCTTGGGGATAACACACAGTGAAATTCACCTGACGGTGAGTGAAATACCCTTCGGGTGTGAAATGAGCTTCGCACGTGAAATGTTTCTGACGAAACGCTAATGACAATTTGCCCTTGGCAAATTTACAATAAAAAATAGCCTCTGCATTTTAAAGCAGAGGCTTTCCTTAACGTCCGACTTGTCGGACATTTCATATTTGTGAAACAAATATTTCATCACGAAGTGATTTCATCGGCTTTGCCGATTTCATTGATAGTGCTTCTCTATGAAGCGCTATCTTTTTATTTATGCTATTTATTCAAAATCAACTACGTTTGCCCAGGAGAGAAGGAATTCCCTCTCGTTCTCGTTACCCTTTACGGATTGAGATGCAGCAACGATGGGCATCCATTTCTGAACGTACTGCTTTGCAGTGTCGCTTCTCTTACAGAAAAGGTTGAGATACTTTTCGGCTATCTCGTCCTGCTTTGCAAGCTTGAAGAGCAGATAGGTTCTTGCAACGTCTGCCGATGCGTTACCCTGTGTGGCGTGTGACCAGTCGAGAATATAGGGTGTTCCGTCCTTTCCGATAATAATATTGGAAGGGTTGAAGTCTCCGTGGCACACCTTGGTATGCTTGGGAAGTCCTTCAAGTCTTGTGTGAAGCTCGTAGCGTGCAGTTGCATCAAGAGCCGATGCGCTTATCTTTCTGTTCATCTTGTCCTTGAGCTTATTCAAGAGGGGTGACCTTTTGGAGTGTACTTCCATTTGAAGCTTTACAAAAAGCTCAAGATACTCGTCAAGCTTTTCGGGATTTTCTTCCATAAGCTCTGCCAGTGTCTTACCCTCAACGTATTCGGTAACGATAGTCCATTTTCCTTCTGTTTTCGTTACCTCAAGCACCTTGGGGATATTCAGTCCCGTCTCCTCAACTCGTGCCTGATTGAGGGCTTCGTTGAGTATATCAGCCTTTGAAAAGGACTGGTCAAATACCTTTATTACTCTGTCACCGTCTCTGTAAACGGTCTTTGAGGGGCGTTTTGCTATTACGTTATCAAGTTTCATATTACTCCACCTTTCCGTAGTAAGCATTGAGATACATCTGTTTAATTTCACTCATAAGAGGGTATCTGGGGTTAGCGCCTGTGCACTGGTCGTCAAATGCCTGCTCTGTCATTTCGTCAAGCTGGTCGAGGAATACCTTTTCATCAATTCCGTAATCCTTGATAGTCTTTTTGATGCCTACCCTCTCCTTGAGGTCGTTTATAGCCTTGATAAGACCTTCAAGCTTTTCGGTATCATTCTTACCCTTAATGCCAAGATAGTCTGCCACTTCGGCATAGCGAGCAAGTGTGTGGGGGTGGCTGTACTGTGAGAAGGTACCCATCTTTGCAGGGACCTCGGAGGCGTTGAAGCGAATAACCTCTTCTATCATAAGGGCGTTTGCTACGCCGTGAGGAAGGTGGTGGAAGGCGCCAAGCTTATGCGCCATTGAGTGACATACGCCGAGGAATGCGTTTGCAAAAGCCATACCTGCGATGGTTGCTGCATTCGCCATTTTTTCACGGGCAAGAACGTCGGTCTGTCCGTTGTCGTATGCTCTGGGAAGGTATTCGAATACCGATTTGAGCGATTTAAGCGCAAGTCCGTCGGTATAGTCGGTAGCAAGCATAGAAGCGTAGGCTTCAAGAGCGTGGGTAACTGCGTCAATTCCCGATGCTGCCGTAAGTCCCTTGGGAGCCGACATATGAAGGTCGGGGTCTACTATCGCCATATCGGGAAGAAGCTCGTAGTCTGCAAGAGGATACTTAACGCCCGTCTTTTCGTCGGTAATAACTGCGAAGGGAGTAACCTCAGAGCCAGTTCCTGCCGAGGTGGGAATTGCTATAAAGTATGCCTTTTCACCCATCTTGGGGAAGGTGTAAACTCTCTTACGGATATCAATGAAGCGCATTGCCATATCCATAAAGTCTGCTTCGGGATGCTCGTAGAGTACCCACATAATCTTTGCAGCGTCCATTGCAGAGCCACCACCGAGAGCGATAATGCAATCGGGGTTAAATGACTTCATCTGCTCTGCGCCCTCTCTTGCAGATGCAAGGGTGGGGTCGGGAGCTACGTTGTAGAAGGTAGTATGGGTAATTCCCATTTCGTCAAGCTTATCGGTGATAGGCTTGGTATAACCGTTGTTGTAGAGGAAGGAGTCGGTTACGAGGAATACCTTTTTCTTGCCCATAACGGTTTTAAGCTCGTCAAGAGCCACGGGAAGACATCCCTTTTTAATATACACCTTTTCGGGTGCTCTGAACCAAAGCATATTCTCTCTCCTTTCGGCTACCGTCTTTATATTGATGAGGTGCTTTACACCTACGTTTTCGGAAACGCTGTTACCACCCCAAGAGCCACAGCCAAGAGTAAGCGAGGGGGCAAGCTTGAAGTTGTAGAGGTCTCCTATTCCACCGTGAGCAGACGGAGTGTTTATAAGTATACGGCAGGTCTTCATTCTCGCTTCAAATTCAGCAAGCTTCTCTGCCTGTGTAAGAGGGTCGATATAAATCGACGAGGTGTGTCCGTAACCACCGTCTGCAATGAGATGCTCGGCTTTATCAAGAGCGTCGCCGAAGCTCTTTGCCTTGTACATTGCAAGAACGGGTGAAAGCTTTTCGTGAGCGAATTCCTCTGAAAGCTCAACGCTCTCTACCTCACCGATAAGGATTTTCGTGCTTTCGGGAACCTTTACGCCCGACAGCTCGGCAATCTTATACGCAGACTGACCTACTATCTTGGCGTTGAGTGCGCCGTTGATTATAATGGTCTTTCTTACCTTATCAATTTCATCTTCCTTCAGGATATAGCATCCACGGTCAATGAATTCCTGCTTTACTGCCTTGTATATTTTATCAAGGATAATAACGGACTGCTCGGAAGCGCAAATCATACCGTTGTCGAAGGTTTTGGAATGAATTATAGAGCTTACTGCAAGGGTGATATCTGCCGTTTCGTCGATAATGGCAGGGGTGTTACCTGCGCCAACGCCAAGTGCCGGCTTTCCACTTGAATATGCAGCCTTTACCATACCGGGACCACCGGTGGCAAGGATTATGTCGGCTTCCTTCATAACCAGGTTTGTCATATCAAGGCTTGGAACGTCTATCCAATCAATTATGCCCTTGGGCGCGCCTGCTTCAACGGCAGCCTCGAGCACCAGCTTTGCCGCGGCAATAGTGCTGGCTTTTGCTCTGGGATGAGGGCTGATGATTATTGCGTTTCTCGTCTTAAGACAAAGCAAGCATTTGAATATTGCAGTTGACGTGGGGTTAGTGGTAGGAATAACGGCAGCTACTACACCGATAGGCTCTGCTATCTTCTTTATGCCGTAAGCCTTGTCCTCCTCTAATACTCCGCAGGTCTTTGTGTCCTTGTACTTATTATATATGTACTCGGAGGCGTAGTGATTTTTGATGACCTTGTCTTCAACAAGTCCCATACCCGTTTCCTCTACTGCCATCTTGGCAAGAGGAATTCTCGCTTTGTTAGCGGCAGTTGCAGCTGCAAGGAATATCTTGTCAACCTGCTCCTGTGTAAACGTAGCAAACTGTTTCTGCGCCTCTCTCAAACTCCGAATCGCGTCTTCAAGTTTTTCAACGTTATCAATGATGTTGCGTTTGATTTCGTTCATTGCTTAACTCCTTTTTAAAAACTTTGTTAGAATTTTAACATAGTTTCTCCGTTTTAGGAAGACATAAAAAAAGTATACCGTCATAACAAAAACGGTATACCTCTTTTATTCTTATTTGTATAATATGCTTTGATTAGTGCAAATTATCTTTAACTTTTTGTATAAATTTTCTATCGTAATAATTCAATTTGTATGACCTTCTGAAAATCATAAGGTCGCAGTAAGAATTATTAGGGAGGTCACAATATAGCTGGGCAAGATTATTTTTCTCGATATGCGTCTTTGACACGGGTGAGGTGAAGGCGTAAGTATCGGGGCAGGAGCGCAGAATTCGGGTACGGGTGTCACGGTCAAAGACGGCAATGGTCTTTCTGTTTGCGTTGAATTCAAGGGTGCTTCTTACCTCGGCTATGGGAAGATAGGGCACTATATAATCGCCCTCTATTATCTCGCAAAAGCCCTCAAGGCTCTGAGCCGTTATCCTTTGCATATGCGCTATAGGACTATCCTTTGAGACAAGGAGAACGTAAGGAGCCGTATGTATAGGCTCATAAGCCAATCCCCTGTCCTCTATCTCTCTTATAAAATATTTTTCGTGCTCGGTTTTAAATCGGATAAAGGCTATATCGTTTACGTTATCGCACACGTTCTTGATGGCCCTGACTGCATTGGTCTCCCTGTAGGTCAGATTCATATTTATATCAAAATCTATACATTCAAGGAAATCGTTAAATGCGTAGGAATAACAGCCTGCGCGAGGTACGGAAACGAGAAAGTCCTGCTTTCCCACAACCGAGGGCTTGAGCGCCATTTCCATTTCCTCAAGCTTTGAAAGCACTGACCTTGCTCCGTTGAGAAAGTCTGCTCCCTTTTCGGTGGGGATAACGCCCTTTGCAGTTCTGTTGAAGAGAGTACAGCCAACGCTGTCCTCAAGCTCCTTTAACGCACGGCTGAGCTGGGGCTGGGTCATATAGAGATTTTTTGCCGCCTTTGAAATTGAGCCCGTGCTCTCTATTTCAAGGGCGTATCTTAAATGCAATAAGTTGTACACCTTTGGTCTCCTTATAATTTTTTATAGGGAAAAATGCGTTTTTTACGCCTTTTCCCCTTAAGCATTTTATAAATCTCCAAATCCGATATAATTTTACCATATTCGCCAGCAAAAAGTCAAGTTTTTTGCGAAATTTCTTTCCGAAATACTCCTTGCAAAACAAGTTATAAAGGTATATAATGTATTAAAAGAAGGGCAAAGGTAATGAATCTATGACGTATTTTGACAAAAACACAGTAAAGCTTTCACACCAGCATATGAAAGCGCACTTAAACAAGGGCGATACCGTGGTTGACGCCACGGCAGGAAGAGGAAGGGATACCCTTCTTCTGTCCCAGCTTGTAGGAGACGGTGGCAAGGTTTACGCCTTTGATATTCAAGAGGAGGCAATTAATTCCACAAAAGCGCTCCTTGAAGAAAACGGACGGCAAAACGTTACCCTTATTCTTGACAGTCATCACAAAATGAAGGACTACGTAAAGAGCGCCAGAGCCGTGGTTTTCAATCTTGGCTTTCTGCCCGGTGGTGACCATAGCATTTTCTCACACGGAGAAACCAGCATAAAGGCAATTGAGTCGGCTCTCGACATATTGGAGGAGGACGGCTTTATTTCGGTTTGCGTATATCACGGTGGTGACACGGGCTTTGAGGAAAGAGACACGGTGCTTGAATATCTGGAAAGACTTGACCAGAAAAAGTATACCGTTATGCTTCACTCCTTTCACAACAGACAGGGGTATCCCCCACTGTTTCTCGTGATTGAGAAAAACAGATAAAAGCGTAAGACGGATTTCATATAATTTTCCAATAAACAAAAAACACTTGGAGCTTGTGCTTCAAGTGTTTTTTTTGTTTTTATAGCTGATTGGTGACCTGCCCGTTATTTTCTTGAACTGCTTGCTGAAATGATATTCGTCGTAAAAGCCGAGATTGTAGGAAATCTCCTTAATGCTCATTTCGGGGAACATCTCGAAGCAGGAAATTGCCTCCTTGATTTTGAAATCCAAAATATATTGATGAATGGTGGTGCCAAAGGTTGCCTTGAATTTGTTTTCGGCAGTTTTCACGGAGACGTTCATCATCTGGGCAAGCTCGGTGTTGTGGAAGAATTTTTCGGGGTGACTGTAAATAAGCTTTTTGATTTTCAGTGCTATTTCGTTGTCGGAATCGTGGAGGTGAAGCTCAGAAAGCTCACAAAGGAGAAGCTCGAAATACAGGTCTGCCTTCCGTTGATTGTTTGAAAGCTTGCAGTCCACTATTTTCGAGAAAAGATGCTTTATGCTCTTGTTTCGTGAAGCATCCAGAAGGGTGTCTATACAATAGGAGCCCTCAGGCAGGTCGGTAATTTCGTCGGTGGAAAAATCGCCCTTCTCTGCCGTTGAGTGAAAGTACATGGTTTTGGTAGCCTCGGCGCAGGGGGACACTCCGTAGTGGGTGTTGTGGGCAGAAAGAATCAAAAGAGAATCCTTTTTAAGCTCAAACACCTCATCATTTTGTCCTATTTTCCATTCGCCCTCAAGGATATATATGAAATCGTGCTCCTTCATTTTCCTTTTGGGATGGACAAACGGAGTGCTATAAAAGTTAATATTTGCCTCGCAAACTCTATGTATTGAATTCGAAGTAAAAACGTTTTTCACGGCAAAGCATCCTCACACAGTTTTTCTTTATTTTACATCTTATTTTCCCTTTTGTCAATTCCCAAAGCTATTATGAAGATATTATAATTGAATTGACAGAAAATTTATGCGAGGTCAAAAGCGTATGATCGTCTTTCAAAAGGGCTTTAATTTTTCTCAGGACGGACCGGGAAACCGACTCGTATACCATTTGTCGGGATGTAATATGTCCTGCATATGGTGCTCCAACCCCGAGGGAATGGACAAGGGCGTGGGAGATCATTATTCAACAGAGCAAATTCTTGACGAGTGCAACAGATGCCGACCTATGTTTTTTTCGGGAGGTGGAGTTACCTTTACGGGTGGTGAAGCCACCTTACAGCATCAGGAACTGCTTTGCGTGCTGAAGGGCTTGAAGAATATGGGAATTCACACAGCCATTGAAACCAACGGCACCTCAAAACGACTACCTGAGCTTCTTGAGTGGGTTGATTATCTGATTATGGACTTCAAGCATTACGACAGTGAGGTATTGAAGAAATACACCGGCGTTGGCAACGAAACCGTTATGCACAACTTTGAGCTTAACTGTAAATCGGGCAGACAACAGCATATACGAATTCCGATTATCAACGGAATCAACTCTGATTACCCACAAGGCTTTGTCCAATATTTTTCTCGGTTCAACACCGATAACACCGTCTTTGAGTTTCTCCCCTATCACGAATACGGCAAGGGAAAATGGAAGGACGAATACAAGGTTAAAAACGGCTTTATAACAAAAGAGGTTTTACAGAGCTTCACGGAAGTATTTAACTCACATGGCTTGAAAATAATTAAAACTTAGCGGAGGAACAGCTATGAACAGTATTTACAAAAACGGTCGTCTGACCGAAATGGCAAAGGCTCTTTACAAGGAGGAGCGTGAAATAAAGAGATTGGACGGTTGGTTTATCGTTAAAGAAACCGAAATGAAGAATAGCGATAAATACCAGGGCTTACACGAGGAAATAAAGAAGGCGCATTTGCTTTGCGAGGTTTTGAAGGTATTGCCCTTAAGCCTCAGCGAAAACGCCGTTTTCGTAGGTACGCAGAGAGATGCCTTTGCGAAAAGCTACGCTCTCATCAACCCTTCCTTTACGGTTGAGGGCTTCTCGGGATATTGCGACCCTATGGCGATTTACAACGACATTGAGCCCAACGAGGAATTTACTGAAGAGAGAATTGACACTGTGCGTAAATTCACCTCAAAAACCAAAATGGTGGAAATGCTTAACGATACCTACGGCAAAGCAGAAAGCTATACCAAGGAGGTTATATTCTTCGTTGAGCAGGTAACGGGTCATATTATCCCCGACTTCAGATATGCTCTCAAGCACGGCGTTGACAGTCTGATAGAAGAAGCAAGTAAAAAGCAGGGTGAATTCTATCAGGCTACGGCTATTGCTTTGGGTGGTGTTAAAATACTCATTGACAGATACCTTGAGCTTATTGCCGAGCAAAAGAAGGCCTGCAGTAAGGAACGCCTTGCACAGTTGGAGCTGCTTGAAAAAGCTCTTAACAATATTCGTGGAGGCGGTGCGTCAAATCTTTACGAGGCAATGCAGCTGTATCTCTTATTGTGGGAGATTATGTGTCTTGAGCAGGCGCCCAACCCCTACGCATTTTCGTTGGGTAACGCCGACAGAATATTCGAGCCCTATCGCAAGGATATGAGCCGTGAAGAAGCAGCAGAGCTTTTCTGCCATTTCCTCGTTTTCTATAACGTAGGTGACAGAAGCTGGGCTATTTCTCAAAACGTATTGATCGGTGGCAAGGACGCCGACGGCAACGACCTTACCAACACCATGAGCTACGCCATTATGGACGCTTATTACACCATGAACCTTCCACAGCCTATTCTCTCTGTAAAATTACATAAAAACACTCCCGAAAAGCTTTATGAGGAAATGGGTAAATTCTTCTTCTCCCCCGGTGTTCTCACTCCCTCTCTTTTCAACGACGACTCCCTCTTTGAGATACTTATGAAAAACGGCGTTGACAAGGAGGACGTTGCAGATTACAGCGTTGCAGGTTGTCAGGAGCCTCTCATAATGGGCAAGGATAACGCAAACACCACAAACAGCTGGTTGAGTCTCCCCAAGGTGCTTGAAATGGTACTCAACGACGGCACCTCCTTGATTACGGGCGAAAAGCTTATGGACTTTGAGGGTGGCTCTCTTGAAAACATTCGTGAAAGCTTCTATCTCGCCCTTGATAAAGCAGTTGACGAAATGGTATCGGCAGCAAACGGCGCATCGGTTGCTCTGTCCGAGCTTAAGGTTCCCTTTTTGAGTAGCTTTATGGGTGGCTTGGAGTACGGCGCAGATATGCGTGACACCAAAAAACAGGGCACAAAATACAACGGAAGTGGTTGTCTCGTTCACGGTCTTACCGTTCTTGCCGACTCCTTCATCGCCATTGACAAATTCAACGAAAAATACAACGGTGACAAGAAGCTTCTCGTTGATGCATTGAAAAACAATTTCGAGGGCTACGAGGAATTAAGAGAATTTCTTCTCTCTTGCCCCAAATTCGGTAACAATATTGAAGAGGTTGACAACGAGGCAAGAGAAATTGCCATACGAGTTTCCGACCTTCTTTCATCCAAGAAGAATTATCTTGGTAATCCCTTCCGTCCCGACTTCTCCTCTCCCTCAACACATCTGACCTACGGATATTGGGTAGGCGCAACTCCCGACGGAAGAAAGAGCAGAGATATGCTGGGCTACGGAGTAGACCCTCTTTACGGCGAGGCTTCAAACGGACTTGGCTTCAGAATGCTCTCCAATATGAAGCTTCCCTTCGAGCGCTTTAACGGAGGTTACGCTTCCCACCTTGGAATTGACCCCAAATTCTTCAACGGTGAAACCCTTGAGGTCAAGGGCGTTCAGTTCAGCAACAACGTAATCAAGCCTCTCTTCTTCAACGAGCTTTGTGAGGGCATTTCACCCTTCTATCTCTACGTTAACGTAACTACTCCCGAAACCCTTCGTAAGGTTTTGGCAAATCCCGAAAAATATGCCCCCAGTGGCGTATACATTATGCGTATTCACGGAACCTTCGTTAACTTCCTTGACCTTTCTCCCGAAATTCAGCAGGACATCATAACGAGACTTGATTTGAATTCAACTGCTATAAGCTGTTAGGAGGATAGTATGATAAATAAGCCTATATTCTTTGAACGCAACCGTGTAGGACGCGTATATACCGGTGGTAAGCTTTTCGCAGGCTTCTTCGGTGACGAGGCTGTTGATGGCTTTGAGCCTGAGGAATGGATTGCCTCAAGCGTGCGTGCAATAAACAAGGTACAGAAATCCGAGCATGAAGGACTTTCGAAAATCAAGGGTGAGGAAATTTATTTTGACGAGCTTTTGAAAAAATACCCCGAGGAGCTTCTGGGCAAGGGCAAGGAATTGAGAATTCTCGTTAAGGCGCTTGACAGCGCTATCAGACTGCCGGCGCAGGCGCACCCCGATAAAGCCTTTTCGAGAGAGCATTTCAACTCTCAATACGGAAAGACGGAATGCTGGTTAATTCTGGACACCCGAGAGGATGCTAAAATCTATTTCGGCTTCAAGGACGGCGTTACGAAAGAGGATTTTGAAAAAGCCATTGACGACAGTGAGACCGACAAGGACGCAATGGAGCGCCTGATGATAAGCTTTACCCCCAAAAAGGGTGACATTTATCTGGTGCCTGCAAAAACCGTTCACGCTATTGGCAAGGGCTGTCTTATCCTTGAAATTCAGGAGCCTACCGACTTCACCATTCAGCCCGAGCGCTATTGTGGTGATTACAGACTTTCCGACAAGGAAATGTATATGGGACTCTCTCGTGAGTCTGCCGTGGACTGCTTCAGCTTTGGCGACACACCCAAGGCGCAGAAGCTCCCCGTTGCCCTTGAGGAAAAGGACGGCGTAAGAGTTGAAGCCCTTATCGGCCCCCGTGACACCGATTGCTTTATTATCAATCGCATTAGGCTTGACGGTGGCGAGACGGTGGCAAGGGTGGAGAACAGCTACGCAATATACATCGTTACCGAGGGTGAGGCTCTGCTTGGCAACGGAGATTATTCAAGGCGTGTTACAAAGGGCGATTATTTCTTTATGCCAGCTTCCCTTATGGGCAAATTCACCCTTTCGGGAAACGCCGAAATAATCGAGTGCTATTAAGGAGTTCGCTATGCAGATTATAGGAATAGATATAGGCACTACCAGCATTTGCGGTGTCACCATTGATACAAAGTCGGGTAAAATTCTCGATTCAAAAACCGTGGTAAGCAACGCTTTTATAAAGGGGGCTCAGCCCTGGGAGAAAATTCAGGACCCTCAAAAAATTGTTTCTATTGCCACCGAAATACTTGACGGGCTCATTTGTAAGGACACAGTTGCAATAGGCGTAACGGGTCAGATGCACGGCATCGTTTACGTTGACAAAGACGGCTCTGCCGTAAGTCCCCTTTACACCTGGCAGGACGAAAGAGGTAATCTTCCCTACAAGGACACCACCTACGCAAAGCACCTGGGTAGCTTTTCGGGATACGGAAACGTAACCGATTTCTACAACCGTGAAAACGGTCTGCGTCCCAAGGATGCCGTTGGCTACTGTACCATTCACGATTGGTTCGTAATGCAGCTATGTGGGAATAAAAAGCCACTTCTTCATTCAAGTGACGCTGCAAGCTTCGGCTTGTACGATTTGAAGGAGAATAAATTCAATTATGACGTTGACCTTGACGTTACCTCGGATTACTGCGTGGCAGGAAGCTATAAGAGCATACCCGTCAGCATTGCCATCGGTGACAATCAGGCAAGCGTATTTTCAACCATTGCCGATGAAAATAACATTCTTCTCAACGTTGGCACGGGAAGTCAGGTTTCCATTATTTCAGACCGTATTCTCGCAGGCACCAACATTGAAACGAGGCCCTATTTTGACGGCAAATATCTTGTGGTTGGAGCTGCTCTTTGTGGTGGCAGAGCCTTCTCAATGCTCAAGGATTTTTATGCCGAGATAATCGGATATGCAACCGATATTACCGACAAGCAGGTATACGCCATTATGGATAAAATGCTTGAAAATGCTGAGGGTACAACCGTAACTGCCGACACACGCTTTGCAGGAACGAGGAGTGATACAAGCATCAAGGGTGGAATTTTCGGCTTGACCGTTGAAAACTTCAAGCCCTTGGATATCAGCCTTGCCATATTGCAGGGTATGATAACAGAGCTTTACGATATGTATGCCGAAATGAATACCAAAAAAGTGGGCGTGGTAGCCTCGGGCAACGGAATCAGGAAGAACAAGCCCCTGATTGCACTTGCTGAAAAGCAATTCGGGGCAGCCTTAAAGCTTCCCTCACACATGGAAGAAGCCGCCTTTGGTGCAGCGCTCTTCGGCGCTATTTCGGCAGGCGTATATTCAAGTGCAGAACAAGCGCAAAAGCTGATTAGGTATATATAAAAAGCGTGTTATCCTTAACGGAGAACACGCAGCGATATAAATCCTTGCAGGATTTGCGATATTCTCTGACGAAAGCGATATTTGCTACGCAAGCGATATGCCCTGCGGAGCGTGAAGGGATTTATATCATATCGCACCGAGCATAGCGAGGTATATCGCAACCGAGTATAATGAGGTTATATCGCATTCGCTCTGCGAATATATCGCTTTACAAAAAAAGAGAGAACGTTTCGGTGTTTAAACCGATTTGTTCTCTCTTATTGTTTATTATAAGGGCTTGGACTCACACTTAATGAAGGTTTAATTTTCTCCACTAAGAACACAACGCTTTTCACTCCGTTATTTTTATGACAGACTTTTTTAAAATCGGTTTGATACGGTTGCCGAAAAGTACTGCACTCACCTTTGGGAAAAATCTTTCAAGCAAGGTGCAAATCAGATTAATTGAAAGCAAGGTCAAAATCACCGTCAATATAAAGTTTGGTATTGCAAACCATTCGTTTTTCGGCAAAGCAAGGCAAATCAATTCGGTGATTATAGCAGAAACGTTTACGTGCAACGCATAAATTGCAAAGGACCTGGAATAGATAGCTTTAGGATTGATTTTATCAATAAATAAGTCGGTAAAGCTCCACAAGGCAAAGGCTGCAAGTACGAAAACGAAAGTATCTAATCCGACTATACGGTTTGCAGACTCACGGAAAAGATTTTTCAGGATTACGTAAGTCACAAGAAATACTATAGAAAGCAACTGCATTATTTTCGGCGATTTTCTTGTAGCATAATCAAAAAAGTGTTTGCCAATGATAGCGCCGATTAAGAAAAATATAATTGAATCGGGTATTCGTATTGCAAAAAGCCTTATCACTGCAAGGGTGGTTGCCGTAAGCATGCCTACGTATTTATTTCGAATCAGCAAATAGATAAGAGGGGCTGCAAAGGAAAGAATGATAAGATGAAGCATAAACCAAAAAGGTCCGTTGCATCCGTAAAGGAATATGCCTTTTAAAACGTTTACGAAGGATATAACAAAGGGCTTCCTGCCTGTAAAGTATTGCGAAAGAAATGCTGTGCAGAATATATTAAAAAGCATCCAGATTGTATTCCACAGTAAATAAGGAATAACCAGGGTAAACACTCTTGATTTTATTTTGCTGAAATACTTTGTGTTATCGTAGCTTTTGAAAAATGAAATTCCCGACAAAATAAAAAACGCAGGAACGGCAAAGCGTGTAATTGATTCCTTGAAGAAAAAGGCAAATCTGTAGTTGAGCGCCGTGATAAAGCCACCGGTGACAGCATATTGCTTGATTGATGAAATATGAATAAAGAAAACTAAAACGCATAACAAAAACGATATAAACTCTTTCTTTTTCCAAAACAGTTTTTCATCCTGTACTGACGGCATACTCTTCCCTCTCTCTTTATGATTTTCGAAATAACTGTAAACCTATATTACCACACCAAATCGAAAAAATCAATCCCACCATTTTTCTTACATAAAAATTCCTCGTCTGCGCACAATAGCGTTCATTTACAAAATGAAAGCTTTCAAAAACAATATGTACATACCAAAAGCGAGGTGAAATTCACCTCGCTTTTATTCCTTGTCCTCCAGATCACTATAGACGAGGTTTTCGATGTGCATCTTGAGAGAGGCATAAGCAGCAGGATGATATTTCATTTTCATAACTTTTGAAATTTTATGGCAAAGTGATGAGTAAGACATACTTCCATATATACATATCTTTTTAGTGTTTTTTGCGTTTCGGAACATTCTTATGGCGTGTTGAACAACTTTTATAACGGTTGTAAGCAAAATTATGCTCGCAAACAGAAAAGAAAGAAGCGACGAAATATTTTCGAGTGAAAGATCAATTGTTTTTATACTCATAAACGAAACAAAAAGAAGCAAAATAGATTCAACAAAATCCTTGCTTTGCAGAAGACGCTGAAGAAAGTGAATAACGCCACCCCACAAACTGTGAAATCTGGTTTTATAATATTTTATCACAATTGCTGCAAATTTTTTGTTTTCAAAAGCCTCGCTGGCTTTTCGATATCGGCTTTCTATTTCGTAAAGGGTTTCGTTGACCTCGTTTTCAAAAAGAACGTTAAAATGGCACCTTCTATTCTCGGTGTTGTCTTGGATCGCTTTAGGTAGATTACCCGAGATTATCATTCCATAGCAAGACCAGGATTCCTTTGCTGACGTAATATTTAACTCGCCATAAGCTTCGCGGGCAATTTCTCCTAATAAGTCGCTTCGCTTTTTATGTAAATAGACTGTCGGCTGGTCTTCGTAAACCGAGATGTTATAAAATTGAACATTCTCGTCATAAACCTCAGCATTTCCGTTAACACTTGGATAAAGTGCACCATCGTCTATGTTCTCGGAAGCGCGTAATCCAAAAAGAATTTCATTCTTGGGCGTTTTAATATTGCTGGAAACCCCGATTTGATTTACATTATAACTACGTTTAATATATTCGTTAACATAGGCAAGAATCTGCTCATCATCAACACCTTTTATAGAAAGGTTTTCAAACAAGTGCAATTTACAAGTGTCATCATAATTGAAAAACTCCTCAAGGTTAGGGCGACTTTCTTTTAGTAACGGGTGGTTTACATAATGATCATCAAACGCACATACCGTAGCAAAAGAACTGCGCTCATATATCAACTGATAATTCGATATTCCACTATTTTCAAAACTATATTTCTGTTTATTAATTTCGAGTGGCTTTAACAAAACGCCCGAATAAAACACCCTTCCTACCAACAGTTTTATATTTGATTTGTTCGCATAAATATCCGAAAAACTGATACCCTGATCGCTTATTTGCCAAACACCATTCTTATTGACAAATCGGTATTTCTTAAGGCGTTCAATTAAATCAAAGCAAGGGCATCCGTGCAAAAGTATGTTTTTTTCGGTTTGCTCATAAGAAATTACTGTGGAAAAGATACTGTCGTCAGCAGATAGAAATTTTAGTTCTTCACAATCTTTAAATTTCACCCCGTATTTTGAAGCGATAGTAAGCAAAATCAGTTTTGCAACATCCAACAAATATAGCGCCTGATCCTCGTGCAGCATAAATTCGTCGCAGTGTTCAGAAATATATGCGTTAAGTCCTTCGGTGGATTTAAAAGAAAGATTGGATATAGCGTCTATCACAGAAAAACTATCGATTTTTGGGGAAACACCATAATAATAAGTAGAAAAATTGTTTTTATAACAGACGGTCAAATCCTTGTTAAGAGTGGCATATTGTGAGAAATAATGCTGAGGTTTATGAGCTAGCGTAAGTGACGCCTTTTTGTGGGACAAAATAATCGCTTTGCAAAAATTAAGCGTCTGCTTTGAAACATCTGCCTGCATTGTATCGTTAAAATTTGAAATAGAAAAATCCTCGAGTTTCATTATTTAATCCACCTTAAAATAAGTTTTTTATTATTATAACAAACTACTGCGAAAAAGTAAACACGTTCAGTATAAATCTCCTCCAATTACAAATACTAACATCACAAATTGTAAATCAAGGAGAATTATATAAATGAAAGCAACAGGTATTGTAGTAGAATAGAGGGTCGTGTTATAACAGGGCAAACCGCCCTAAGTCCGCATGAACACTGGGCTTTTCATTAGTTTGCCCTATTGAACACAAGCCCCTAATTTTATGGTTTTGGGCGGTTTTATACATATTCTTGGAGCAGAGAAATCTGCTCCTTTTTTGTGAAACTATTGTGTTTTTAGAATAGTATGGTATAATATAAAATAGACTAACGGAAATAGGGAGGAAAACTATTGTGAAAATATTTACCGTTTCTGAAACTAAAACTGATATTTTTGTAGCAGGAAGTCCTCAATATCCTATGTGGACAAGCGAAGAACCTGATATTTATGTTTCCGAGATAGAATATAACGACGACAAATACAATAAAATACGCGCCGAGGCTGACTGTTGGCGAATTGATATTAACTCATATCAGGACGATGACCACGGAT
>JAFXEX010000008.1 GCA_017520825.1 Clostridia bacterium | reverse complement strand
CTCTGAAAGAAAAATACCCACACGTAAAACGAATCTACGTGCGAGCAGAATTCCCCTTTATCAGCGACGGCTATCTGAGCTATCTGCTTAAATCCTACGACGGTACCTATTACCCCGAAAAGCTCCTCGGAGCAGGCAGAGCCGTATACGTCGAGCGTAACTATGAAATGATAAGGGGCAGTAAATACTGTATCGTCTATTACCACGAAGCCCACACCCCTACCACTCGCAAAAGTGGGACAAAAATAGCGCTGGATTATGCTGTTAAAAAAGAGCGAGAAGTTATCCTCGTATGATTGAGGGCTTTGACTCGAATTAACCCTCTGTTCATTGACAAAGCTTTTCGCTTGTTGTATAATAAAGACATCAAAATAAAGGTACGTGAATTTATGGAAAAGATGACGTTTCGTCAGAAGCTTGAAAACTTCTGGTATCACAACAAGTTTGCAACTATCGTGGTGACGGTTTTTGCAATATTTATTACGGTTTCTCTCATTCAGCTTTTCACCAAGAAGTCTCCCGATGCCAATTTTCTTTATATGGGACCTGCCTCTGTGGCTTTTGCAGGGGAAAATCTCATTCAGGAGTCTATGGCAACCATAATGAAGGAGGACTACAACGGCGACGGTGAGAAATACGTTGACTACATTGAGCTGACGGCTCTTGACGCCGACGAGGGCTTTAACGATACCGAGGGCGATTTTGCTACGGGCTATACTACCATGCAGGTGCAAAAGACCGTTGGCGACAGCTTTTCGGCTCAGATTATTGCAGGAGATTCAATGATTTATCTCCTTGACGAGCAATACTTCAACGTAGCCAAGCAGACGGGCGTGCTTATGCCCTTATCCGAGGCGCTGGGCTACACCCCCGACATTGCAATCAACGAGTATGCCGTCTACCTCTCCGACCTTGATATTTACTATCTGCCCGGAATAAAGCTTTTACCTAAGTCCACTATGCTCTGCATACGCTACCCCGTAACCCTTACCAACGGCAAGACCGAGGTGGAGGAGAGGGAGAGATGTAACCTCAGCGTATTCAGGGATATGTTCAGCTACGTTTATCCCGACAAGCCCGAGGAAATAGTGCTTCCCGACCCTGTGAATATGAGCCTTGAGGAATTTAAGTCGTTATTTACCGATTACGTGGCGAAGAAGGGATTGAGCTTTACCGAGGCTTCAATCGAAACGAGCGCAGACGTAACTCCCGAGGGCTTTTTCGCTGAGGTGGGAGCTAATCTGTTCCGTGTTGGCTCGTCTACCTATCTTGCCTATCGCAATGAGCTTTATGCCCTTGGCAAGCATATAGGTGGTACGGGAATGCTTGATATTGAGGTGTGCAACTTTGACGGCGACGGAGTAAACGATATTATTTTCACCTACTCCTATAAGGGTGGTGACGGCGTGGTTTCCTCTGCTTCGGTGTTCAATATGTCGTCGAAAAAAGAGACCTTCCTGTCAATAGAGTCCCCCCTGCCCCTGACCTTAGAGAAGAAGAGCGACGGCGAATTTGAGATATACGGCGTTGAAGGTGAGCTGACTCGCCATTTGTACACTGTAACGGTCAATGACGGAAAATTTGAAATCACAATAAAGGAAGTGTAATTATCAGAATACTTGCTATTGATTACGGAGACGCACGCGTGGGCTTTGCCACCTGCGACAAGGATGAAATAATTGCAACGGGACTTCGTACCGAAAGGGTGCGAGGAATGAGAGGCGCTGCCGAAATTTCGGCAAAAATAGCCGAGGAAGAGGGCGCTGAAATGATAGTGGTGGGACTGCCCTTGAATATGGACGGCACGAGAGGCTTCCGTGTGGAAAATACTCTTGCCTTCATCGAGATACTTAAATCCCTCACTCCTCTGCCCATTGAAACCTGCGACGAGCGTTGCACCACTGTTTCGGCTTACGGCTTTATGCTTGCCACAGGTACTAAAAAGACAAAAAAGCGTGACATCGTGGACACAATTTCGGCAGAAATTATATTGCAGACCTTTATCGATAAGAGAAAGCGCATATAATTTATTAAACTGCTATAATCATCGAAAGGACATAAAAGATGAAAGATTTAAGCTACAGAACAAAGGGCAACTCTTTACCAAATAATAAACCAAGAGTATATTTTACATGTCATCCTGATGATTTTGACAAAACCTTTGATAAAATTTGCGAGGATATTTTCAAAACTCACGACTGTACCATCTATTACACAGAGGATATGAACGAACCTTTTGACGAAAGCAACCTCGACACTGACCTCAAAAATAAAAACTTGTTTGTAATCCCTGTCACCTTCAAGCTTTTATCAAAGCCTAACAGAGCAATGGATTGGGATTTTGTATATGCCAAGAAAAACGATATCCCTGTTTTGCCGATTATGATGGAATCGGGAATTGACGAATTCTATTCAAGCCCTGAGAAATTCGGCAATCTTCAATACTTAAACCCCTATTCGCAAGATTTAACAGAAATCAGATATGAAAACAAACTAAAAAAGTATCTCGATTCTGTACTTATAAGCAAAGAAATGGCAGACAGGATACGCACTGCTTTTGATGCATATATTTTTCTCAGCTATCGTAAAAAGGACAGAAAATATGCAAATGAACTTATGCGCCTCATTCACGCAAATCCTGAGTTGCGCGATGTTGCAATATGGTATGACGAATTTTTGCCATTGGGCGAAAGCTTTGAAAAAAATATCGACAAAATTCTTGACGACAGTAAACTGTTTGCACTTTTAGTAACACCAAGCCTGCTTGAAGATGCAAAAGACGGTAAACCGAATTTTGTTATGGCGAAGGAATATCCAAAAGCCAAACAGAAAGTAGAAGAAACTGGAATGGATATTCTACCTGCAGAGATGGAACCTACAAACAAAGAAGCCTTGAAATCTAAATACGAAAATATTCCCGACTGTATAAATCCGTACGACAATAAACTATTCAAGGAAAGACTTCTTAAATCCATCACTAAAATTGCCACATCTGAGAATGACGATGACCCCGAACACAATTTTCTTATCGGTCTTGCTTACCTTGAAGGTATTGACGTTGAAACTGACCGTGAACGTGCACTTGAACTTATCACAACGTCTGCCAATTCTGATTTTCCCGAGGCAATGGAAAAGTTAGCCGATATGTATTTTGACGGTATTGGTGTAGCTGTTGATTATGACAAAGCTTTAACCTGGGCAAAAAAGCTTACCGAATATTATACAAATGAGTACGGTGAAGAACATCCTGATACCCTTACTTCGTTGAACAGCCTGGCAACCGTGTATAGCGAACTTGGAAACTATGACAAAGCTCTGGAACTTTCTGAAAAAGTATATGCAGTAAGGTGCAAAGTCTTGGGCGAAGTACATCCTGATACCCTTACTTCGTTGAATAACCTAGCACAGGTGTACGGCGATATTGGAAATTATGACAAAGCTCTAGGGCTTTCTGAAAAAGCATATACAGTAAGGTGCAAAGTCTTGGGCGAAGTACATCCTGATACCCTTACTTCATTGAATAACCTAGCACAGGTGTACGGCGATATTGGAAATTATGACAAAGCTCTTGAACTTTCTGAAAAAGCATATACCGTAATGTGCAAAGTCTTGGGCGAAGTACATCCTGATACCCTTACTTCATTGAATAACCTAGCTATGGTGCACAGCGATATTGGAAATTATGACAAAGCTCTAGAACTTTCTGAAAAAGTATATGCGATGCGACGCAATATATTCGGAGAAAAAAATCCGGATACCCTTACTTCATTGAATAACCTAGCTATGGTGTACAGCGATATTGGGAATTATGACAAAGCTCTGGAACTTTCTGAAAAAGTATATGCAATACTGCGCAAAGTCTTGGGTGAAGTACATCCAAACACCCTTACTTCATTGAATAACCTAGCTATGGTGCACGGCTATCTTGGAAATTATGACAAGTCGCGGGAGCTTTTTGAAAAAGTATATGCGATACAATGCAATATATTCGGAGAAAAACATCCCGATACTCTTGCTTCATTGAATAACCTAGCACAAGTGTACTGCAAACTTGGAAATTATGACAAAACTCTAGAACTTTCTGAAAAAGTATATGTGGTACAGTGCGATGTATTAGGCAAAGAACATCCAAACACCCTTACTTCATTGAATAACCTGGCAACTGTACACAGCTATCTTGGAAATTATGACAAAGCTCTTGAGCTTTTTGAAAAAGTATATGCGATACAATGTAATATATTCGGAGAAAAACATCCGGATACTCTTGCTTCATTGAATAACCTGGCAATGGTATACAGCAATATTGGAAATTATACCAAAGCTCTTGAACTTTCTGAAAAAGCATATACAGTAAGTTGCAAAGTCTTGGGCGAAGTACATCCAAACACCCTTACTTCATTGAATAACCTGGCACAGATGCATAGCTATATTGGAAATTATGACAAAGCTCTTGAGCTTTTTGAAAAAGTATATGCGATACAATGTAATATATTCGGAGAAAAACATCCCGATACCCTTATTCCCTTAAATAACCTGGCACAGGTGTACTTTAATACTGGGAATTTTAACAAAGCACTGGAACTTTCCGAAAAAGTTTATACTATACGATACAATATATCTGGAAAAGAACACCCTGATACTCTTATTTCGTTGAATAATCTAGCACAGGTGTACTGCAAGCTTAGAAATTATGACAAAGCACTGGAGCTTTCTAAAAAAGCATACACAAACATGTGCAAAGCGTTTGGAAAAGAACATCCTTATACGCTAACTTCTTTAAATAATCTGGTACAAGTGTACAACGATATTAGAAATCATTTTGAAGAAATATATGTATCACGTTGTAAATCACTTGGTGAAGAACATCCCAATACCCTTACTTCATTGAATAACCTGGCAATGGTGTACTGCAAGCTTGGAAATCATGGTAAAGCATTAGAAATTTATAAAAAATTATACTCCATAGCAGTAAAACTTTACGGAGAAAATGACAACAAGTGTATTTCAATTAAAGAAATAATAGAAGAATTAAAGAAAAAGCTTAATGCATAACACACAAAAAAACACTCGTTACAATTCATTTGCAACGAGTGTTTTTTTACTTAATGGTCCGTCTTGCACGGCTTAACCGTCGCATTCGCTCTTCCCTCTCCTGCTCAAGTCTGCGCTTCTTTCGGTAATAGTGAACTATAAAGGCAATTACCGAGGAGAAAATCACAAGTGAAACGATAAGCAGAATTACGGATTTAACTGTTTCTCGGGCAAAGAACAGCTTAATCTTGCCCGACACGAAGGAGAAATAGTCACGCTTGATGCTTCCCTGAGCAACGAGAGGCACGGTTGCCACAAGCTTGCCCTGATAATAGACGTTATACGTACCCATTTCAGCGCCCTTGCTGATGGGAGCTGAAATTTCCTCTGCAACAACGGTATAATCCGAGGTAACGTCGGTATCAAGGGCGTCGTTTGGAAGAAGCGCCGTCACCTCGCTTTTGGTAGCAAGGAGAACGTGGTCGGTATCCTTGCCGTAAAGCACCTTCATATCGTAGACCGGCATATCCCTTGACACCAGCTTGCGATACTCGTAGCTGACCGAGGTATAGTCGATAAGCGCCACTGCCTCGTTGAAATAATGATAGTCCCAGCCGTCCACCTTACCACCGACGATGATGACGATATTTGTCTGTCCGTCGTTATTATAGACTGTTGCCAGAGTATAGCCTGCTTCGCTCGTCATACCTACGTTCATACCCGAGGTGCCCTTTTTATAGTGTCTAAGCCAATGGGACGGGTCAAGGAGCAAATTTGAATTGGTAAAGGTACGCTCCTTTGAAAAGTCGGTTGCAGGCATGGTATACGTAAGGGTGGAGGAAAGTGTCATAAACGCCGTGTTTTTGTTTGCCCACGCACAGATTTTAACAAGGTCGGAGAGGGTGGTATACATCATTGGAGAATGAAAGCCCGTGGGGTTTGCAAACTTTGTGTTCAACGCTCCCAATTCCCTCGCCTTATCGTTCATCATCTCAACGAATTTATCCACAGAGCCTGCCACAGTCTCTGCTAAAACCAGGGCGGCGTCGTTGGCGCCACCAACTGTCACGGCTGCAATAAGGTCGTAAAAGGAGACCTTCTCCCCCGGCTTAAGCTTGATATTGTTGCCCTGAAGCCCAGCCAGCGCCGATTCGGTTACTGTTATTTCCATATCGGAGTGCTTATTGGCGTCATAATATTCAAGGGAAAGCACTGCCGTCATTATCTTGACAAGGGAGCCGGGGTATACCGTGGTGTTTGCCGATTTGGCGTAAAGCATCTCCCCCGATTCCACGTTATATACGCAGGCGTAATCTGCCGTTATAACGGGCTCTCCACTCTCCTCGCTCTCCTCGGCAAAAGCCGTAAGGGACAGAAGCGCCGTCAGTATAAGAACAAGGACTAAAAACTGTTTTAAACGTGCCATAGCTTACCTTTCGTTAAAGTATTCTCTGCATTCGCATATATCTTTTTCAATCTGCTTTTTCAAATCGTCAAGAGAGCCGAATTTTTGCTCGTCACGGGACTTTTTGAGAAGCTCTATTCTCACGTCGGTTCCGTATAAATCCCCCTTAAAATCAATGAGGTGGGCTTCTACGGTGGGTATTGGGTCGGTTGAGTTCACAGTGGGACGCACTCCCACGTTGACCACTGCCGAATAAGAGGCTCCACCCTTTACCGTGCATCTTGCAAAATAAACGCCGTAGGGCAGAATAAGTCTGTCACCTACAAAGGCTTCGTTTACAGTGGGAAAGCCAAGCTGTCTGCCAAGAGCCTTTCCGTGCACTACCGTAGAGTCTATAAAAAAGGGTCTGCCGAGAAGCCTTTCAGCCATCTCCATATCACCCGACGACAACGCTTTTCTCACCTGAGTTGAGGAGACGGGCTTGCCGTCAAGCGTTACCTCGTCGATTACTGTGAGCTTAACTCCCCTGCCCTCAAGCAGACTTGAAAGTAGCTCCGTATCTCCCACGCCGTTTTTCCCAAATCGGTAATTGTAACCACAGACCACCTCACAGGCATTGAGCTTCCCTATGAGAATTTCGTCAACGAATTCCTGGGGCGACATACCTCTCACCTGATTGAAGTCGGCAAATATTGCGTTGTCAACGCCCAGAGCGTGAAAAAGCTCTGCCTTTTCGGAATTGGTGTTTATAGAGGGGACTGTGCCCTTTCCCTTTATCACGTTGAGAGGGTGGCTTTCAAAGGTATAGACCGTTGAGGGAACGCCCTTTGAGGTCAGCTCCTTTATAAGCCTTGTGTGTCCAATATGCACGCCGTCAAAGTTCCCAAGGGCAACTGCCGAGGGGGTGGACGGTGGGTAAGAATTGTAAAATATCTGCATCTGTATACCGTTATTATTTAAAATTTGATACACTCCGTATCTTCGCTTCGAGCCTCCTCCAGCGTCTTGTTATCCACAAGTCCGTCGGGAGTTTCAACCATATCGTGCTTCTTTAATAAAAATCTTCTTATACCGAAGAGTATGGCTATTGCCACCACCGTTATAAGATTTTCCCAAGGCTTCTCATGTCCTACGATAAGCTGTCTGGCAAGAGCAAAGGCAAGTACCTCGATTACAGTTTCGGGGGTGTGCTTGCAAAGCATCTTTATAAGCTCGGCGCCGATTGCCAGAATAATTGCGTCGTCCAGAATTTTAACCAGCGAGGCAACGCTGTCAAAGGCTTTGATGTCCTTTACTATATCAATAACCAAAACCACGGCAAATATTAAAATTGCCACTCCTACTATCAAGGATATCAGAAATTCAAACAGATAGCTTGCTTCAAACATTTTGTCCTGAAGTTTTTTTCTCATCTTTGCGCTCCTTATTTTTTATCGTCCTTTTATTTCACGTCCCGAAGGGATACGTGGCAAATTTCTGCAACGCATTCTTTTGCCGTTTCAATATCTGCTTCAGAAATTTCTTCATCAAAATCACAAAACGTATTGTTCTTCACGCCATTACCAGAAAGGACAGAATACCAAAGCAACCCAAGGGCATATCTTCCAAGTCCAAAGCCTGCGTGAGAAGTATCTCTATGTACCTTCTCTATTCCCGCTTCTATAAGTCTTTGGAAAAGCTTTCCTGAGGGTATAATTAAATCTGCATTGATTTGTTCAGCCGCTTTTTTATATGATGCTTCTATATCCTTAAACATATCGACGTGATCGTTATATCCCAATTCAACGTTCATACGCTGAGAGCCTTGCTCGTACGCCCAGGTCTGATGAATTGCAATTTTTGCTTTAGGCACGCATAATCTTACGTATTCAACTACTTTATCAAGATACGGTTGATAAGTTTCATAATACGGCGACAAATTACTTACCTGCTGAATTGTTACAACGTCCCAATCACGGTTTAAAAGCGCATCCTTTAACGATACCTTAAATCCTATGCTTTCTCCGTTCATTTCAAGCGTATACGCCCTTTCCTCACTCAGCATATTCCTATAATGAAGGGAAAGAGGGCACCCTCCTATATAGAGGTTAAACGTGTTGAGAGTGAATCCGTCAGCCTTTGCAATCCTATGTAAATATCTTTGAGCATCCTGTGAAAAGCTGTTTCCTATTGATAAAATATTCATTGAAATGACCTCTTATATGTTGTTTTTTTGCTTTTTATCGAGTTTTCTGTTTCTGAAATAGAGAAGAAAATCTATAAACACCATAATAAAGTTCAAAAAATAGAAAAATAACACGTACCAATTTGATGCTAAACTGCTCATAACCTCTTGTAGCCGTTCAATAAAAACCTCTTTAGAAACCGTTGTTTTATCCACATTCCAAAACATCATATCCAAGTGATATAACGGTAACCCTGTAATACGCTTGAGCTCCCGACCAAAAGTGCTTTTACCACTTCCGGGACATCCAATTATTATTACTCTTTCCATTCTATCACTCCTTCGACAATCTTTATATAAAGACTGTATAATCTGGATGCCAATGCTCACAATCAAATTGGATTTAAAAATTATCTGTTATTTATGAGACTCTTCCCTTCCCATTCTCTCGGTGTATCAATCGACATTATATCCGCAATAGTCGGAGCTATATCAAGAATGCTTATATTTTCCAACTCTTTTCCTTTCATAAAACAATCGCCGTAAAAGAACATTGGTATTGTCATATCTTCAGGCATATCGGTACCATGACATCTGTCATGCCCGCCATGGTCAGCCGTAACAATAACTGTGTATTTATCGCCAACCTCATCTATCACTTTTTTCACATTGTCAAATGCTTTGTTTATGTATTCAAGATATGTTTCACTCATCCACCCCGAATCATGGCCTCCTTTTTCATCAGTCTCCACCATATAAAGAAATACAAAATCAGGATCAGCCATTTTTATATAATCAAGGGCACGATTAGTGAGCATTCCATCAGTATGTTCAAACGAGTATGCATTTATATACTCTGCAGCTACTAACGAACCCGGTTTCCCAATATTTCTAAGTGGCTCCCAACCATAATACATGGCACACTTTTTACCACCGGCTTTAAGTTGTTCAAACAATCCGCTTACAGGCCTTACCGGTACTACATATCCATTAGATAGTGTTCCATGCCTTTCAGGTGGGACACTATGAAACATAGAAAGATGACACGGCAATGTTATGGACGGGTATACCGTTTTTGCAGAAAAAGTATAAGATGTTTTTTTCTGAAAGTCTTCAACAAATCTATTGCCACATTTCAAAAGGCCGTCCGGTCTCATTCCATCAATAGAAATCAATATTACTTTACTCATTTTACTCTTCCTTTCAACAATATTCGACAATCTTCATATGTTTTTGTCGAGTCAGGGACAAAAATTTTACCGATACATACACTTACGCCCCTGGGACATATGGCAAATTCCTACAGGAATTTATATTGCCGAAAACGATTAATTTATTATAACACACTTATCACCAATAGTCAATTGAAGTGCAAAAAAACAACGCCCTCAAAAGAGCGTTGTTTTTTATGACAGTTTTCGAATTTCAATAAAATAGATATCTGCTGACAAAAAAGAACGAAGTGTGTTTAAAACTCCTCGTTTCTTTCTTGACAAGCACAACTTCTGTATCTACAGAAGCTGTTTTTTTAAGGCGATATATTTACTTTCGCAAATGCGATATATTTTCGCTCACGCTCAAATGCGATATAACCTGCCTTGTGGTCGGTTGCGATATGATATAAATCCCCTTCACGCCCCACAGGGCATATCGCATCGAAGATATATCGCACGCGTCAGCGTATATCGCAAATCCCGTAAGGGATTTATATCGCTGCGTAGTGCCCTTGATGGCGCTACGCATTTTATACCGTAGCCATTTTCTTTTTAGCAATCAACTGCATAACAACGACTATTGCCACAAGACCAAGTCCGATGGAGTCGGTAACAAGTCCCGGGTATATGAGGCAAAGACCACCTGCGAGGCTGAGTATCCTCTGATACCAGGGCATATGCTTGAATAAGTATCCCTCAAGGGATGCTGACACTGCAAATATACCGATAAGTGAGGTTATACAGATAAGTATTACCTCAAGAACGCCGTCGGTATTGATAAAGAGCATTGCAGGGTTAAGGGCAAACACGTAAGGAACTATAAACGCGCCGATAGCAAGCTTGGTTGCTGTAAACGCCGTTTTCATTGGGTTTGCCTGGGCTATTGCCGCGCCTGCATAAGCTGCAAGTGCAACGGGAGGCGTAAGGTCGGCAACAATTCCGAAATAGAACACGAAGAAGTGGGCTGCAACGAGGGGTACGCCCATCTGTACCAGAATGGGGGCGCAGGTTGCTGCCATAATGCAATAATTGGCAGTAGTGGGAACGCCCATACCGAGAACTATACAGCAAAGCATGGTAAGGAAGAGAGCGATGATAACATAATCACCTGCAATTGATACTATTCCGTTGAACAGAATAAAAGCAAGACCGGTAGCGCTGATAAGACCTGCCACGATACCTGCAACTCCACAGGCTGCAGCAACGGTTATCATTCCCTGACCACCTGCTGCAAGGGCTTCGAAAACGCGCTTGGGAGTTATTCTGTTCTCTTTGTTGAAGAGACTTACGACGATTGCCACGACGATTGCGATAGCAGCGGCGTAGGCAATGGAGCGTGTGCTTGTTCCAACGAGATATATAAGAAGAATGAGGGGAAGGAGAAGATAGGTCTGCTTCAAAAGGGGCTTGAGCCTTGGAAGCTCTTCCTTGGTAAGACCTCGAAGTCCTTCCTTTTTCGCCTCAAGGTGAACGGTGATAAATACTCCTGCAAAATAAAGGATTGCAGGGAGGATTGCCTTTACGACTATGTTTGAATAAGGAACGCCAACAGTTTCTGCCATAAGGAAGGCGGCTGCACCCATAATAGGAGGCATTATCTGACCACCTGTGGATGCTGACGCCTCAGCAGCTGCTGCAAATTCGGGCTTGTAGCCCGTTCTCTTCATCAGGGGAATCGTAACGGCGCCCGAGCCGACGGTATTGGCAACCGAGGAGCCCGACACCATACCCTCAAGGGCAGATGCAACAACGGCAACCTTGGCAGGACCACCCGAAAAGCGACCTACAAGGGCGTTGGCAATATTGATAAAGAAGTCTGCAATACCCGTACGCTCAAGGAATGCACCGAATATTATAAACATTACTATGTACTTTGAGCAAACGTTTATAGGCGTTGAAAGAATACCTTCCTTGGAGTAAAAGAGAACTCTGACGTTTTCGGTAACACGGGCAAAAACGTCGGGGTTTGTAGAGCCCCATACAAGCGCGTAGACAAGCAATGCACCTGCAACGCAAAGAATGGGAAGTCCCACGCTTCTGCGACAAAGCTCTGCAAGACAGATAATTCCCACGATACCGATAATAACCTCAAGCTCGGTTATTTTGTAGCGTGCAACAATCTCCGACGCATTAAAGGTATAGTAAAGAAATGCGCCCGTTCCTGCCAACATAAAAATCACGTCGTACCAGGGCATATAATTTACCTTCTGGGTTCCCTTTCTGATTGGGAAAACCAGAAATCCGATAAAGATTATAAACGCCATAAAGGAAGTGAGACGGATTTCGTCAAGCCAGGTGGCGAACAGAGTTACGTATATACAAAAAAGTGAGAAGATGGCAAGAATTGCATTTACAAGGATTTTGGGAGCGCCTTGCCAGACACGGGTGTTTGACTCTCTGTCATACTTTTTCATTACCGCATCGACGTCAAGCATCTCGGGCTCAGCGTCAACTGTTTTTTTCTTAAAAAGAGCCATTCATACCTCCAATTTATATTCAAGAAGATTGGCTGCAACCCTTACGACTGCAGCCAATTATTAATAATTACTTGCTTTCTACGGTAATGCCCTTTTCAGCAAAGTATTTAGCAGCGCCCTTGTGGAAGGGAGCAGTCATACCCTGAGTAGCATTTTCGAGGCTGAGCTCGGCGCCCTTTGCGTGAGCTTCAGTAATTGCGTCTGCGTTATCATAAATAGCCTTTGTAAGGTTGTATACGTCCTCCTCTGATGCAGAGGTTGAAACGATAAGAGTTGCCTTAACGGTTACGGTTGTAACGTCAGCGTCCTGTCCGTCGTAGGTGCCTGCAGGAACGTCGTAAAGAGTGTAGTAGGGAGAATCGTTCATAAGCTTCTCTGCAACCTCTCCGTCGATGGGAACGAGGTATGCGTCTGTTGTGGTGCAAAGCTCCTGAATTGCAGGAGTGGGTGCGCCTGCAACGATGAAGGCTGCGTCAATCTTGCCGTCCTTCAAAGCGTCTGCAGAGTCACCGAAGGACTGATACTGAGGCTGAATGTCTGCCTCTGTGAGTCCTGCTGCGCCGAGAATGTCAATTGCGTTGAAGTAAACGCCTGAGCCTGCAGCGCCGATAGAAACCTTCTTACCTGCAAGGTCTGCAACCGTCTTGATTTCGGGATCCATGGTAACGAGCTGAACTGCCTCTGCGTAAAGACCACCGATTACACGGAATGAGTCGAGAGCGCCCTCTGTCTCAAATGAGCGTGTGCCTGCGTATGCATACGCCATAACGTCTGACTGAACTGTACCAAGCTGATAGTTTCCAACGTCGATACCGAGAATGTTTGCCTTTGAGCCGTCGGTAGAAACAACGTTTACTGTAATTCCGGTTTCACCCTTGATGTGATTACCGAGAATTCCACCGTAGCCGTAGTAGGTACCCTGTGTACCACCTGTACCCATTGTCATCTTAGTTGCCTTTGCTGCTTCGTCTGTGCCACAAGCTGTCAGTGCTACAAGCATCAACGCTGCAAGCACGAATGCAATAATTCTTTTCATGATAAATCTCCTTTTAAATTATAATTTGATTGTATACATTGCACGAAATCGTATACAATATGCCAGATTGTATACATTATAACATACATTGGATAACATTTCAATATAAATTTACCAAAAAATTAAAAAATATGTTTTCTTTGGTTTGACATTGACTTTGCAATAGGGTATAATATGTATAAAAGCAAAGTGCCACCACTTTTAAATGCAGAATTAAGAATGTAGAATTGAGGATAATTTCGCTATGCGAAATTTTCTTTGATTGAAAGCTTGCCAAAGGCAAATTAACGTTTATTCTGCATTTTGCATTTTGCATTCTGCATTTTCATAGGAGATAAAAATGGTTGAAAAGAGAATAAACGAGCTGAGAGCTCTCCTTGAATATCACAGTAAGAAATATTACGTTGAGGATGCGCCCGAAATACCCGACTATGAGTATGACGCACTCTACCGTGAATTGCAGGAGCTGGAGAGTCAATATCCCGAATTTGACAGTCCTACCTCCCCTACCAAGCGTGTGGGAGGCGCTGTGCTTGATAAATTTGAAAAGGTAACCCATACCGTTCAAATGCAAAGCCTTCAGGACGTTTTCAGCCGTGACGAGCTTATATCGGCGATAGATAAGATGGGTGCGCCCTCCTACGCCGTTGAATACAAAATAGACGGTCTGTCGGTCTCTCTTGAATATGAAAACGGAAAATTCACAAGAGGCTCAACCAGAGGCGACGGAATTATCGGCGAGGATATAACCGAGAATTTGAAGACTGTAAACGCCATTCCTCTCACCCTTAATACTCCCCTTCCCTTTATCGAGGTAAGAGGCGAGGTGTATATGCCAAAGGCAGTATTCCACCAGCTGAACGCTCAGCGTGAGGAAAAGGGAGAGCAGTTATTTGCCAACCCGAGAAATGCGGCGGCAGGCTCACTCAGACAGCTTGACTCTAAAATTACTGCATCGAGAAAATTGAGTATCTTCGTATTCAATATTCAGCAGATAGTGGGGGGTCCTGAGCTGAACTCGCACCTTGAATCGTTGAACTATCTGGCAGGTCTCGGCTTCAGGGTTTCCCCCGACTGCCGTACCTTTTCAAGCGCCGAAGAGATTTTCGAGGACATTCAAAGGCGTGGTGATAGCCGTGACTCTCTTTCCTTTGACATCGACGGCGCAGTGGTCAAGGTTGACAGCTTTGAGCTAAGGCAAGAGCTTGGAGAGCTTACCAACGTTCCCAAGTGGGCAGTTGCATACAAATATCCACCCGAGGAAAAGCCTACGGTACTCCGTTCCATTACCATTCAGGTGGGAAGAACGGGCGTGCTTACTCCCAACGCAAATTTTGATACCGTAAGGCTTGCAGGCACCAACGTATCAAGAGCCACCCTTCACAACAAGGACTTTATTGCCGAGCGTGACATAAGAGAGGGCGACACCATTATGGTGCGAAAAGCAGGAGAGATAATCCCCGAGGTGCTTTACGTGGATAAGTCAAAGCGTCCCGAGGGCGCTGTTCCCTACTCCTTCCCTGCCCGTTGCCCTTCCTGCAACGAGCCCGTCTTCGTTTCAGAGGAAGAAAGCGCTATTCGTTGCACCAACTCTGCCTGTCCTGCCCAGCTTCACAGAAGCATTACTCATTTTGCCTCCCGTGATGCAATGAACATTGACGGCCTTGGACCTGCAATAGTTGATACTCTTATTAAAAATTCACTCATTTCTTCCATAGCAGACCTATATACTTTAAAGGTGGAGGACGTAGAGGTACTTGAGGGGCTTGGAAAAAAATCGGCTCAAAATCTCATAAGCGCCATTGAAGGCTCCAAGAGTCTTTGCCTTTCAAAGCTTTTGTTCGGGCTTGGAATAAACCATATAGGTGAAAAGTCGGCGCAGACCCTTGCAAAGAAGTATAGGAGCATTGACGCCGTTGCGTCGGCAGAGCTTGACGACCTTTGCACTGCAGAGGATTTTGGCGAAATTATGGCAGACAGCGTGGTTAACTTCTTCTCTCATCAATCCACAAAGGAAATTATTGAGGCGCTGAAAAAGGCAGGAGTTAACACAGAATATATCTCCACCGAGGTTTCAAGTCTCTTCGATGGTATGACCATCGTAGTGACGGGTACTCTCAACACCATGACGAGAGCAGAGGCAGAAAAATGCATAACCGACAACGGTGGTAAGGCTGCCGGCTCGGTCTCCAAAAAAACCACCTTCGTGCTTGCAGGAAGTGACGCAGGCTCCAAGCTTACAAAGGCGCAGAATTTAGGCGTCAGAGTAATCGGCGAGGATGAATTTCTTCAAATGTTAAAATAAATGTTAATTAAATGTGAACAATATAAAAAACACTTGATTTTTATTCCATAATGTGTAAAATATTAACTGTGGTTAGCACTCAACCCAAACGAGTGCTAAAACATTGATACGAAATAATATAACTCAAAATAGAGGAGGAAACAATTATGAAATTAAAGCCTTTGGCAGACAGAGTTGTTCTCAAGATGGTGGAAACCGAAGAGACGACCAAGAGTGGTATCATACTTACGTCGGCAGCTAAGGAGAAGCCCTCGGTTGCGCAGGTAGTTGAAGTAGGCCCCGGTGGAATCGTTGACGGAAACGAAGTAAAGATGACCGTCAAGGTGGGTGACAAGGTAATCACAAGCAAGTATTCCGGCACTGAAATCAAGCTTGACGGCGAGGAATACATTATCGTTAAGCAGGGCGATATCCTTGCGATAGTAGAGTAATTCGGAGGTAACTGAAAATGGCAAAGGAACTTATTTACGGAATTGAAGCGAGAAACAAGCTTCTTGCAGGTGTTGACAAGCTTGCCAACACAGTTAAGGTAACACTTGGCCCAAAGGGCAGAAACGTTGTTCTTGAAAGAAAGTACGGCGCTCCCCTCATCACAAACGACGGTGTTACAATCGCCAAGGAAATCGAGCTTGACGACGCATTTGAAAATATGGGCGCACAGCTTGTAAGAGAGGTTGCTACCAAGACCAACGATATTGCAGGTGACGGTACTACAACTGCTACCATTCTCGCGCAGGCATTTATCCGTGAGGGTATGAAGAACGTAACTGCAGGCGCTAACCCCATGGTTATCAAGAAGGGTATCCAGAAGGCTATCTCGGTTGCAGTTGAAGCGCTTAACGCTAACGCACAGAAGGTTCAGGGCACCAACGATATCATTCGTATCGGTACGGTTTCGGCTGACGACGAGGTAGTTGGTAAGCTTATTGCAGACGCTATGGAAAAGGTTACTGCCGACGGCGTTATCACCGTTGAGGAGTCCAAGTCTGCCGACACCTACTGCGAGGTAGTTGAGGGTATGCAGTTCGACAGAGGCTACATCTCACCCTATATGGTAACCGACACAGACAAGATGGAAGCAGTTATCGACGACGCTTACATCCTTATTACAGATAAGAAGATTTCCAACATTCAGGAGGTTCTTCCCCTTCTTGAGCAGGTAGTTCAGGCAGGCAAGAAGCTGGTTATCATCGCAGAGGACCTTGAGGGTGAAGCACTTTCAACCATTCTCGTTAACAAGCTTCGTGGCACCTTCACCTGCGTTGCCGTTAAGGCTCCCGGCTTTGGCGACAGAAGAAAGGAAATGCTTCGTGACATCGCTATTCTTACGGGTGGTGAGGTAATCACAGACGAGCTTGGTCTCGACCTCAAGGAAGCAACTGTTGCTCAGCTTGGCCGTGCTAAGCAGGTTAAGATCAACAAGGAAACCACCATCATCGTTGACGGCGCCGGCGATTCAGAGGAAATCAAGGGCAGAATTGCTCAGATCAGAGCAGCTATGGAGGTTACAACCTCAGAGTTTGATAAGGAAAAGCTTCAGGAAAGACTTGCAAAGCTTGCAGGTGGTGTGGCAGTTATCAAGGTAGGTGCTGCAACAGAGGCTGAAATGAAGGAAAAGAAGCTGAGAATTGAGGACGCTCTCAACGCAACTCGCGCAGCAGTTGAAGACGGCATCGTTCCCGGTGGTGGAGTTGCTATCCTCAACGTTATCCCCGAGGTTAAGAAGCTCCTTAACGCTACCAACGGCGACGAAAAGGTTGGCGTTTCAATCGTGCTTCGCGCTCTTGAGGAGCCTGCACGTCAGATTGCAGAAAACGCAGGCTTTGAGGGCTCTGTAATCATCAACAAGATTCTCACCTCAAAGAAGAAGGCTTACGGCTTCAACGCTTACACAGAGGAGTACGTTGATATGTTCGAGGCAGGAATCATTGACCCTGCAAAGGTAACACGCTCAGCGCTTCAGAACGCTGCATCCGTAGCAGCTATGGCTCTTACCACAGAGGCGCTTGTTGCCGATAAGAAGGAAGAGACTCCTGCAGCTCCTGCTGCACCCAACCCCGGAATGGGAATGTATTAAGACGAATTAAAGGTGTCGGTTACAAGCCGACACCTTTTTATTACAGAATTATTGAAAAACTCCTTTTCGTATGGTACAATACTTAAAAATCCACCTAAACAGAAAGGCTATCCGATATGAAAATCAACCTTATATGCGACGAAAGCCTCAAAAAAGCAGTAGACCGACTTTGCAACGCCTTTGATTTCACTCTGTCAGAGGCTGGGGTGACGGTTAACGCCGTTTGTGGTGATAAGCTTGGCGCTTCCTTCAAAAATAACGTTGGTACAGTTTACTATACAACGAAAAATCAGTTTTTCAGAGAATTGATTTTGCTTATAGACAACCTGAAAAACGGCAATGAATTCGAGATATACGAGGACAGACATTTTAAGACCGTAGGTACTATGGTAGACGTTTCAAGGTGTGCTGCCCCTACCGTCGAAACCGTTTGCACGCTGATTGATTATCTTGCCACAATGGGCTACAATATGCTTATGCTCTATACCGAGGATATGATAAAGCTTGAGGATTATCCCTATTTCGGTTATATGCGAGGCAGATACACCGAGGACGAGCTTCGTGCTATCGACGATTACGCCTACGGCTACGGCATCGAGGTAGTACCCTGCATCGAGTGCTACGGACATATGGAAAAATACCTTTTGTGGCACGTGGCGTACCCTATCCGTGACACCGAAACCGTTATGCTTGCCCGAGAGGACGCCACCTTTGAGTTGATTGAAAAAATTATTTCCACAACCAGCCGTTGCTTCCGTTCAAGGCGTATCCACGTGGGTATGGACGAAGCCTGGGATATGGGCAGAGGCAGATTTCTCGATAAGCACGGATACGTTCCCCCTGCCGAAATTTTCAACGAGTATATGCAAAGGCTTATGGGGATAATTAACAAATATTCCCTCAGTCCTATGATGTGGAGTGATATGTACTTCCGTACGGCGTCGGAAAGTGGCTTTTCTTACTACGACGTGAACACCGTAATTACAGAGGAAATCAAAGAACAGATACCAAAGGAAATGGAGCTTGTTTTCTGGCACTACGGAGAGGGTCCCGGTTGCGATGAAAAAATGCTTATGAAGCACAAGGCTCTTGACAGACGGGTTATGTTTGCAGGAGGTACGTGGAGCTGGATAGGTCATTTCCCCGAGCATAATTACGCTTTTGAAACCACGAGGGATTCTATTCTGGCGTGTAGAAAAACCGGCGTTGACGAGCTTCTGATGACAATCTGGGGCAACGACAATGCTGAATGTGACCTTTTCGCAAATCTTTTGGATCTCTCCTTCACTGCAGAGATGTGCTATAACGTAGCTCCCGACCAATCCGTTTTAAGAAAAGGCTTTGAGCGTTGTACCGGTGGCGATTTCGACGCATTTTACAATATGAGTGCGTACCATAATATTTTTGACGAGCATCATATCTACTCCGACTATCATTCAAGGTTTTTGGGTAAGCCTCTTTTCTGGCAGGACGTAATGGAAGGGCTTTACGATTATCATCTGTTCCAAGAGCCGAGAAGTGGACACTATAAGCTTCACGCTGAAAAAATGTCGGCATACGATGGCAAGTGGTCGTCCCTTTACAGCTTTGCCACGCTTGTTTTTGGATACCTTGCCATAAAATGCGAAATTGCCGAAAAAGCAGTCCCTGCATATAAAGGAAAAGACAGAAGCACTCTTGAGCATATAAGCCAAACGCTTCTGCCAAGGCTTCGTGAAGCCACTCAAAAGGTACATTCAGCCCACAAGGAGCTTTGGTTTGCGCACAATAAGATCATTGGCTGGCAAAATATGGATATACGCTATGGTGGTGTGGTAGCGAGAATTGATACGGCTAAAATGCTGATTGACGCCTACCTGACCGGCAAATCCGATACTATAGAGGAGTTCGAGGAGGAGCGCTTATACAAGGTTGTGGGAGGCTTTGCGAAATACAGCTCAATGGCAACGGTTAACATAAGAATATAATTAAAACGGTGTCGGACTGTTTGCCGACACCGTTTTTAATTTGCCCAATCGGGATTTGCTACGAATGATACGGATTTTCCTTTATAGTTAAAGGTTATCTTGTGTGAAAAGAGAAAGGGCTCTTTATAATCGTCGTGAGCGCCGTACTTACGGTCACCCACGAGAGGAAAGCCACGGGAGGCAAACTGCACTCTTATCTGATGGCTTCTGCCGGTGTGAAGTCTTATATGCACCAGAGACGTCTCCCCTGCCTTCAGCACGCTATATTCCAGCTTTGCCCTCTTGACGCCACGTCTTTCACGGTCCACTACGTACACCTTGTTTTTTGAGGAGTCCTTAAAGAGCAGGTCCTCCATAACTCCACTTTCCTTGGGAGTGCCGTGAACGAGCGCAAGGTATTCCTTTATCATCTCTCCGTTCTGAATTGCCCTTGAAAGCATTGCTGCCGAGGAGGAGCTACGGGCATATACCATAACGCCACCAACGTTTTTGTCAAGTCGGTGTACGGTATAAATCTCCCCACCAAGCTGGGCTGACAAAAGCTCAGGCACCTCTTTTTCGGAATCCTTGCCAACGGGCTTTATACACACTACTATATTACCGTCGTTAAGTAAAATTTCCATATAAACCTCTTGGTTAATATTTAAAGGGAGTCCAAAGGACTCCCCTTATTATCAGTCTGCTTCGTATCCTATTTCACTTTCAAATTCCATCATCTTATCAAAGGCTCTGAGACCGTCAATGGAATTTACCTCGGTAAGATTACAGCCTGCAGCTGCACCTGCAACACGAAGTGAATATTCAGGGTCAAACTCACGGTAGAGTGAGTAGAGCATTCCTGCGCAGAAGGAGTCACCTGCGCCAACCTTACCCTTAATCATATCTCTTGAGAGATTAAGAGAGGGCTGGAAGTAAACGCCTTCACCCTTTCTTGAATACCAACCACCCTCGGGTGCATGGATACAAACTACCTCGCGAACGCCCATTTCAAACAGCTCGTTTATAACCTGCTTCATACCACTCTGTGAAATCTTTCCGTTTTCGTCTCTCACGGGGATACCCGTTACTCTGGACGCCTCAACCTCGTTGAAAATGAGATAGTCACAGTGAGGAAGACAGGGGGTAACGATTTTATTGAATCTGTCACCAACCTCGCTGACAACGTCGATCGAGGTCTTTATTCCTCTTTCGGAAACGCGAGCAAGGGCTCTTGCCATAACCGTTCCGTACTCGTCGTCGGGCTGGTCAAACTTGTCAAGAAGAAGTGCGTAGCCGATATGGAAAATATCAACGTCAAGTCTGTCAAAGTCTATATCGTCAATAGAGAACTCTGCGTTTGCGCCTCTTGCCTGGAAGAAGGTTCTTTCATTAGCCGACATATCCGACATAACGTCTGTGAAGGACGTGGGCTTGTCGTCAATTGTAATTACTCCGTCGATATTAACGCCAAGATTTGAAAGTACACCCTTTATGTAATCTCCGTCTGCGTCGTTGCCCAGCTTTCCTATAACAACTACGTTCATTTCGGGGTCAATCTTTGCAAGGGCAGCGCCGGTGTTGCACGCACAACCACCTACACATTGGGAAACTCCTCTTATATTGGTAAGCATACCGGGAGCAGGATAACTGTCAATAAGCTTTACGTGGTCAACCAAAAGGTTACCAACTATTGCTATACCTTTATTCATATAATAGTCCTCTCTTTTTACGTAAAAAAAGCTAAACGCTTTACAACAGATTATAGCACATAATTACATTTTTTGCAAGTGCTATTTTGCCGAGTAAAAAACACGCCGTAATATGTCGTTAAATCTGTCAAAAAAGCCAGCCTTTTCAATACTGTCCTTCAGCTTTATTTCACTTTCATAAACCACGGTGTCACCTATCATATACTTCACACGTCCTATAGTCTCGCCCTTTTTCAGAGGAGCGTTAAGAGAATCGGGAAGCTCGGTTATTTCTTCAATTTTATTCTGCTCTCCCTTTTTCAGCACCAGGGCTTTAACCTCTGCCTCTCCCCTTGCCATATCTTCCTTTCCACCCCACACCTTAAGATTGTACGTCGAGTCAGATTTCGGTCGGTAGACAGAATAGTTGGCAAAGCCGTAGTCCAAAAGCGCCTTGGCAGCAGAAAAACGCTCTGCGCTTGTGGGTGAGCCCAGAACTACTGCAATAAGCTGCATTCCGTCACGAAGGGCGCTTGCGCTGAGGCAATACCTCGCCTTTGAGGTGGAGCCCGTTTTCAAGCCGTTGGCGCCGTTGTAAAAGCGTATGAGCTTATTGGTGTTGGCAAGTCCGAATTCGCCACCCCTGATAGAGTCCATCCATATGGTAGTATAGTCGAAGATAATGGGGTGAGTGAGAAGCTCCCTTGACATTTTCGCCACGTCTCTTGCCGAGGAATAGTGCATTTCGTTGTCGTCAAGCCCCGTGCAGTTCACGAAATCGGTAGAGGTCATTTGAAGCTCCTCGGCACGCTGATTCATTTTCTCCACAAAGGCGCTTTCACTTCCTGCAAGATGCTCTGCCATGGCTACGGCAGCGTCGTTACAGCTTGATACGGCTATGGCTTTGAGCATATCGTCAACCGACATCTGCTCCCCTGCCTCCATAAACGCCTGACTTCCACCCATTGATGCTGCGTAGTCGCTGACGGTGACCGTGTCGGTCAGACTTATCACTCCACTGTCAATGGCTTCAACCGAGAGCAAAAGCGTCATTATTTTGGTAACCGAGGCGATGGGAAGCTTTTCGTCGGGGTTTTGTTCAAAAAGCACCTCGCCACTTTCTGCTTCCATTAAAATTGCCCCCGAAACACTGTTTTCAAGAGCAAAAACGTCCATCGACTCAACCGACTCTATCAGGTAATCGTCTGCCGAAAAAACGGGGATTTCGTCTTCAAAAAGGTCGGCTGATGCAGTAAAAGAAAAAACGAATAATATGGCAAGTGCCAGAGAAATAAATCTTTTCATAAAACCTACTCCTATATATTTTGTACATTTTATGGGAATTGAAGGGGTTTTATGATAAAAGAAAAAGGCCCATTGACATCTCGTAGTGAGATAATGTATAATAAGCTTACAGATTCACATAGGAGAAACATATGAGGCTGAAGGATTTAAGAGAAGACCGAGATTTGACTCAAAAGACTATTGCAGAGTATTTGCACGTAAAGCAAAACACCTATTCTCAATACGAGAACGGACAGAGGCAGATACCTCTTGAAATGCTTATTATGCTTGCAAAATACTATGACACCTCCGTTGATTATATTTTAGGCTTAACCAACGACAAAAAGCCTTATGGAATAAAATGATAATAATACTGTTTTTGAGGAAAATATGTATAAATACAAACGAATCAGGGACCTTCGCGAAGATAACGACAAAACTCAAAAGGATATCGCTCAATATCTTAATATGCAATTAACCGTCTATCAAAGATATGAACGAGGAGAAAGAGAAATTCCGTTGTGGGCTATAATCAAGCTGGCTGAATACTATAAGGTTACACTTGACTATCTTGTCGGACGCACCAACGTAAAATAATCGCAGGGCTAAAAGTCCTGCGATTTTTTAATTAGTTTTCGTAAGCGTATATGTTGAAATATCCCGTTCCACCCTTTTGCTCGACGATAACGACTATCTGGTCGCCGGGGGTCAGGTCGAAGGTGCTTCTTATGTTATACTCCTGACCGTTGTATAATATATACGAGGAAAGCTTAAGGTCACGGTAATCGGGAGTTACCTCGAATGAAACCGTTGAATTTCCACCGACGGTATAAGTAAAGGTAAAGGTGTCGTTTGCATTTTCATTGAGGAAGCTTGCGCGATATCTTCCGTAGTTATCGCCGAGCATAACCCAACCGAGTGTATTCGCTATCTTTTCTTTTTCTCTTTTTTCTTCAAGAGCATCCATAACAGCTTCATGACGAGCTTCGTCCCACTCTTTATACGCCTCATCCTTCTCACGCCATTCGTCTCCACAGGCAAAGAAGAAGATAAGAACGCATATGGCTATTGTGATAAGACAGCCCTTTACGAAGCCCGGGTCAGCTGTACCGCCTCCACCACCACCTCCGGAATAGCGTGGGGTGTAACTGTCATCTGAGGGCGTCCATACCTCTCCGTCGTCTCCCGAGGAGTCCTTACAAAGAACAAAGAGTATTGCCGCCGCCGCAGCAGCTCTGTAATCTCCGTCTCCGTCAAGATATGCCGCAGGATATTCTCCCCACGTACTGTTACCACGATAAACCTTATCCCCTTCCATGCAACCGAGAGGGGCTGTTTCAGCAGGAATATTGGTCAGAATATTCCAGCCACGATATATTTTTCCATAGTCGTCTATAACGCCAATTTGATGAATTCTCTGTGGGTCTGAATAAACGCATCCGCTTGAGCTTACACTTCCGAGAAAATGCGACATACGGGGTGAAGAATCGAGATAATTGAATTTTCTGTCATAGAAATGTCCGTCGTCCTCAAGAACACCTATACAATCGGTTTTCCATGAATCTGAATATACGTATACGGGCATAAATTTCTCCTTGAAATTGATTATTTATTTAAGTGTATCATAAAATTGGCAATTTGGCAATAATTTTCATTTTTTTACATATTATTTTACCTTTACATATTGCGTTTATTTGGTCAAGCTATAGCTTTCCTCTAAAATCAGCTTAACCAACTCCTCATCGGCAGTATCGAGAAGCACCGACACCCAATGTTGCTTGTTCATATGATAGGCAGGGTAAACGCCCTTCGGTCTGCCAAAGGCTGTGAGCATATCCTCGGAATACTTCATATTGACAACCGTTGCCACCTCGTTACTCTCAATACCAAGCTTGGATTTGGGAATATCCATGGTGAGAGCAAACCACTTTTTGTTGTGGCTATGTCGGAATATTGCCGTGTCTCTGTCCTTTTTGCCCGTAAAGGGATAGTCGGGCGCTACGCCGTATTCCTCAAAGCAATAAAGAAAAAATTCTTCCTTCGTCATAACGTCACCTCACCATATTTTCTAAGTTATTATTATTAAGTGTAACACAAAAACGAAACTTTTGCAACAAAATATGCCCCACAGAAATTCTGTGGGGCATTTCATTCGACTCAATCGAATTTCATTTGACCGTGTTAACGGGCAAATTTCATTGAACAAGTCTTACTTGTTCATATTTGCTTTAGCAGTATTGATAGAAGAAATGAGTATTTTTCTGATTTTACCACTGTCGTTTTTAAACGTATCATAGGTTTCTTTTGTCATAATATTTGTTCTGTAAAAAATCTCAAGCCAATATTCCGTTTCAAAACACTCCTTCAAGGCAATTTGAAACTTTGCGACAAAATCAGCTCTGCTGTTTGCATAGTTACCTTCGTGGATATTTGCACCAATACTCGTACCACTGCGAATGAGTTGATTTGTAAGTACGGATTTCCCTTTTATGCCGTCACACCAATTTACAATATTTACTGCAAATTCGATAGACAGGTCTATAAGTATATTGTCTGCCATAAATCCTCCTATGATGAATAATGAAATGCACTCCGTGCATGAAATGACGATGCTTTGCACCGTCTTGAAATGAATTCACGGAATTCATGAAATGAAATTTGCGCCGACCTTAGCAAATATGCCCCACAGAAATTCTGTGGGGCATTTCATGCTTTAGCATTTCATTCGACTCAATCGAATTTCATTTGACCGTGTTAACGGGCAAATTTCATTGAACAAGTCTTACTTGTTCATTGCCTCTTCGATAGCAACTGCACATGCAACGGTCATACCAACCATGGGGTTGTTACCTGCGCCGATAAGTCCCATCATTTCTACGTGAGCGGGAACTGAGGATGAGCCTGCGAACTGAGCGTCGCCGTGCATACGTCCCATTGTGTCTGTGAGACCGTATGAAGCAGGGCCTGCTGCCATATTATCGGGGTGAAGTGTACGGCCTGTACCACCACCTGATGCAACTGAGAAGTACTTAACGCCGTTCTCAATAGCCCACTTCTTGTAGGTTCCTGCAACGGGGTGCTGGAATCTTGTGGGGTTAGTGGAGTTACCTGTGATGGAAACGCCAACGTTTTCCTTCTTCATAATTGCAACGCCTTCTGAAACGTCGTTTGCACCGTAGCAACGAACCTTTGCCTTATCTCCGTCGGAGAAAGCAACCTCACGAACGATTGTAAGCTCGTCTGCATAGGGATCGTAATCTGTTTCAACGTATGTGAAGCCGTTGATACGAGCGATGATATAAGCTGCGTCCTTGCCGAGACCGTTAAGAACGACACGAAGGGGCTCTTTTCTTACCTTGTTAGCGTTTCTTGCGATACCGATAGCGCCCTCTGCTGCAGCGAATGACTCGTGTCCTGCAAGGAAGCAGAAGCACTTTGTTTCTTCTCTGAGAAGCATTGCGCCAAGGTTACCGTGGCCGAGACCAACCTTACGGTTAGCAGCAACTGAACCGGGGATACAGAATGCCTGGAGACCTACACCGATGCACTCTGCAGCATCAGCGGCAGTCTTAACACCCTTCTTGAGTGCGATTGCGCATCCAAGTGTATATGCCCAAGCTGCGTTTTCAAATGCGATGGGCTGAATTCCCTTTACTATTGCATCGGGGTCAACGCCTTTGTCAAGACAAATCTGACGAGCGTCCTCAAGGTCTTTGATTCCGTACTCGTTCATGCAAGCGATAATGCCTGCCAATCTTCTTTCTTTACCTTCAAATTTTACTTCGTTAGACATTAGTTTATCCCCCTTTCTTACTCGTGTCTGGGATCGATATATTTAGCTGCGCCGTCATATCGACCGTAGGTCTTGATATTTGATTCGTATGCTTCCTTGGGGTCCTTGCCTGCCTTGATAGCATCCATCATCTTACCAAGGTTAACAAACTTGTAGCCTGTAACCTCGTTGTTTTCGTCAAGAGCGATGTTAAGCACGTAGCCCTCAGCCATTTCGAGATAGCGAACGCCCTTAGTCTTGGTACCGAACATAGTACCAACCTGTGAACGAAGTCCCTTACCAAGGTCTTCAAGAGAAGCACCGATGGGAAGTCCGTTTTCAGAGAAAGCTGTCTGGCTGCGTCCGTAAACGAGCTGCTTGAAGATTTCTCTCATTGCAACGTTGATAGCGTCGCATACAAGGTCGGTGTTAAGCGCTTCAAGGAGTGTCTTGCCCTGAAGAATTTCTGCAGCCATAGCTGCTGAGTGGGTCATACCCGAGCAACCAAGAGTCTCAACGAGAGCCTCTTCGATGATACCGTCCTTTACGTTAAGTGTGAGCTTGCAGCATCCCTGCTGAGGTGCGCACCAGCCGATACCGTGTGAAAGACCTGAAATGTCCTTGATTTCATAAGCCTTTACCCATCTTCCTTCTTCGGGAATGGGAGCAGGTCCGTGGTGAGGACCCTTGGCAACTGTGCACATATTTTCCACTTCGTGTGAATAAAAAATGTGGTCTGTCATTTTTTTATCTCCTTTATATAATTATTTTACTATTTCGCCCCAAACCTCGCCGAATGCTGCTGAAGCATTTGACTCGTCTGTGTCGATATGCATTGCAGCTGCGAAGTTTTCGTTTACTCTTACTACTACGTCGCCGAAAACAAGTCCACGCTCGCCGTCAATCTTAACCGAAACGATTTCCTTGTCCTCAACTCCGAACTCCTTTGCATCGGCAGGAGTAAGGTGAATGTGACGCTTTGCTGCGATAACGCCCTCTGCAATTTCTACCTCTCCACAAGGACCGATAATCTTACAACCGGGTGTTCCTGCAATGTCGCCCGACTCACGAATGGGAGCCGAAAGACCGATAGTTCTTGCATCGGTGAGAGAAAGCTCTACCTGAGTAGCCTTTCTTACGGGACCGAGAATACTAACGTTCTTGATTGCATTCTTGGGACCCTCAACGGTAACTCGCTCCTCACAAGCGAACTGACCGGGCTGTGAAAGCATCTTCTTAACGGTGAGCTCTGCGCCCTTGCCGAAAAGGATTTCAAGATGCTCTGCGCTGAGATGCACGTGTCTTGCCGAGGTTTCAACAATAACTTTGCTCATTTTTTCATCTTCCTTTTCTAAATATTCTTTTTATCCAAATTATTATACATTATTTTATTCATTTTGTAAATACGCAAAACAAAAAAATATTCAAATATTCACCAAATAATTTTCTAATAATTGCACTCTTTCTCGGTAATACTCTTATTAAGAAAACGGAGGAAAAAATTATGTACAATAAAGTTGAGATATGCGGTGTCAACACTGCCAAGCTTAAGGTACTGACCAACGATGAAAAAACAGAGCTTTTAAAGAAAATGAAAAACGGAGACGAGTCTGCCCGTGACGAGCTTATCTGTGGAAATTTAAGACTTGTACTCAGTGTTATACAAAAATTTACAGGCCGTGGAGAATGCTCCGACGACCTGTTTCAAGTAGGGTGCGTAGGTCTGATAAAGGCAGTTGACAACTTCGACGTAAATCAGAACGTGCTTTTTTCTACCTATGCCGTGCCAATGAGCGTGCTTTGTGGAAACAAAGAACGTTCATTGAATGCAAAATGCACGTGCGGGGTGCTTTTACGGCGTAGCGAATCAGCGAAGCCGATAAAAGTGCAAGCCGTACAGGGAACGAAACCCGAACAATGTGTGAGGGTGTAGTGAGTCGTAGAATGAAGAATAGTTTGCCATTGGCAAATTTACAATAAAATAGTTCCTTTTTTGTTTTACCACTTGTCTATTTCTGTTTCGTTTTCGTCAGGTGTTATAACTTCATCGGCTTTACCTGTGTACAAATCAGCCTGGTATGAATATTCGGCTATAGATTTTACAAGGTTTCTGAGCTTTGCGTCATCCGACTCATAGATAAGACCTGCGTAGTTAAGGGGCGAGAACTTTACTGTCATACTGCTGTCTGCATAGCTTATCTTTGCAGTCCAATATTCGCTGAGCTTTTGGGCAGGAATGTCGGTTATATCAATATACACCAGATTGTTATTGCCCTTGGCTTTCTTTAATTCGTTGGCGCCCTCAACGGTATAGTCATTGAGATTTATTTCGCCTGTTACTGTAAAATAGTGACGGATTGTCACCGTTTCGTTAAGTATGAGAGAAGACGAATAGTATTTAATGGCGCCGAGATTTGCGACCGACACCTGTGGGGCAATTGCAAAGCCCTCTATTCTTCTCTTCTGTGCATCGGTAAGCTCTATTTCGTCAACCTCTGTTACACTCTTATCAAAATACTTGTCTGCATAGTCGCAATATTTTTCAAGTGCTAAAACAAGGTCAAGAGCCTTCGCATATTCCTCGTTTGTTTCGGCATAATCTTTAATTACGGATATATATGCAGGGACTGTAATTGAAGGAATATTGTCAACTGTCAGCTCTGCTCCGTTTACAGTTTTAGCCGAAATGGTAACGTTTACCGAAACGTTATCTATGTCCTTTGGCGCAACGTATACGATTCCGTAAACAGTCTTTCCATCCTCGTCAAAAGTTACGGGAACGTCAACCTCTTTCGAGGTGCTTGTGCTTGAATCGGTAATAACACCCGTCATTGTAAGAGATTCAGCATCAACCACCTGACTGTCATACTCAAAGGACATCTTAACACCAATAGAGCCGTCAAGAATAAGTGAGGTGCCAAGGTAAGTAAGTGAATCATCGGGTTGTTCTATTGATATTTTTCCGTTAGTAACGGCAACGTCAACAGTATTTAAATCAAAATCATATGCATCAACAACGCTGACGTTAACCGAATATTCAGCCTTCTTTTCAGTAGGAAGAGAAAAGGAAAGCGTATACAGAAGTCCGTTGGAGGAATCGTCAGTTTCTGCATCAAGAAGAAGGCTTATGGGGTTATCCGTGAGATCATTCGGTTTAGTATAAGTCATACTTCCAAGTCCATCGCCTCTTGTTATTCCTTCAAGCACAAGGCCTTCTTCGTAAGACATAGAAAGCTGAAGTCCGGAAAGACCGGTATTGCCTGAAAGTGAAATCGTTACTTCTGCACTTTGGCTTTCGGGAGAAACTCTTACACTGCTTACTGTCAAGCTTACACCGTCTGCAAGCGAAGTAACCGAAAGCAAAACGCAAAGGCTTATTGCCAAAAATAATATTTTAAGCGTATTTTTCATTTTATCCCTCTTTATTCAAGTTCGATGCCGTATCCTCTGGCAATATATCGACGAAGCATGGTAATGTCTCTTGCACTTACCTCTCCGTCACCGTTTATGTCAAGTGCTTCTTCTACAAAAGTCAAAGTATAACCACCGGCGATATATCGGCGAAGGGTTGTTACATCTCTTGCACTTACCTCTCCGTCACCGTTTACGTCACCGGGGAGATAGTTTTTTACCTTAACAGTAAGAGTGGTATCGCTCACCTCAACCGTCTCCATATCGTCGTCATAAGCATCCACCACCTCAACGCTTACGTTGTATTCTCCTTCTTCAGCATCGGCATCTACTTTAAACGTTAGCGTTAATACAGTTCCATTTGTAGTATCTGCGCTTTCACCGTCAAGAAGAATCGTTATGGGGTTTGCCGTCAAGGATCCGGGAGCTGTATAAGTCAGGCTTGTAAGTGCATCGCCCATTTCTATTGCTTCAAGTGTTAAGCCGTTATCATAGGAGACCTTAAGCTGTAATCCGGCAAGGCCTGTATTATCTGCTATAACGAGAGGCACTGTTACAGATTTTCCGGGTCTTGACTTTACTGTAGTTTCAACAAGCTTTATTGCATCAGCTGAAGGCTCATCAGGTTCAGTGGGCTCGTCGGGCTCTTCAGGCTCAGCGGGATGGCAGGTATGGTCAAGTCCAAAATAGTTGTCGAAGATTATATCTTCTACGAACGTTCCTTCATCGTCAATCACATTGACGATAATAGACGAGATAATATAGTTGTCGTTTTCATCCCTATAGCGAATAACAAGTGCCTGAAGTTCTTTTTCATTCATCTTGGCAACATTAAGCATATCTGCAAGATTTGAAAGTGTATATCTCGTGTAAGAGCTATGATTGCCTGCCTTGGAAAGTCCCCAAATGGTAACAGTTTCGTCAACCTTGAATCCGCCATATTCATCGTAGATGATGTTGTAATCAGTGATTATATCCTTGATTACGATGTCACCAATGGTGTTAAGGTTACAATCGGAATTGATTTCTTCGTATACTCCAAGATAAGGATCCCAGCCGTAAAGCTTGCCTTCTTTTGTGTCGTTTGCTTCGACAGCAAGAACCTCTGTATCCACAAATGCATCCTTAGTTGTAAGGGTATCGTTGTCCATGAATACGTACTCGTTGTAGATATTGCCGTCGTCACCAAGAACAACGTTAGAATCTACGGGGGCATATAAAATAAGGCGACCGTCTTTTAGGTAAGAAACTGTATCTTCATATGCGCCTTCGATTTCGCCGTTAACAACTGTTGCAATAAGAGTGTACATCTCAGTTGTTTCATCGTATGTGAGATATGCTACGTCTGAAATAGCCTTTTCAAATGACTTAGCTGTGATGTTAGCCTTAGTGTACTTACCAAGGTCGATGAAGCCAGCAGCCGGACCTGTTTCTACCATATATTTGTAGAAAATTACCGAATCGTCATCAAGAACAACTCTGTTGTAATCGCCAACTGTGTAAAGACCTGTGGTTGCATTGTACTTGATAGCTGCAGGAGCATCAACCTTAACGTATGTTGTACCTTCAACTACGTCAGTAGTTTCTGAATCGTCTGCGCCGTCAAGGTCAGCGTTGATTGTAAGAGTGTAAAGACCGTCGTCTTCAGTGTAAGCTGCTACGAGCTCGTAAACGTAAACTATCTTGCCGGTCGCCATGTCTGTAGTAGCCCTGTAAAGGTCGTAAGCCTGAGCTACAGTCTTTGTTTCACCTGCAACAACTACTTCCTTAAGAGTTACAGTTGTTTCAACACCGTCGATGATGAGAACTGCACTGTATGTCATTGCGACTTCCATTGTTGTTGGATCAAGCGCTACGTCGTTTGCAACAACTTCCTTAAGGATTGCTATCTTGTATTCTGAAGCTACTGTTGCAGAAAGGTCACATGAAAGAACCTGTCCATTGTAAATCCAGTAGAGCGCTTCCTTGTCAGTGCCTAGAACGTCAGTTGCGCTGAAGGACATGTCATATACACCTTCAACTGTAATGTCTGTATACTTAACTGCGCCAACCCCGTTAAGAGTGATAGTCTTTGTGCTGAGCTTTGTAGCGTATGTTGTAACGGGAGCAACGACAGTTGTGTAAATAGTGTCGCCAAGATTAGCTGCTACGAATACGTCACCCTTAGCAAGAGTTGCTGTAAAGCTTGCAGCAGGAGCATTAAGGAGTGAGCCTGTACCGTCAAGCACCTTGTAGTAAACTGTGGGAACTGTATCAACCGTCTTGATATATTCTACCTTGTATGCAGTCTTGGGAGCCATTACGAATCTGTCAACGATACCGTCGCCGTCAACGTCGATAACTCTTGTAACCTGTTCTTTCCAAATGATGTTCTTGAACTCGTCTGTGAATACGCCGTATTCGTCAAATACTGCAACGTCGCTCACTGTACCGTCGGCATTGTAGAATGCAAGCTGGTTTTCGGCAGTACCGTTAAAATTGTCAACTGTGTAATTAATGCTGTCGATAGTAAGAGTTGTGTACCCCTTGTCGTAAGAAACACTTACGTTGTCTACTACACTGCTTACGTCGTCTGCGAGTGAAGCAACAGAAAGCAAAATGCAGAGTCCTATTGCCAAAAATAGTATTTTGATTGTGTTTTTCATTTTTAACTCCTTTATATTTTATTACGAAAACATTATAGCGAAATATTCGCTAAAAGTCAATAGCGAAAAACTTTCTATGTATAATAATTATGTGATTCACACAAAATTATCAATAGAAAGCGAGGGGGATTTATGCCGTTTTATCCACGTATACGGAATTTGCGCGAGGATAAGGACTTGACACAGACCGAAATGGGTAAAATTCTCTCTTGCAGTCAGCGTGTTTACAGCAATTACGAGCGTGGAGACATAGACATTCCAACTACTACGCTGATTAAAATTGCCGATTTTCACAAGGTTTCCCTTGATTATCTTTTGGGCAGATGTGACAAGCGTGAAATGAATAAATAACGGACAGATTAGCGTGTTATCCTTAACGGAGAACACGCAACGATATAAATCCCTTGCGAGATTTGCGATATTCTCTGACGAGAGCGATATTTGCTACGCAAGCGATATGCCTTGCGAGGCGTGAAAGGATTTATATCATATCGCACCGAGCATAGCGAGGTATATCGCAACCGAGTAAAACGAGGTTATATCGCATTCGCTCTGCGAATATATCACTTGACAAAAAAAGAGAGAACGTTTCGGTGTTTAAACCGATTTGTTCTCTCTTTCTGTTTGCTATAAAAATATTGGGCTCTCGCTTAGTGAAGCTTTTAAATTCTTCGCTAAGAACATCCTCATTGCCGTCCGTTTTCTGTTATCTGAATAAATCGCTGTGTGTACCCGTTCTTGTAAGATACAAAATCAAATCCTTGTCGTATATTTCGTAAATCAATAACCAATCGGGCGTTATATGACATTCACGACAGCCCTCAAAGTTGCCCGAAAGTGAGTGGTCCTTGTTCCTCTCGGGAAGCTTCTCACCATTGGCAAGCTTTTTTATAATTTCCGTTATCAAGGAGAGGTCATACCCTCTTTTTTGTATACGCTTTAAATCCTTTTGAAATTTTGAGGTGTACTTGATAAAATACATTATTTCAATATCTCCCTCATCATTTCATCAACGTCGGTATACTTTTTTCCAAGGGTTTCGTCATTCTTCATAGCCTTGACCTCTGCAATAGCTTCAAGAGTCTCTGCATTGGGTATACGCATAGTAATATCAAAAGGTATTCTCTGTTCTCTCACTGCCTGCTTTGCCGACAAGGTAAAAAACGTTGTCATATCCATTCCAAGATTAGACACAAGCTCCTGAAGCTGTGCTTTCAGTTCTTCATCCATTCGCATCGTTACGTTAGTGATAGCCATATAATCAACTCCTTTCACATATAATATAACACATTTTATTTGCGTTGTCAATATATTATATGTGCATTGTTATTATATTATGCAAATAAAACGGACAGATTAGCGTATTATGCTTAACGGAGAACACGCTAATCTGTCCGTTTATTTATTCAATATCTATCCATTCAACTGCTTCTTTTTCATCTTGACGGGATAAAGCTATATTACATTCTTCCTTGGTGACGTCTTTTCCGTTTACTCGGAATATTCCGTCATTGGTATTGTAAACGATAATATCCTCAAGCTCAACCTCACCGTTGGAGAGCTTTATTTTACGAATTCCGTGTTCGAAGGCGCTGGCGCTCCAGCCTGCCGTTCCGTCCTTCTTTATATCGCTATACCATCTGATAGGGAGATAATAAGCAGTACTTGTGCCTTCACTCACGTCTATTATTATTCGGTCTTCCGATGGGGCGAACACCACCACCAGCTCTCTTGCCCCGTCCTCGTCCAAATCCACAAGGGTATATTTCAAGGGCGTTCCGAAATAGCCGATTTCGGCAACCGTAAGGTTATTCTTATCTCCGTAATTATCAACCTTAATTTCTCCGTTCAAAAGCTGTTGTGCCATATTTTCGCTGATATCCGAAGGAATTAACTGCTTTTCTTCGGCGTTGTTTATTTCTGCTTGTGAAGCTTCGTTTTCACCACAGGACACAAGCACGAGGGCACAAGCAACGAGTAAAAGTATAAATAGCTTTTTCATTTTTCATTTCCTTTATTTTGAAGATTTGCGAAGCAAATCAACCTCAACCTTTGCGAAGCAAACATTTCATTCGCTAAAAAGCGAATTTCATCGACGAAGTCGATTTCATCCGACTCAACGTCGGATTTCATTGCAAAATGCTTTTGCATTTTGCTCTACGTCTGCCACCATATAAAGTGAGCCGTAGGCGAGGACGGCGCCCCTCTCCCCTGCCTTTGCTTTGGCGAGAGCTACGCCCTCGGCGATGCTGTTGCAAGGGGTGGCTTTTTTGCCGAGAGAGATAATATACTCTGCAAGCTTGTCAGAGGTCAATGCACGGGGATTGGGTGGAGTGACGGTAACAAACTCATCGGCAAGGCTTGACATTTCGCTATACATCGAATTGTAATCCTTATCGGCAAGAACTCCTGTGAGAACGATAAGAGGTCTTTGGGTGATATAGCTCTTTACGTTCTTTACAAGGGATTCTATACACTGTGGGTTATGACCACCGTCAACCACGAAAAGAGGGTTGTGGCTCACTACCTCAAATCTGCCCTGCCACACAGCCGTTTCAATACCCTCTCGGATTGCCTGGTCGGTTATGGCAAAGCCCTTTGAACGAAGGGCTTCCATAAGGGTGAGGACTGTAGCCACGTTTTTCAGCTGATGCTCTCCCAGCAGATGCAATTTAATGCTTTTAAGCCCCTTCCAATCAAACTCTTGGAATTCAAGAGACGCGCTGACGGGTACTACTGCCTCAAAATCGGCTTTCAGAAAAAGGGAGTTGACCTCCTTGCATCTTTTCTCAATCACCTCTTCAACGCTTGGCGTTGAGGGGTAAACCACGGCAATTGAGTTCTCTTTTATAATCTTGGATTTAGTTTCGGCGATTTTTTCAAGGGTATCGCCCAGAAACTCGGTATGGTCAAGGCCGATATTGGTAATGACCGAGGCAACGGGTGGCTCTATAACGTTGGTGGAGTCAAGCTCACCACCCATTCCCACCTCAAGACATACTATATCGCATCGGTGACGGTAAAAATACTCGAAGGCAATGCAGGTAACAAGCTCAAATTCGGTGGGCTTGTCCTCCATTGACTCTGCAAGGGGCATAACAAACTCGGTTATTTCGGCAAGCTCTTGGTTTGAGATATTCTCGCCGTTCACCCTCATTCTTTCGTTGAACTCAAATATAAAGGGAGAGGTGTAAAGTCCCACCTTATACCCTGCACTGAGTAGCACGTTTGCCGACATTGACGCCGTGGAGCCCTTTCCGTTGGTGCCTGCTATATGTATGAAGCTGAGCTTCTTCTCGGGGTTACCCATAAGGGTGAGAAGCTCTCTCGTGCGTTCAAGTCCGGGACGGCTCCCCTTCCAGCTCACCGAGTGAATATATTCAAGAGCCTTTTCGTAGGTCACGGTTACCTCCTGTGGCGTTGAAGCCGTTAACGAGATTTCTGAAATTTGTATTTCTGTACAATAAACACATAATTATAATTTCAACGCTTGCAATCACGAAATACAGAGGCACTCTCCATAGCACTGCTATTCCGTAAAAAACGTAGAGTCCTGCAGATTTAATGATGACCGAGCCGATTAGGTGAGCTGTAAGGGCAGAAACTATAATCTGTGCGTAGCCTTGCTTTTTTATTACGTATCTTGCAACCACACCCGACACCACTCCTATGGTGACGGCGCCGAAGGTTACGATGAAATTGGGTGGATAAATCTGTGAGGACAGAACGTAGCTTATAAGGTCGGACGCGCATCCAACCAAGCCTCCTGCCACGGACCCAAGATATATTCCTGCCAGAATTATGGGCAGATTTTCAAAGGTGACTCTGAAAAGTCCACCTCCGAAGTTCATAAAGTTCTTACAAAAGATACCGATGACAAGGCTCATGGCAGTGAACATTGCGGCGCAAGTCAGTTTTTTTGCACTTGTTTTGAGCATAAAAAAATACCTCCTTATAGTAAGCTACCATTAAGGAGGCAATAAGAGTCTCTTTAATTGTAGCAGCGGGATGCGAGCCAAACTACCGCGGAACTCCTTCGTCAAATCGGCAACTCCCCGTCCGATAAGCACTTTACGCAGTTGACTCTACTCTGCATGAAACTAATATAGCACATAAATAGAATTTTGTCAATGGGACAAAAGAAAATGCAGAATGATGAATGATGAATGCAGAATTAAGGATAATTTCGCTATGCGAAATTTTCTTCGATTGAAAATTTCCGAAGGCAACTTAACGTTTATTCTGCATTTTGCATTTTACATTCTGCATTTAATTGCGATGGCACATCGCTTTATTTATGCGTGTCTGCCGTTTTCTCTCGTGTAAAGCGAGGTATAGGTAGGCTCAATGACAACAGTTCCGTCCAGCTTCATTATTCCGTAACGGTTATTATCGTTTCCGAAAATGAAATATCCGTCGGGAAGAATGCTTGTGTAGGAGTCGAAGTTATCCTTGTCGGTAATTTCATAAACGGGGTTGCCCTGAGTGTCTATATAGCCGTCGAAATCTCCACCCCAGGCGCCCAAGCCACCGTCGTCAACCTTTGCATAGCCGTTCTGGAAGCCGTAGGAGTAATCGTCGATATAGAAGGAATAGAAACGGCTGTAGGTTGAGTCAAGGTACATATCGTTTATTTTAAGTATTCCGTCGCCTGCCATAACGTTGAATGAATCCTGAGGGTTAAATCTGACCTGAACTGCAACGGGTGTAAAGCCGTTTGTATAAACAGTTCCGTCAATCATGGCGTACCAATTGTCGCCGTCGTATGAAACGTTGTGTACGCTTGATTTCGTAGGTATCTGCTCGATAACGTTTCCGTTCAAATCAATTTTCGTAACCTGATTGTCGGCAAAATGGTAGTAACCGGTCTCGTCTCCTGCAAAGGAGCCAAGCTTATCTGCCTTGTAAAGAAGCTTGCCGTCTCTGTCAAACCAGAGGTAGTATGCAAAGCCACTCTTTTCGGGCTTTGAAGCGCCCACAACGATGTATCTGTCGGGGGTGTACATACTGTTGTAGCCGTAGTCCTTCGCAAATGCGCTGGTGGGTCTGAGCTTGAGGGTTTCGTCGTCGCATTTAAGCTCGCACACGTAATCTGCGCCGTGGTAGAGATAGCACTTATCTCCCTTTTTAACAACGATAGCGTCGCCCTCGTAGTTTACCTTGTCCTCTATTTCGCCAAGCTCGAAAAGGAATTCGCCACTTGTATTTATAACGGTGCCTCCGTTTTCTGTAGAAACGCACGCCCAGCCGTCCTCGTCAAAGGTAATGTCTCCGTAGGTGAACTGAGGCTGTATAGCGTACTGTCCCGTTCTGACGTCAACGTATCCGTAAAGTCCGTTCTTTTCACTCGCTGCTCTCACAAGATAAGGAGAAAGAGCAAGGTCTGTGGTAAGCTTTTCTTTCACTTTCTCTTCGGGCTGTTTCTCTTCTTCTTTTTCCTCTGCAGGCTCGTCCTTGCTTTCTGCCCCCTCGGCTACGGTGTCGTCGGTAGCAGGCTCAGAAACGTTCTGATCTTCCCCATTACCCTCCGTTTTCTCCTCTTCGTTGCAGGAGGCAAGACAAAGAGTCAGAGCGAAGCAAAGCACTATGCTCATTATCAGCAAAAATTTTCTCATAGGTATATTTCCTTTCATTTAATTAATTACTGTATTGAAGTGAACTCGTTTTTTGTGGTGGTCATTACCACAAGAGTTTTGGTGTGGCTGACACCGTTGATGCTCTTCACAAAGTTAATAAGCTTTTCAAGGGATTGGCTGGAGCCCGTAATGCCCTTGAGCATATAGTCGTAGTCGCCCGTTACGTAGTGGCACTCGATTATTTCCTCGTTCTGCGCTATTGCTTCACGGAAGCTCTCGTCATACTTGGGATGCTCAAGACTTACCGAAATAAAGACGGTTATTCCCTTGCCTATCTTTTCGTTGTCTATAATGGCAGTATACTTCATTATGACGCCCGAGGCTTCAAGCTTTTTAATACGCTCCAGCAAGGCAGAGGTGGACAGATTTACCTTCTCTCCTATTGCAGTAGCGTTCATACGGGAGTTTTCCTTTAAGCACGATAAAATTTTAAGGTCAAGATTATCCATTGTTTTTATCCTTTCCTATTTTTTTAATGAAAAATATAACGTAGTGAACCACAAGTCCAACTGCAATGGCAACCACCAGGTCAAAAACTACTGTAAGAACGAAGGTTAAGATAAGCACGAAGGTGTCTGTGAGAGAGGGCTTTTTAACGATTCCCACAAACTCACGCCATTCGCTCATATTATAGGCAACCACGAAAAGCACGGCTGCAATGGTGGGCATAGGAATGAGTGAGGCGTAGGGCATAAAGATTGCCAGAACGCCGAGAAGCATTATAGCGTGAACCATACCTGCTATGGGTGTTCTGCCACCGTTTTTGATGTTGGCGGCAGTACGGGCAATAGCGCCTGTTGCAGGAATTCCACCGAAAAGCGCCGAGCCGATATTTCCTACGCCCTGAGCCACAAGCTCCACGTTGGAGTTGTGCTTGGCGTCTATCATTTTATCGGCAACAACGCAGGAGAGCAGAGATTCAACTGCTGCAAGCACGGCAATGGTAACGGCATCGGGGATAAGTCCCACTATATCAACTCCCTCAAAGGACGGAAGCGCAAGCTTGGGAAGTCCAAGAGGCATATCGGGATAGAGAGAGCCGATTGTATTAACGTCCAGGGAGAAAAGTTTAACTGCAAGCGCCATTATGATAACGGCAACGAGAGATGCAGGAACCTTGGGCAAAAGCTTGGGTAAAAGTATAAGTATAAGGAGTGACGCCACGCCCACTGCTACTGCCGTGAGGTTGACCGTTGAGAAGGTAGCAAAAACCTCCTCTATTTTTTCAACGGTTTCAACGGGAGAGTGAGTGAAGGTAAGTCCGAAGAAGTCCTTCAACTGACCGATAAGTATGGTCAGGGCAATACCCGAGGTGAAGCCTACGGTTATGGTATGTGGAATAAAGCGAATAAGTCCACCAAGTCTTAAAAGTCCCATCAGCACCAGAACTGCGCCTGCCATAAGGGTGGCAATTACCAGTCCGTTCATTCCCTTTTCGGCAACGATACCTGCAACGATTCCGGCAAAGGCTGCAGTGGGACCTGCTATCTGAACACGGCTTCCACCCAGCAAGGAAATAAGAAAGCCTGCAACGATAGCAGTGTAAAGTCCTATCTGAGGTCCTACGCCCGACGCAATGGCAAGAGCGATTGAGAGGGGCAGCGCAATAATTGCAACGATAATGCCTGCAATGATATCCTTTACAAGCTGTGACTTGGAATATGAGCGCATACACTCAAAAAGAGCAGGAGTAAATTTCATAAAAAAGCCTCACATATTATTAGTTATGAAATATTTTATCACAAAAAATCACATATTTCAATATTATAACAAAAAAAGGCTGTAAAAACTGATAGTTTTTACAGCCTTTTTTTAATGATTTGATGCTATCGCATCATGAATTGGTGTTTCCACCATGAATTCTCGCTTAGCTCCATGAATTGAAATTCTTCGAATTTCATTAAGGTAAAAATGCAAGCATTTTTAATATTAATTTTATCGAAGCCTTTGGCTTCGTTCCGAAATGCCCGTAAGGTGCAATTCATGAAAACTTTGTTTTCAATTCATGCAACCGACAGGTTGCAATTCATCGCAAAGCTTCGCTTTGCTTTTATACAAGCTTGTTTATCTTTTCTGCTACTGCCTTTGCTTCGGCGTCGGTGATGAAGCCTACTTCCATATAGAATTCAAGGGTTGAGAAGCCGTCAAGATACTTGATAAAGCCGTCCTGCTTTGCTCTCTCGTAGCCGAGATGCTCGCCCGTTGCAGGAAGAATCATACCCATAGCGTCCTCGATGGGTGTTCTTGATATCCAGCGAACAGGGTGAGGAAGCGCGTCAACGGGGTGACTTACGTAGCAAGCACCCTCGCCCTCAACGTACTGCATGGTGTGTCCTCTGCCCTCTTCGTCGGGAACGTAGGACATTCTGAAGCAGATTTCGGGGATATAGCATTCCTTATCGTTGCCAACCTTATCCATAATGGAAAGGTCGCCTTCAAGAGCCTCCATATATCCTGAAAGCTTCTTCTGAGCTTCCTCGGGAAGGGTTGCCGGAACGATTTTGTGAATCTTGATGTGGTCAAGGTCACGGGGAACGCTGTAAATGAGCTTTGCGTTGTTGAAGGGACGGAAGTTGATGTGGCAGAGGTACATATATTCCATGGGCTCTGCTCTCTTGTTTTCAAGCTTAACGTCAATTCTCACCTTGTTTGCGCCCTCGTAGAGACGGCACTCGGGAGAGAAGTCGTACTTCTTAACGAAAGCCACGTCGTAGGAATAGGTGCCACCAACGGTCATATACTTGCCCTTTTCGTCACAGCCTACCTCAAGGTATGCGCTCTGATAATCAACGTTGGGAATCTCGCCGTGCTGAGGGTGGTCTGCATCGGGAGCGCCGAAGGAGTTAATTCCACAGTGATAGAGGAAGCCACCGTAGGTCATAAGGTACTTTACGTCGGGAACGGGCTCCTTGATGGTGGTTATCATTTTAAGGTCCTTGCCACCGAAGTTGAAGTCCCAGAGCTGTTGTCCCATAAAGGGAAGAATAACGAAATAGCCCTCTTCGTTTTCTACCTTCAACGCCTCAACGCCGGTGGAATAACGGAATGCAGTGGCTTTGAGGGAGCCGTGCTCGGCAATTACGGTCTCCTTATCTGTAAAGAAATATTTTTTAAGATGTAATTTCATAATAATTCTCCTTTTGCAAAAAGACGGCAACGAGCCGTCTTTTTGTATTAATGGATTATTCGGAATATGCCATTGTGGTATAATAAGCAAGATTTGTCTGACGGTTGTCAAGTCTTCCGTACTGAACGACAACGTTGGTGTTTGAAACCAGCTTCATAGCGTACTGTGTTTCAAGAGGAACCTTGTATCCACACATATCCTCAAGGTTGTTCATTCTGAAGCATCTTACTCTGTCTTTTCCTACGTGCCATTCGATAGTATCAATACCGTCTCTGTCGGCAAAGTAGATATGTACTTTAATTACGGCGTCAACGTCGCTGTCGTTTACAACGATTACAGACTCGTGTCCCTTAAGCACGCCCTCTCCTTCGGGGGGAAGTTCGCAGTCAGGGATGAGCCACAGCTTCTTGCCGATAGCATTAGAAGTCAAGCTCGATAAGTCCCTTCTCGAGAATGTTGGTCATTGACTTGCAGCCGTCCTTAGTGATAACGACGCCCTTCTCCCATCTTGTACCGAAGGTGGGACCCGAAATGAAGGTGTCAACCTGGAAGGTCATATTTTCTTCAAGCATCCAATCGGAGGTTGTTTCCATCCAAGGAGCTTCAACCTCGATCATACCTGTTCCGTGGCAAGGACCGTAAACGTAGTTCTTTTCAAAGCCTCTGTCCTTGAACATCTGAAGGAACTCAAGGGGAACCTTGCTTGAAGGAATGCCTGCCTTAAGGTTTTCACATGTCCAGTTGTGCATTTCGTAGCAGAAGTCGATGTACTTTCTTCTCTCTGCGTCAAGCTTGCCCATGATAACGGGGAGACCTGTTGCAGGTGAGTAACCGTCTATCTTTGCAGAAAGGTTGAGCTGAACAACGTCACCCTTTTCAATTACTCTGTAGCTGGGACGTGAGATAGCGTGGCTGGTTGACTTTTCGCTGAATACGTACATGGGAAGTCCTTCGTATTCTGCGCCGTTTTCGTAGATAACTCTCTGAGCTACACCAACCATAGCAAGCTCTGTTACACCGGGACGAAGGTTCTTGATAACCTCTTCGGTAGCAAGGTCAACGATTCTGAAGCCTTCCTGGATACAAGCAAGCTCGTTAACGCTCTTGATCTTTCTGAGCTCAACCATGATATCGTTGCAAACAGTGATTTCAGCCTTGGGGAAGTTGTCGCGAAGACCGTCGAGAATGGGAAGTGTGCACTCAACGTAGCTTCCGAGACCAATCTTGATGTTCTCACCTGTTACGCCGATAGCCTTGAATGCTTCGGGGAAGGTGTCGGGAACAAGCTCGGGGTATGAGGGGTCTGCTGATTCACGGAATTCCTTGAGAACGAAAATCTTTTCAATCTTGCTGGAGTTAGCGGCAACGTCTCTTGCGAAAATAGGTGATTCGGGACCAACGAGAAGACAAGCGTCACCGTTTGCTGAAATTGCTACGCCTGCTCTTTCGAAAAGAGGCCAGAAGCCACTGAAGTATCTTGCGTTAGCGTAGTCAGACTCTGTGCTGACAACGAGCATAACGTCAAGTCCACGGTCTCTTACCATCTTTGCCGCCTTGGCAATTCTTTCTTTGTACTCATAATCGGGGATACAAATTCTTGACATGATAATTCTCCTTTTTGTTTATTTGTGAAAACGCAACAAAATGCGTTTATATCCTTACGATTTTATTATACATAATATATCTCTTTTTGTATTTAGAATATTTTAAGTTATTTTTGCACAATATTAAATACTTTTAATATTGCATAAACAAAAAAAGTGTGATATACTACCCTCGAGGTGAAGTGTTTTGGAATACAAATTAAAGCGCTTTGACAGAGTAATTGAAATAAATAAGATTGCCAATATACATTACTTTGAGTTTACCAGAGAGTTTCATACCATGAAGGACCGTCACGAGTTCCGTGAGCTTATATACGTGGACAGTGGATATATCGAGGTAGAGGCAGAGGAATACGTGGGAGTGGTAAACGAGGGTGAGCTGATAGTACACAGAGAGAACGAGACTCATTCAATCTCCTGCCCCCTTGACGATGCGCCCAACGTTATTATCATAGGCTTTGAGTGCCACAGCTCGGTGCTTGACGATTTTGCAAAAGCCCCCACGGCGCTCACGCCCGATTTACAAAGATTGCTGACCGATATTATAAAGGAGGGGCGCAACGTATTTCTGCCCCCCTACGACGTGCCAAACCTGAAGGACATGAAAAAGCGCCGTGACTACCCCTTCGGCGCCGACCAGATGATACAGATTAAGCTTGAGGCGTTTTTCATCGAGCTTGTGAGAAGTCACGAGACGGTGGCAAGTGTGAGTAACGTGGCTCACAGCGATGTAAAGACTCAGGAGGTGCTTCACTATATTGAGGAAAACTTCCGTGAGAGGATAAGCCTTGACGAGCTGTGCTTTCTCTACGGAACGAACAAGACTTCCCTTTGCAACGGCTTTAAGGACACATACGGCTCAACTATCATCAACTACATAAACAGACTGAAAATCAAGGAAGCCAAAAGGCTTTTGAGAGACGGAAAATACAATCTGACACAGATATCCACCATGGTTGGATTTTCCTCAATTCACTATTTTTCAAGGATATTCAAGCAGTACGAAAACCAATCCCCCTCGGCGTATATCAAGTCTATCAAATCCAAGCTTATGATGTAAGCGGTGAGCCACCGCAGGCAAATCTCGCCTATCGTAACAACCTTAATATCCCGACAAAACGAAACGGCGAGGTTGATTTCAAATTTCCCCGAAAGCTAAAAGAATGCAGGTCTTTCGACCTGCACTTTTTCATTTTATCATATCTATCATTCTGAGAATTGTCAGACGGCGACGCATATAGGGTGAGTATTTTATGCAGTCGGCGAAGAGCTTTTCATCCTTGCCGATGTCCTGAACGGTCAGCTTACAGCCTGCCTTTTTCATTGCGTCGTAGCACTCCTCGTAGGAAGGGATTGAATGAATGAGGTCACGTATCTCCTGCCATCTTTCCTTCAGTTCGGTGGGGTCAACGTGGTCGGTAACGGTGTCGGGGGTATTCATTCTCCTCACGTCGTCGGACATTGAGCCGTAGAATGAGTAAACGTCCTCCCAATCAACCTTCTCCTTCACTGCCTCTATCTCTTCCCTTTCGGCAAGCTGGTTGTAAAGTCTGAGCATATGAAGGGTGGCAACGCCTACGTCCTCGCCGTGATAGTTGGGAATAATTCCGTCACGAAGCTCCACACATTCAAGAATGTGGGCAACGATATGCTCACTTCCACTTGCAGGGCGTGAGCTTTGGGCAAAGCTCATTCCGATGCCCGTCATAAGAAGGGCTTCGAAGATTTTACCTGCCGTGTATTCGTCGTTTACGGTAACCTTATCTGCCATACCCATAAGAATATCAACGGCGTCACGGGTGAGCTTTGCTACCTTGGGGCAGTAATACTCGCCTGTCAGCATCGCCGATACCTGCCAATCCACGAGACCTATGTACTTTGCTATCATATCGCCGAAGCCCGACGACTTGAGATATGCAGGTGCGTTGGCAAGAATTTTTGTGTCACCTATTATAACCTCGGGGCTTTTTGCAGGGAAGCTTTCCTTGAAGCCCTTGTTTACGATAGGAGAGCTATAGGAAGCGAAGCCGTCCATTGAGGGTGCCGTTCCGAAGATACAAAGCTTTTTGTTCTGATTTGCCGCGGCAAGTCGGCAGGGGTCGTTTACCGAGCCTGAGCCTACGGAAAGAATGGCCATATCCTTGCCCTTTATCATTTCCTCAAGCTCTTCAACGTGCTCCATTTCTGCAACTCGGATGTTGTCGTATATTTTATATGTGAGGTCAAAGCCCTCAAGGCTTTCAACGATTCCCTCGGAAGCCTTTAAGGTGTTCCGGTCTGCCACGAGAAGAAGACTTTTGGGGAAGCCGTTTTTCTTCAATATTTCTCCAACACGGTTTACTGCGCCCGACTCTATAACCACGTCCTTTACTGCAGTATAGTGCTTTACACCACAGTCACATTCATCGAAAGAACGGATTATGTCCATTATTTTCGTTTCGAACATTTTATTACCTCTTTTACCTTTTTTATTTTGACTTTTATATTTTAGAATCAGCGTAAGATTTTGATACCGAAAATTATTTCATATTTTCAATCGCATATTTCATGTATCTGACATAATCTGAAAAAGCTTCTGCAATTTGAGGCTTTATTGCCACTAGTCTTAAATAGTTTGAATATGCATTATAGAAATGATTAATTGACTCTTTGACATCTTTGTCAATTCCACACTCGGCAACAAACCGGTCGAATTTTGGCTTTTCAGGATCAAATTCAATAAGAATGTTTTTAAATTTTTCTTCTATTACTTTTTTTACATTTTCCATTTCCTTATTTACGTCAAATACATCTGTTTCTGAAACAAAAGACACCTCTTCACACATCTGTGGTATAAACAGAAAGGCATTAAATTTCAGTCCGTAGTACCACATGCTATTGTCGAAATATCGCGCAAAAAGTTTTTTTCGTTCTAAAACATAAAACTTTTCATCATCCTCTGAATCCTTCCACAATATAATCTTCTCGGATTCTTCATTGAAATCAATCGCCTTTTCTTCAAAATTGTCTTTAGCTTTTTGTGCTTCATCAAGTATTTCATCTTCCAACGACCTTTCGTATTTTTTGAAGTCATTAACAACACTTTCAAAATCAACATTTTCTATCCATTGCATTTTTGCTTTTGTCGGCACTTCCACTTCCACACCAAACCACAACGGAATCCGTCCTTGAATTATGTTTCTAAAGAGTATTGAAAAATCACTCAAAACATCTTTATCGTTAGATATTTTAGATGAATTTTGACGTACTACTGAATAGTTCGCTTTGGCTAAATAGCAGGTTAGTTCTTTGATACAGGGATTGGATGCTGCCGTCTTGAATAATTTGCGTCGATCAAAAAGCATATCCTTCTCGTTATAATCTATCCCTTCCTCTTCGTCGTCATGTTTAAGTTGACCATACCATTTTACTTGTGCTGCAGCACATAGTTTTGCTGTTTTCCACGGTTTCTTTTGATACAACGAAATCATATGATACATTAATGTTTCTTCTTTAATTCCATATTCCTGTCTAACTTCGTTGTGCTTTTTGCGCATGGACGACACATCTTTTATAACGCTTTCCACAAAATCGTTGATGAAACCTATCTTTTCAAACTCTTGAACAATCTTGTCAATATGCATAACAAACGCAAGTTTCACGGACGTTCCCAACCTATTCCATGCGTCTTCGTTTTCTTTAAACGAATCCAACAATGCGATAATTTTCGGATAAAACATTTTTTGGCTTTTTACATTGTGTATTAACTTTTTCTGAATTTCTAGCTTTAATTCAACAAAATTTTCAAAGGCAAGAAGTTCTTCAATAAGAGGATATAGATGTACTACTTTCCAACCCTGCAAATTTTTCCATTTTTTGTTTTTATCCTTAAACAATATTTCAAACGCCTTTTGTGTATCGTTATTTTCTTCAGCGTTTTCTTTGATTTTCTCTTTAAGGTTTTCTTTCAACTCGTCATCATACCAAAGATTAAAGATGTTCATTTTAATCTCCGGTGATACTCCTTCATTGTTAAAAACCTTCATTTTGAAAGCAGTTCTTACATCGCCAAAATAACGATCTTTAAGAATATCAAACATTTTACCATAATCTTTATCTTCAAGCTTCGCATCTGTTCCATATTTATCTGCAAAATCTTTTATGCATTCGAATAATCTTTGTCTGTTTGTTTTATTCAACCATCTTTTTTTCGCAAAAAGGAGTACATTAAATCCATAATAATGGTTTATATATGTGCATACATTAAGCAATTTACTCAATGCTCTATTGTAAACATCAGCGTTTTGCGATGTAACCCATACGTTATTTAACACAGGCAGAAATCGATTGTCCTCTAAAATCTTATCATCGGATGCTTCTGCAGTTTCTCGAAGAATATCTTCATACTTTTCCTTAGGAATACTAATATTTTCAGGGGTTATTCCTTCAATGACATTATACAAATTTTTGAATGCACCAATCTTATCTACGAGGTATTTTCCATGTGCAATTTGTTTTATTTCGTCTGCATACTGGCCTTTTTTCCAAAATATATAAAATGTTTTTGATATTCCCTGTCCGTATTTTTTAACAATTTCTTTATTTGCTGCTGCCTCACATAGCAAGTCAAATAAAATTTTTTCCTTCTCTTGGTTGCCATCGAAGAAAACGGATTCACTCAATCCTTGTTCAATCATCCTAAAGATAACTTTAAAGTTTTTTTGTTGTATGTATTCCGAAAAAAACCCCTTTAAAATCTCTAAGCTGTTTCTATTTGCGGACGTATCGCATTTTTCAATCAAGTAATTCCATATTTCCGCATCACTGCATTTATAATCTTTTATTAACCACAAACAGAAATCAACAAAACGTTCTTTATTACGATTAAACCACACAAAAAGCCGTTCAGTAAACGTTGATCTAGCCATATCAGTATAAAAAACATCCCGATAGTAATCACCGAACAAAGCTTTTATTTGGCTCGAATGCTCTCCTCCGACATCACAAAAAAGCCATTCCTCTCCATTTCCAAATCTTCCTTTTTCTATCAAGGCAAACAAATATCTCTGTGCGTGGTTGTGCGTTCTTATGAGTTCAGGAATAATTGTGTAAACAAGATCCCTTTTTTTATCTTTATTTTTAATAAAGTATCTGTTCCAAGCAAGTGCAAGAACATAATCACTTATTGTTTTGTTTAAATAGAACTTTCTGATAGAGGAAAAGTCTTCATGGAAATTCATTGCAAGATATGAATTATATAAATACTCCAGCACTTCCCAACAATCTGATTCATAGAGCTTACACATAGAAGGATCTTTAATTTTAATATTAATTGTTTTTTGTTTATCACCAGCTTCCATTTTAAAATGCTCACAAAAGTCCTGAAGTATTTCATGATTAGTGCCATTCATATATTCAGTTAATTCTTCTGCTGTTTTACAGTCTTCTATTGCTGTCGTAATACTGTTATCTTTTGTTATGTATTCACACAATGTCTCTAGCGCTTGTTTATTGAATATGCATTCCTTATCAGCATAATTTCCTACTGTGTTTTTTGCTTTGTATTTTATAGATAAAACGCCATAAATTACCTTTCGAAGTATCATTCGGGAAAAAACGTCAACACCTGCATTTTTCAACAAATCCCCTTGTTCGTCAAGTATCTTATCCATTTCAAAAATCTGTGCCTCAAGCAGAGATGATTTGGAATCTTTGCCTGTATATATTTCAATACCCCTCATATCATCATATTTATATTTATCTAAATACGGGTCAAAAGAGAAACCGGTGTTCAGAATCAACACATGCTTATTATTCTCGTAAGCCTTGGTTATTTCCCAGCAAACATAATCGAATGCCTTTGATCCCTTCTCTGCAGTTTTATTCAGTATAGCTTGTTTAGCATTTGCGCTCAATACTAAAATAAAAACTTTACAAGCTTTGATTGCATTTTCAAGTCTTTCAATAAAGCTTCCTTCTTCGTTCTTATTAGTTTTGTTAAAATAAGCAGACGTATACCCTCTTTTTGCCAATCCTTTTTTTAGTTTTTCTGCATATTCCGTGCCGTCGCTTTCCTTATAAGATATAAAAATATCATACGCCATAATTTTACTCCTAAAAAAGCTTATAAATATAATCTAACTGTATAGATTATATATTATCACACAAGGAGGTAAAAAGCAATATTATTGACTTATTTTTTTCTTAAAATAAATAAGTCTGTCAAGAGGCGCCGATATAACGTACTCGCCCTTTCCGTACACCATGCCGTCGTCGGCAAGCCACTCGCCCTCGGGGAGAATAACCCTTCTTTCCCTTGCGCCCTTTTCAATGACGGGTGCTACAAGATACTTATCCTCTAACATAAATTCATCTACTATATATCCGTAATTCTGACCGGGATAATTATATTCAAGGCTTCTGAGGATGGGCTCACCCGTTTCCTCGGCTCTGGTTACCATTTCCATTATCTCGTGGGTAAAGTCCTTATGAAGCGTACCTGCCTCTATAACCAATCGGCAGGACTCTTCGTCGAGAACGTCCCAAGGGGCTTTTGAATATTGCATCATGGGGAACAGGGCTGAAAGCTGTGCCCAACGGACAAACAGCTCGGAGTCGACAGGCATACCGGGTAGAAAGCATTTCCACTCACCGCCACCTACCATATCGGGACAGATAAAGGGGTGTCCTATTATTCCCTCGGCTATTGAGCAAGGGATAATTGAAGCGAGTCCCAAATCAATCTGCTTTGCATCCCGATCCACCTCGCCCCAGGAATGATGTCTGTCGGAAAGTCGCTGAATGGTGGGATACTGCGCTCCACAATAGGTATCCTTATATTCGTGATAGTCGTACTGCTGTGCAAACTTGTTCCATTCCATATTAAGCTGGGCAGGAGTTAAATCTGAGCTGATTTCACCCGTCACGCTGCTTGCGTATCTTGACAGCGAGCCACCGTCAAACTTAAAGCCGTCAATTCCGTATTCGGTCATAAGGTGCTGCAGCTGTGAATCAAGAAACTCTCTGTCCGACTCTCTTGAAAAATCCAGCATTGCGCTGAAGCCGTTCCACCACGCAAAGAGCGCAGGTCGGTAGGGCTGATTTTTGTCACCCACAAAGATACAAGCGTCGGGGTTGTCTTTGTATAGGCTGATGTTTCTCTCATAGAGCTTTATGAAGAATTCTCCGTCGGGGCAAACGTTGGGAACTATCCAAAGCATTACCTTGAAGCCAAGGGAGTGAAGCTCGTCCACCATTGCCTTGGGGTCGGGGAATTTAAGACGGTCAAACTCCCACTGTCCGTATCTGCCGTGCCACCCCTCGTCTATCATAAGGATACCCGGCTCGAAGCCGTTGTCAATTATGGCGTGGGCATAACGGAGTATGTGCTCCTGAGTCTGATTGTACAGACACTCTATCCAGGTGTTGTACTGAACGGTCTTAAAAAAGTCACGGTTGAGCCGTCTTTTCTTCAGGGGGAAGAACCTTGCTCTGGCGCCCGTATGCGCCTCACGGAGAGTTGTGCCAAACTGCTCAAGATAGAACTCGCCCTCTCCCTCCAAAACGAATTCTCCGTTTTTTATCTCATATGCAAAGGGAGAATCAGACCAGATTACTCTGCCACGATTTGACATATACAGGGGCATCGTCTGATTCAAAGCCAATTTTCTGAAGTCCCCACAAAGCTCGGTTTTTGCGTCGTAGGGCATCTTTGCGCCGTGATAGGCAGAGCCACCCCACCAAAGCTCGTTTTCCAGCATCTTAACCTTGAATTCCATAAAAACCTCCAAGCCGTAAGCCTTTTTATTACACTTGTAATATATCAAAAACGGCTGACAAATACAATAACATTTTTGATAAAAAAATGACCTTTTTGATACAGTGCTATTTTATCCTTTTGAAATTTCCGTAGGTTTCGTTGACGTTTTCAAAGAAGGAAAAGGTGTCGGGATATTTTTTCAGTATATTCTTAAAATCAACTATCTGATGCTTGTTCACCACGCATATAAGCATCTGCTTTTCGCCGTGACTGTAGGAGCCCATTGCGTTTATCTGGGTTGTGCCGTGTCTGAGATTTTCCATAATATCCTTTGATATTTCATCGGCGTGTGAGGTAATGACGGTGAACTTGCAGGCTGATTTCGAGCCCTTGATTATATAACTGCCGATATAGCTTGATATAAAGCAATAGAGTATGCAAAGGCAGACGGGCTTATAATCGTAGGTAAGTCCCCCCTCTCCGTCGGGAGTGGCGTATACGAAGAAGGAGCATATTGCAACGATAGTATTTAGTGTAAAGGTTACCCAGAAAAATTCAAGATAGGGATTTTTCTTGCTTATATACTTTGACACTATATCGGTACCACCCGTTGACGCGTTGTTTCTGAAGCAGATGCCGTAAACGAAGCCACTTATAACGCCACTTAAAATCACGGGGAATATGGTATCGTGTCCGTTGGCATTATACTGAAAGGCTTCAAAGCCTATCTCTTGAAAATAGATATAAGAAAACGAATAAACAAGACAAAAGACCAGACTTCGCTTTGCGAACATCCGGTCTATTAAATAGTATGCAAGTATACAAAGGGGTATATTTATAATGAGTGACATATAGCCGATACTGAAGCCCGTTTTGTATTGCACCATAGTGGCTATTCCGTTAAGCCCTGCAGGCGCAAAGCTGTTTATTACGATAAACAACTGATAATTCAGCGCCAGTAAAAGAGCTACGGCTATAATTTTTACGTAAGAGACGAAAGAGTTTAACCGTTTCATAAAATCAACCTGCTTTCCAAGCTATAATTTCAAGTATATTATAACCAAAGCTGTTAATTTGTCAATGGTTTTTTACTTTTTTCCCTTTTGTCTTTTCGTCACGTTGAGAAGAACGTATATTGCAATCAGAGATGCCACGGTTATTGAAACCACGGCGTACATCGTGCCAACCTCCACCTTGTCCCCGAAGAAGTACGCGTTGCAATCCACGGTATCCATTATGCCGTCAATAATCTCCGTGGGGACTCCTGCGCTCTCCATTTCGTCAAGCACTCCTCGCATTGAATGATAACGCACGAGAGAGGTGCCGTAAACGAAGGGAAAGAAGGATAAAACTCTCTGAAGCCCCTGGGAAAACTGTGAAATGGGCATATACGCTCCACAGACAAAGCCGTAAACCGAGCTGATTATAGATCCCACTGCAGATATCTGTCCCTGAGTAGAGAGGAAAAAGTTTATAACGCTTGAAAGCGCCGTTCCGAACATCACCAGCAGTACCACGTCGAGAAGCAGATAAAGCACGTCGGCTGGCGTCATATAAAAGCCTATGCTTGCAATATATGCAAGGCAGATGCCCATTGAGACGATACATATTACCAGAGTTGATATAAGGGTGGAAATGTAATAACCCAGCGCCATGGTTCCCGATTTTACAGGTGATATGGTAAAATCGTTGATAGTAGAATTCGCTTTGTCCTGCACCATAAGCATATTCGAGCAAAAGGAAACGGTTACGCAGGAGACGGCGAGAATTGAGGAAATAAGCTGACCTCCTACGCAGGCGTCAATAAGCTTTTCCGAAATATCAAGTCCCTGAGGAATTATTGCCGTAAAGGTGTCCTTGTAAATATTGCCCAGAAAGGTGGCGTAAAGGACGAGAAGAATGGCAGGTGTGATAAGGGAGGTGAAAAACATTCCCTTGTCCTTGAAAAACAGCTTGGTATTTCTCTTGATAAGCACCGATAGGGTTTTCATCTTCCCTCACCTCCCGAAATCTTTTTACCCGTTACTGCAAGGAAAACGTCGTCCATTTTTCCCTTGGTTATCTCATAGTCCACGAACACCTCGGGGTGACTTATTATAAGTCTTGTGGCAGATGCAGTATCGGGGACCTTAATTCTGTACGCCGAGGGAATAGCCTCGTAATCAACGCCAAGAGCCTTTACCTGCTCCTCTTCTATTCCATACAGCGTGATAAAGTCCTCCGTATAGGTGTTTTTCAACTGAAGGGGTGTTCCCATTGCCGATATTTTGCCACCGTCAATTATGGTAACGCAATCGGCGTCGGCAGTTTCCTCCATATAATGAGTGGTGAGAAACACCGTCATATTTTCCCTTTTTCTGACGTCCTGGATTACGTCCCATATGAGCTTTCTCGTCTGGGGGTCAAGCCCCGTTGTTGGCTCGTCGAGAATAAGAAGTCTGGGACGGTGGAGAAGCGCCCTTGCAATATCAATGCGCCGTCTCTGACCACCCGAGAGCTTTCCTACCGTTCTGTTAAGTAAATCGGAAAAGTCCAGAAGTGTGGCAAGCTCGCCAAGTCTGTCACGAAACGCCTTTCCACAAATGCCGTAAAGAGACGCACGGCTTTCAAGATTGTCACGGACCGTCAAAGCTCGGTCAAGCAACGAGCTTTGAAAGACTACGCCAAGCATATTCTTTACTCTGTCGGCGTCACTGTCTATATCAACGCCGTCAATGATAACCGTTCCACTGTCTTTTTTCAGGGAAGTGCACATTATATTTATAGTGGTGGACTTACCTGCTCCGTTCACTCCCAAGAAGGCGAAAAGCTGTCCCTCCTCCACGGTAAAGTTGAGGTCCTGCACTGCCTTGATTTCCCCGAAGGATTTATTAAGGCTTCTAATTTCAATTATGTTTTTCATATCTCTTCATCCAAAAAGCTTAAATCCGGTGGTGCGTCCATATCCTTTGATACGTACCCACCGTTCTTTTT
>JAFXEX010000007.1 GCA_017520825.1 Clostridia bacterium | reverse complement strand
GCAAGTCGTCCCTTATCAATAAGCTGTCGGGAAAGAAATCGGCAAACGTGGAAAACCGTCCCGGCGTTACCCTGACCAAGCAATGGGTGAAAACAAGCATCGGTCTGGACCTGCTTGATATGCCCGGCGTTCTCTGGCCTAAATTCGACGACAGAGTGATAGGTGAAAACCTTGCGATTACGGGCGCTATTAAGGACACCGTTCTGCAAAAGGACGAGGTGGCAATGGTGCTTTGCCAAAGACTTAAAAAGCGTTATCCCGACCTCCTTTGCGCTCGCTACGGGCTTGACGAAAATGAGATTGAGGAGCTTGACGGCTACGATATTTTTGAGCTTATCGGTAAAAAACGAGGTCTGCTCATCAAGGGTGGAGAGGTGAATTTTGACCGATGCTCCACTATGCTCCTTGACGAATTCAGACGGGGAGTTATTGGAAGAATAACGTTGGAATGATGTGTAACACATCATTCCTCGATATAAATCTCGTGCGAGATTTTCTATATATCCCGAGTGATTCGATATGTGCTGATGCACTCGATATGTTGCCTTACGGCAACGAGATTTATATCATATCGAAAACGAGCATCGCGAGTTTATATCGAATTTTACGAAGTAAAATATATCGAACACGCAAAGCGTGTATATCGACAAAGGAGAAATAATGGATTGGACTTTTTACAATACTCTCCTGCCCTCTCACGTGGTTTCGGCAGGAATTGACGAGGCAGGCAGAGGACCTCTTGCAGGTCCGGTGGTAGCCGCGGCAGTAATTCTGCCCTACGGCTGTATCATCGAGGGCTTGAACGATTCGAAAAAAATATCCGAAAAAAAGCGTGAAGTGCTTTTTGAAATAATAAAGGAAAAGGCTATTGCCTATTCCATTGCAGAGGCTTCACCCGAGGAAATAGACGAGTATAACATTCTGGGAGCTACCATGCTTGCAATGAAGCGAGCAGAAGAGGGACTGTCGGTACGCCCTGAGCATCTGCTCATCGACGGCAATCGGGCAAGGGGCTTTGACCTGCCGGTGACCACAGTAATAAAGGGCGACGCCCTGGTGCCCTCAATTTCGGCAGCCTCCATTCTTGCCAAGGTTACCCGTGACCGTTACTGTCTTGAAATGGATAAAAAATATCCCGAATACTCCTTTGCCATACATAAGGGATATCCCACCAAGGCGCATTACGAGGCAATAGCCAGAAACGGAATATGCCCCGAGCACCGAAGAAGCTTTTTAAAGAAAATTCTCACCGATGATACTGTTTAAGCGCCGTGACAATCGCACCCCCAAAAGAAAGACGGGTGACAGGGGTGAACAGCTTGCAGTAGAGTATCTCAAGGGCGAGGGCTACGACGTACTGGAGCGTAATTGGGTCCACAAGAAGAACGAAATCGACATAATAGCCGTAAAAAACGAAATGGTAGTATTCATAGAGGTGAAAACCACGGCAAGCGACTGCGCAGAAAGCTTTAAGCTCCCTCTTGAAGCCGTTGACCGAAAAAAGCGAAAAAACCTTACCGACTGCGCAAGGGAATATATGCTTTTCAGGAAGCGCAATATCAACTGTCTTGCAGAATATTACAGATTTGACGTAATAGAGGTTTATCTCAATCGGGACGAGCCTGAAATAAATCACATACAAGATGCATTCTTTGCAGAGAAAGGAAATAAATTTCAATGGAAAATCTGATGTACAAAAGCACGAGAGGTTCAAAAAACTATCTTACCTCTTCAGAAGCAATAAAGAGAGGTCTTGCCGAGGACGGTGGACTTTATATGCCCACCTCCATTCCCAAAATCGACCTTGATTTTATAGGGTCTATGGTAGACGCTCCCTACAGCGAGCGCGCCTTCAAGGTGCTTTCACTTTACCTCACCGACTACGATTCAAGGACTCTTCACGAGATATGCGAAAAGGCGTATTCGGCAGAGCGCTTCGTAGGTGGTGCTGCTCCCGTCTATTCTCTCAACGAAAAGACAGACGTGCTTGAGCTGTGGCACGGACCTACCTGCGCCTTCAAGGATATGGCGCTTCAGATAATGCCCATGCTCCTCTCCGAAGCCTTGAAAATGACGGGAGAGAAAAACGACGCGCTCATTCTTGTTGCAACCTCGGGTGACACGGGTAAGGCTGCGCTTGAGGGCTACCGTGACGTAGATAAAATAAGAATTATGGTATTCTATCCCGAAAACGGCGTCAGCGCAATGCAGAAGCTTCAGATGGCGTCCCAGGAGGGCAACAACGTAAACGTGGTTGCTATCAAGGGTAACTTCGACGATGCGCAGACCGGTGTAAAGGAAATCTTCGCATCAAAGGAAATTGCCCACAAGCTCCTTGAAAAGAACACCTTCCTTTCAAGCGCAAACTCTATTAACTGGGGCAGACTGGTGCCTCAGGTAGCATACTACTTCTCGGCTTATTGCGATATGGTAAAGGCAAAGAGAATAAAGCTTGGTGACCGGATAAGCGTGGTGGTTCCCACAGGTAACTTCGGTAACATCTTTGCGGCACACCTGGCGCGCGCTATGGGACTTCCCATAAAGAAGCTTATCTGCGCTTCAAATAAAAACTCGGTGCTTACCGATTTTATTGAAAAGGGCGTATACGACAAGAACCGTGAGTTCTACACCACCATCAGTCCCTCTATGGACATTCTCGTTTCCTCAAACGTTGAAAGACTTCTCAGCCTCATTGCAGGTGAGGAAGGCACGGCAGACTATATGACGGCTCTTAAAAACGAGGGCAAGTACGTTCTTTCCGACGAGCAGAAGGACGCAGTAAAAGCAGGCTTTGGCGCAGGCTTTACTACGGAAGAAGAAACGGCTGAAACTATAAAGGAAACCTTTGAAAAGTACGGCTATCTCATTGACACCCACACGGCAGTTGCCATGAAGTGCGCAAAGGAATATATCGGCTCAGGAAACGGCGAGCAGGTGCTGGTGGTTTCAACTGCAAGCCCCTACAAGTTTGCCTCATCGGTAATTGAAGCCCTTGGCAAGAAGTGTGAGCTTGAGGCAGTGCTTGCTCCCGAGGAGCTTGAAGCCCTTTCGGGAAAAGAAATTCCGCTTCCCCTTGTAAAGCTACACGAGAAGCGGATAAGGTTCGATAAATCTATCGAAAAAACCGAAATGGCTGACGAGGTACTTAAATTTTAGTTAGCTCTGGGCTTAAAGGTAGCGCAGATAGTATCGGCGCTTGTGTTTGCGTGAGAAGGACCTACGCTGATTTCCTTGGCGTCGCAATAGCACTCGCCGTCGTGGTAAGCACAGTTCTTTACCATACAGGTGATGCCTTCGTTATGCTTTGTGCCACAGCCCTTTGTTTTACAATCACTCATTCTTCACTCCTCCTTTCAACACTGTTAGTGTACCCGTAAAGGAGAAAATTATTTAAGGAAAGGACAATTTATGGCTGTATATACTTTAGCGGACTTGCATTTGTCCTTTTCGACAAACAAGCCCATGGACGTTTTCGGCTCTCAATGGGAGAACCACGCCGAAAGGCTGAAGGAATATTGGAACTACATGGTGCTTAATGAGGACACCGTGGTTGTACCGGGAGATATTTCCTGGGCAATGAGTATTGATGAGGCAATTGAGGATTTTCGCTTCATAAACAATTTAAACGGCAAGAAAATCATTATGAAGGGCAATCACGATTATTGGTGGCAGAGCATGAAGAAGCTGAAGGAATTCACGGAGAAGTATTCCTTTGATTCCATATCCTTCCTTCACAATTCGGCAACGGTTGCAGAAAATATTATCGTCTGCGGGTCACGTGGGTGGAGCTGTGAGTCATCACCCTCGGAGCAGGACAGAAAGATAATCGCAAGAGAGGCGCTTCGCTTTGAGCTATCCCTGAAGGAAGCCGAAAAGCTGAACGACGGCAGTCGTGAGATAGTTGCCTTTTCCCACTACCCCGTTTTACTGCCCGGTGACGAGACCTCACCCATTCTGGAGGTGCTGGTGCGACACAACGTAAAACGCCTTTACTACGGACATCTTCACGGAGTGCGTGAAAATCAGTTGATAAAGCGGGCAGGTGGAGTTGAGCTTGAGCTTATATCTGCCGATTTCAGACATTTTACACCCGTAAGAGTGAACTAAATTAAATTTTTTTAAGCTATATACTTGACAAATTCAGTATTTCGTATAAAATATAGTATGAATAAAAATGTAAAAGTATATGTATATAATAATATACGTATAACAGGAGGACAAAAATGAGCGTAAAAAACGTAACTGCTATGGAAAAGAATCAGGTAAAGCTTGAGCTTGTTATTGCAAAGGCTGATTTTGACGAAGCAGTAAACAAGGCATTTAAGAAGAATGCTTCAAAAATCACAGTTCCCGGCTTCAGAAAGGGAAAAGCACCCAGAGGAATCATTGAAAAGATGTACGGCAAGGGCGTATTCTACGAGGATGCTCTCAACGACATTCTTCCCGAGGAGCTTTCAAAGGCTGTTGAAGAAAAGAAGCTTGACGTTGTAAGCCGTCCCGAAATCGAGGTTGGCGACATCAACGACGAGGGTGTTGAGGTTACTGCAGTTTACTACGTAAAGCCCGAGGTAACTCTTAAGAACTACAAGGGTATCGAGGCTACTAAGACTGTTAAGGCAGTTACAGACGAGGACGTTGACCACGAGATTATGCACGCTCGCGAGAGAGCTTCACGCATGGTTGAGGTTGAAAGACCTGCAGAAAAGGGCGACTTCGCCACAATAGACTACCTTGGCACAGTTGACGGCGTTGCATTCGACGGTGGTAAGGACGAGGGACACAAGCTTGAGCTTGGTTCAGGCTCATTTATCCCCGGCTTTGAGGACCAGATTATCGGTCACAGCGTTGGTGACGAGTTCGACGTAAACGTTACCTTCCCCGAGGAGTATCACGCAGAGGACCTTAAGGGTAAGGCTGCAGTATTTGCCTGCAAGCTTCACAAGCTTGAGGTTAAGGAGCTTCCTGCTCTTGACGACGAATTTGCAAAGGACGTATCAGAATTTGATACTCTTGCTGAATATACTGCCGACGTTAGGGCAAACATAGAAAAGAGATATGCCGATATGGCTGAAAACGACGTTGACGCTCAGCTTAAGCTTGCTCTCGTTGACGCAGTTGAGGCAGACATTCCCGAATGTATGTTCGAGAACGAGGTTGAGCATCTCATTGAGGACTACTCCTACAGAATGCAGTCACAGGGTATCTCAATGGAAATGTACATGAAGTATACCGGTATGACTATGGAAAACTTCAAGGAGCAGTTCAGACCTCAGGCTGAAAGCCAGGTTAAGCTTCAGCTTGCTCTTGAAAAGATAGTTGAGCTTGAGGGCATCAAGGCTACCGACGAGGAGCTTGACGCAGAATACGCAAAGCTTGCAGATATGTACAAGCTTGACGTTGAAAAGATCAAGGCTTCCATTTCAGCAGATATGCTGTCTCGCGACGTTGCAGTTAACAAGGCTATCGCTCTCGTAAAGGAAAACGCTAAGATTACCGAGGGTGAAAAGAAGGCTCCTGCCAAGAAGACCACTGCCAAGAAGACAACTGCTAAGGCTGACGACGGTGAAAAGGCTCCTGCCAAGAAGACAACTACCAAGAAGGCAGAGGGTGAAAAGAAGGCAGATGCTGAAAAGGCTCCCGCTAAGAAGACTACAGCCAAGAAGACTACCACTAAGGCTGCTGACGGTGAAAAGGCTCCTGCCAAGAAGACTACCACCAAGAAGGCTCCTGCTAAGAAGGCAGACGCTGAATAATTCAATCCCCAATACCAAGTTCCAAAGGAGGAAAACATATGCCACTTGTACCAATGGTTTTAGAGCAGACGTCACGGGGTGAACGCTCTTTTGACATCTATTCAAGACTACTCAACGACAGAATTATATTTCTTGCCGATGAGGTGAACGACGCTACTGCCACTCTGGTGGTTGCTCAGCTTCTCTATCTTGAGGCTCAGGACCCCGATAAGGATATCAGCCTTTACATCAACTCTCCCGGTGGCTCTATCAGCGCGGGAATGGCGATTTACGACACGATGAACTTCATCAAGTGCGACGTGTCAACCATCTGTATCGGTATGGCAGCAAGTATGGGCGCATTTCTCCTTGCAGCCGGAACTAAGGGTAAGCGCTTCGCTCTCCCCTACAGTGAAATTATGATACATCAGCCCCTTGGCGGTATGCAGGGACAGGCAAGTGATATTAAAATTCACGCAGACCACATCCTTCGCATAAGAAATAATATGAACAGAATTCTCGCAGAGGTAACGGGCAAGGATATTTCACAAATCGAGCTTGATACCGAGCGCGATAACTTCATGACCAGCGCCCAGGCTGTTGAATACGGACTTATTGATAAGGTTATTGATAAGAGAATATAGTAATTTCAAAGCCGTCCGTCAAATGACGGACGGCTATTTTACGAGGTAATTATGTCAGAGAAAAACAACAATAACGTTTGTTCTTTTTGCAAAAATACAGAAGAGGTGGTAGGACCTCTGGTGCAGGGACCCGACGGAGTAAAGATTTGCCGTAACTGTACCGAATTCTGCTCTATGATATTTTCGGATGCAGAGGAAGGCGAATTCCGTGACGACGAGTTGAGCCTGGCTACCCTTCCCAAGCCCTCGGAGATTAAAAAGAGCCTTGACGAATACGTAATCGGTCAGGACGATGCGAAAATAACTCTCTCGGTTGCAGTCTACAACCACTACAAGAGAATTTTGCAGAAGAAGGACGAGGACAACGGCGTTGAGATACAGAAGAGTAACGTGCTTCTCCTTGGCTCAACGGGTGTGGGTAAAACCTACCTTGCACAGACCCTTGCAAAAACGCTGAAGGTTCCCTTTGCCATTGCAGACGCTACCACTCTCACCGAGGCAGGCTACGTGGGTGAGGACGTAGAGAATATATTGCTCCGTCTTATTCAGGCAGCCGACTTCGACATCGAGCGTGCCGAAAAGGGCATTATTTACATTGACGAAATAGATAAAATATCACGCAGAAGCGAAAACCGTTCCATTACCCGTGACGTGTCGGGTGAGGGCGTTCAGCAGGCGCTTCTGAAAATTCTTGAGGGCACCGTTTCCAACGTTCCTCCTCAGGGTGGAAGAAAGCATCCCAATCAGGAATTTATTCAGATAGACACATCCAACATTCTCTTCATCTGTGGTGGTGCTTTTGACGGAATAGAGCAGATTATAGAGGCAAGAACCGGTAAGCAGACAATGGGATTTGGCGGAAACGTACAGACCAAAGCCGACAAGAAGAAGGACAACGTCCTTAAAAAGCTTGAGTCTCACGACCTTGTAAAGTACGGTCTTATCCCCGAAATCGTGGGAAGAATACCTATGATAGTGACTCTCGACCCTCTTGACGAGGAAGCCTTCGTGAGAATTCTCACCGAGCCCAAGAACAGCCTTGTAAAGCAGTATCAGAAGCTTTTCGAGATGGACGGCATCAAGCTTTCCTTCAAGAAGGACGCACTTGAGACCATTGCAAAGAAGGCTGTTGAAAACAACACCGGTGCCCGAGGACTTCGCTCTATTATGGAGGGCATTATGCTGGAATATATGTATTCCCTGCCCTCTGATAAAAACGCCAGAGAGCTGATTATAACCAAAGCCTGCGTTGATAAGACAAGAAAAGCGCTTGTAAAGTAAGGCATTTTGTGCAGTTATATTGCTTCGCAGTTATATTTCCTTTGGAAGTTATATTTGCCTTACGGCAAGTTATATTCCCTTCGGGAGTTAAGGTTGATTTGCTTTGCAAATCTTCTTTGATTGGAAATTTCCGAAGGAAATTATCCATAATTCTCCGACTCACTGCACCCTCACACACTGTTCGGGTTTCGTTCCCTGTATGGCTTGAATTTTTGCTCGATTCGCTAATTCGCTACTCGGAAAAAATCCCCCGCACATGCATTCTGCATTCTTAATTCTGCATTTAAAAAAACGGTAGAGCCGTAAGCTCTACCGATTTTTTATGCCTTCTCGTATCTTTCAACGATATCTCTTGCTACGAATACGCCTGACGCAGATGCGTGGGAGAGTGAGTGAGTTACGCCCGAGCAGTCACCGATAACGTAAAGTCCTGGGTGAGTGGTTTCGAGGTGATTATTTATCTCTACCTCCATATTGTAGAATTTGACCTCAACGCCGTAAAGCAGGGTGTCGTCGTTTGCCGTGCCGGGCGCAATTTTGTCGAGAGCGTATATCATCTCGATAATGCCGTCAAGAATTCTCTTTGGCATAACAAGGCTCAAGTCACCTGGAGTTGCCATAAGAGTGGGGGTAATAAACGCCTCTTCAATACGGCTGGGAGTGGAGCGCTGACCTCTGATAAGGTCACCGAAGCGCTGAACTATAACGCCTCCACCAAGCATATTGGAAAGCTTTACTATACTTTCGCCGTAGCCGTTGGAGTCCTTGAAGGGCTCTGAAAAGTGCTTGCTTACCAGGAGGGCAAAGTTGGTATTCTCGGTCTGAAGGGCAGGGTCCTCGTAGCTGTGACCGTTAACCGTTACGATGCCGTTGGTGTTTTCGTTTACCACGGCGCCCTTGGGATTCATACAGAAGGTGCGCACAAGGTCCTGAAACTTCTCGGTACGGTATACTATTTTACTCTCGTAGAGCTTGTCGGTAATATGGGAGAACACCTCGGCGGGAAGCTCAACTCTTACGCCGATGTCAACTCGGTTGGATTTAGTGGGGATATCAAGGTCACGGCAGACCTCCTCCATCCACTTGCTTCCACTTCTGCCTGCCGAAATTATACATTCCTTGGCGAAATATTCACCCTTGGGAGTGACCACGGTGTAACCACCGTCAGCCTTTTTCACCTTTTCAACGGGGGTGTTGAAGAAAAATTCCACCCTGCTTTCAAGCTCAGCGTAAAGGTTTTCAAGCACCTTGTAGTTTATATCGGTTCCAAGATGTCTTACGGACGCGTCAAGAAGGTGAAGTCCGTTCTGTACGCAGATTTTCTTGAACTCGGAATTTGCCGTAGAAAAGAGTCTGGTGCCCTCGCCACCGTGGGACAGATTTATCTCGTCTACGTAGCGCATAAGGTCAAGCGCCTCGTTCTTGCCGATATACTCGTGGAGAGTTCCACCGAATTGGTTGGTTATATTATATTTTCCGTCGGAGAAGGCGCCTGCGCCACCGAAGCCGTTCATTATAGCGCAGGTCTTACAACCGATACAGGTCTTTACCTTTTTGCCGTCTATGGCGCATTTTCTCTTTTCCAGAGAATTTCCCGTTTCGAATATAGCTATTTTAATTCTTGGATTTAATTTTGTCAGCTCAAAGGCTGAAAATATACCACCCGGTCCTGCACCGATTATTATGACGTCAAAATTCATTTTCGTTCACTCCTTGTTTTTTTCAACTCATTGTAACACAGAAACAAAATCTTTTCAAGGTTTCTTGACAAATTTTAAAATAAATGATACCATTATGTCATTAATATACTCGGAGGCGATAAAATGATTTCAGAAAAAATGAAAGGGCTGGGCTCAAACCGTTCGGTTATAAGAGAGCTTTTTGAATATGGAAAGAAAAAATCAGCAGAGGTAGGCGCCGAAAACGTTTACGATTTCAGTCTGGGTAATCCCAGCGTGCCTGCTCCACAAAGCGTTGAAAAGGCAATAAAGGAGCTTATGGCAACGGCAGACCCCACGGTGCTTCACGGATACACCTCGGCGCAGGGCGATGCAGGTGTGCGTAAGACCATTGCAGACAATCTCGTTTCACGCTTCGGCTTACCCGTCAAGCCCGAATTGATGTATATGACCTGTGGCGCCGCAGCGTCTCTTTGTATATCTCTCAAGGCGCTTGCCTGCGATGGCGACGAGTTTATCACCTTTACACCCTTCTTCCCCGAATACAGAGTATTCGTTGAAATGACGGGCTCAAAGCTTGTGCCCGTAAAGTCGGCAGAGGGCACCTTCCAGATAGACCGAAACGCCTTTGAAAAGGCGATAACCCCTAATACGAAGGGTATTATAGTAAACACTCCCAACAATCCCTCGGGCGTGGTTCTTACCGACGACAGTATAAAGGCAATAGTGGAGGTCCTTGAAAAGAAAGAGGCAGAATACGAACACCCCATATTTATCATTACCGACGAGCCCTACCGTGAGCTGGTGTACTCGGGCAAGCCCGATTCTCCCTTTATGAAGCTGTACGATGACACTATTCTGTGTTATTCCTATTCAAAGTCACTTTCACTGCCCGGCGAGCGTATAGGCTACGTTGCAGTATCCGACAGAATGGCTGACAAATCTGACGTTTATGCAGCTATCTGTGGCGCAGGCAGAGCCCTTGGCTACGTTTGCGCTCCCTCTATGATGCAGAGAGTCGTGGCTACCTGCGACGGCGAGACTGCCGACGTATCGGTATATAAGAAGAACCGTGACCTACTTTACAACGCATTGACCGAAATGGGCTATTCCTGCGTTTATCCCGACGGCGCCTTCTATCTCTTCGTTAAGTCGCCCATTGCCTCGGCAAACGAGTTTTCGGAGCTTGCCAAGGAGTATAATTTACTTCTGGTGCCTGCCGATTCCTTCGGCGTTGAGGGCTACGTGCGTATCTCATATTGCGTTTCAACCGATATGATTGAGCGCTCACTCCCCAAGTTTAAGGAACTGATATGCAGAATGCAGAGCATTCTGCAGTGATATTCGCTTACGCGAGTTATATTTCCTTTGGAAGTTATATTTGCCTTACGGCAAGTTATATATTGACCTCGTCAATGTTAAGGACAATTTCCTACGGAAATTTCCAATCAAAGAAGATTTGCGAAGCAAATCAACCTTAACTCCCGAAGGGAATATAACTGCGAAGCAATATAACTTGCGTTAGCAAATATAACTCGTCGAAGACGAATATAACTGCAAAAAAGCAAGAGGAAATCCTCTTGCTTTTGTTTTAGCCCAAATATGAAGCCGTAAAGGCGCGCAGATTTGGAGATAAAATCGTCAATTGCGAAGCCGTAAAACTGACCACGATACAAAAAGTGGGAGTTTTGGTGGGAGATTTGTCAATCCCGAAGCCGTCGCCGTACAAGTGTACGGCAGTGCGAGCAAGGGGCGAAGAAAATGAAATTTTCACAGATGGAAGAAAGCGAAGCTTTCTACCTTAAAAAGTTTGTAACAATGAAGAAGTGTGTTCACGCTTTCTAACAGTCGCGAACACACTACTTTAACTTTATTTATATTTTCATTTTCGGTTTTAGCCCAAATATGAAGCCGTTAGTCAACGAACTTGTTGAGCATCTCAATCTTCTTATTGGAAGTCTCACTACGAAGCTCTTCCTGTGCAACGTAACGGGCGCTTCTGGTCTCGACCTCGCCGTAGCTGTACTGGTACTGCGCGCCTGCAGATTCACGGTACATTACGAAGGGACGGAAAACGTAGTTCTTCGTATAGTCGTTAACGTTGTCAATGGTATGAACGAAGATAACCTCGTTTGAAGTGGAATCAAAGGCTTCCTCGAAAAGAACTCTGGTAACGTCCGAGGTGGTAACGGTAAGCTCACCCGAAAGCTTGCTCTCCTCGATTACAAGCATACCGAACTTTACGTCGGCGTTTGCCGAATATGCAAACTCACCCGAGGGGAACGCTCTCGTGAACACGTCGTCCTTGTTTACGGTCATACCGAAACGAAGGGCAGGAGTGTTGTTTATACGAAGGGATGCGCCTATGTTATTAACTGTGGGAATTGACGCCTGTGTAGTGAAGGTGTTGTTGTCTACCTTCTTGGATACTCTGCTTGCCTTTTTGCCGTCGGCGTCGATTATCTCTACCTTTGAGAAGCTTACCGACTGCTGTGAGCCCGAAATGGTGTTAACTCCAAAGGAGAAGGTGAAGTCGAAGCTTCTGCCGGTTACGGGATTTTCGCCCACGGTGTCCTCAATAACTACCGTAAGTCGGTTATTGCCGTAAGAGGTTTCGGATATTTCCCATCCGTCAGGAAGACCTATAACCCTTACGTCGTCGTTAAAGTCAAGTCCGTCGGAATAGGTGTAGTCAACGGTAATCTTTGAAAATCCAACTTCCTTTATATCGGTAACGCTTGTGGTAAACACAACGTTATCTCCACTGTATGCATAACCGTCTGCATCCGATGAAAGCTTAATAACTGCAAAAGGAGAATCAACGATGGGAACCATAGGTAATTCAACTCCCCCTGCTGCAAGTGCAATGCAGGTAGATGAAAGCAGAAGAACTACCGTCAAAAATACAGATAAAATTCTTTTTTTCATAAATTCACAATATTCCTTTCGTGTATTAATTATATTGTAACTCAAATATGAGAAAATGTCAAACCTTTTCTCCAAAAAGTTTTAAGGCTTCCTTTGCCGCCGCCTGCTCTGCCTCCTGCTTGCTTCTGCCCGAGCCCGTTCCGATTGAGTTGGAGTTGAGCTTTACCCTTATGGTAAAGGTCTTGTTGTGGTCGGGGCCACTTTCGGAGACCTCCTCGTATTCCAGAATATCTCCCTTGGAATTCTGTACCAGCTGCTGAAGTGCGCCCTTGTAGTTTTTAGAGCCACCACTGCGAATGGTGCTTATCATTTCGTCTATTCTGGGCAGTGCAATTTTCATAATAAGAGGCTCTACTGCCTCAAGTGAATGTCCACTGTCAAGATATATGGCTGCAATCAGCGCCTCGGTGGCGTCTGCCAGAATGGACTTGCGATGGCGCCCGTCGGTCTTTTCCTCACCCCTGCCGAGAGCAAGGTATTTACCAAGCTCAATTTTTGATGCAAACTGATAGAGTGCGTCCTCACAGACTGCAAAGGCACGGATTTTGGTAAGGTCGCCCTCCTGCTGGTCGCTTAAGGAGTTATAAATGTGTGACGATACCGTAATGGATAAAACCGAGTCGCCTAAAAACTCAAGCCTTTCGTTACTGTAAGCCGTTTTCTTCTGGGCACGGCACTCGTTGGAATAAGAGGAATGGGTAAGTGCGTTGTACAGATATAAGGGCTCCTTGAAGCTATAGCCGATAATTCCCTCAAGCTCTCTTGCCTGTCGGGCAAAGCTCTCGGAATACACGGATGCGCTTATTTTATTCATTGCTTTCACCTTTTCTCGCCTCTCGCAGACTCTCGCCAAGACGGGCTATTTCCTCTATTATTCCCGTCTCCACAAAGGTCTTTGCCTGCCTGCACGCCGAGAACATTCCCTTCTCACCCGAATTTCCGTGAGCCTTTATAACGGGGGCGCTGATGCCAAGCAAGGGCGCTCCACCGTACTCGGTGTAGTCCATTGACTTCTTCAGCGCCATTGCCTCTGACTTGAGGAAAAGCGCGCCGATAAGGGTCTTGAGGTTCTTTTTGAACATTGATTTGAGAGTTCTTGACATAAACTTGCCGAAGCCCTCAACCAGCTTTAAAATAATATTGCCCGTGTATCCGTCTGCCACCAGAACGTCGCAAACCGAATTGACAACGTCTCTGCCCTCAATATTTCCCACGAAGTTGATATTCTCGCACTCCTTGAGCAGACCGTAGGTCTCTCGGGCAAGCTCATTGCCCTTGGTCTCCTCGGTGCCGTTGTTGATAAGGGCAACTCGGGGTGACTTTATGCCGAACATATTCTCCATATAGATTGAGCCCATCAGGGCAAACTGCTTCATTGTATCTGCATTGGGGGAAACGTTTGCTCCTGCATCAATGAGGAGCATAGGGTCGCCAAGGGGAATAACTGCGCCTATTGCAGCAGCCTTGATGCCCTTTGCCTTTCTGACGATAAGGCTGGCGCCTGCAACGAGAGCGCCCGTGTTACCCGTGGAAATAAAGGCGTCGCCCTCTCCGTTCTTCAGAAGGTTAAGTCCAACGCTCATTGAGGAATCCTTCTTGGACTTTATAACCACCAGGTAGTCGTCCTCCATAGTAACCACGCTTTCGGCGTGAGCTACTCTGACGCTGTCGTCCACCTTTACCGAAAGGGAGTCAAGAGCGTCAAGAACGGTCTTTTCGTCTCCTACCAGAGTAATATCCACACCAAGCTCACGGTGAGCCTTTACTGCGCCCTTTACGGCTTCGATAGCCTGGGCGTCTCCACTCATTACGTCAATAATAAGTCTCACAGCTCAAATTCCTCCTTGATTTCCTTGATTTTTTCAACGCAACGCTGACCGATAGCGGCGTTTCTTATTTTTTTGCCACCCTTTACCTTTCGGTCAAGGGGCGCTATTATTCCGAAGTTTACGTTCATGGGCTGGAAGCTCACAACCGACTGATTTGATATATAGTTGGCGAGAGCGCCCATAGCAGTTTCCTTGGTAAAATCAATCTCACTCTTGCCGAGCGCCGTTCTTGAGGCGTTAATTCCTGCAATCATTCCCGAGGACGCCGATTCAAGATAGCCCTCAACGCCGGTCATCTGCCCTGCAAAATATATATTTCTTTTATCCCTCATGCTGTAAAAGGGAGTCATATGTCGGGGTGAGTCGATAAAGGTGTTTCTGTGCATAACGCCGTATCTTAAGAAGCTGGCGTTTTTCAGGGCAGGAATAAGCCCGAACACCCTTTTCTGCTCGGGGAAGGTCAGGTGGGTCTGAAAGCCCACTATATTGTACATAGTGCCCTCGGTGTTGTCCTGTCTTAACTGCACTACTGCAAAGGGCTCCTTTTCGGTTTTGGGGTCAATAAGTCCAACGGGCTTCATAGGACCGAAGAGAAGAGTTTCGTAGCCACGTGATGCCATAACCTCAACCGGCATACAGCCCTCGAAAACCTTCAGGTCGCTGTCAACTCCGTGAAGCTTTGCCGTTTCTGCCGAAATAAGCTCACGGTAGAAAAGGTCGTATTCCTCTTTGGTCATAGGGCAGTTTATGTAGGCTGCCTCGCCCTTTCCCCAGCGTGACGCTATAAACGCATTTTCAAAATCCACCGAGTCCTTTTCCACGATTGGCGCTGCTGCGTCGAAGAAGGAAAGCGACTCCCCTCCGATAAGCCCTTGAATGAACTCTGCCATTTTGCCGTCGGTAAGAGGTCCCGTGGCAACTACGGTAAGCGCATCGGTATCAAAGCTCTCAAGCTCGCCCGTGATTACCTCGATATTGGGGTGTGAGGATATTTTTTCTGTAATATATCTTGAAAAGCCCTCTCTGTCAACTGCAAGGCAAGAGCCTGCAGGGACACGGTTGGCAAAAGCCGACTCCATTATGAGACTTCCAAGCTCACTCATCTCGGCTTTGAGAATACCCACTGCGCTGTCGGGGGCATCCGACCTGAGTGAATTTGAGCAAACAAGCTCTGCAAAGCCACTGAATTTATGGGCAGGAGAAAAACGGCTTGGCTTCATTTCGTAAAGCCTTACCTTAGCTCCAAGCCTTGCCGCCTGCCACGCTGCTTCACAGCCTGCAAGTCCTGCGCCTATTACGTTAACTGTGGTCATTATTTCTCCTTTTTGTTTGACGGACAAGCCTTGTTTGAGCAAACGGGTGCTTCGTCAGCCTTCTTTCTTACCATATATCCGTCGTTGCAATGGGGACATTTCTCACCCGTGGGAATATACCATGAGGAGAAATCGCATTTGGGGTAGTTGTCACAGCCGTAGAACAGCTTTCTTCCTGCTCTCTTGGCAATTACTCTGCCACCGCATTTAGGGCAGGCAACGCCTACCTCCTTCACAATCTGCTTGGTAAATTTACACTCGGGATACTTTTCGCAGGCGTAAAACTCGCCGTAGCGTCCACGCTTCAAAAGCACCTTGCCACCACAGGTAGGACAGGTCATTCCCTCAACCACCACGTCGGGCTTCTTTTCAACTACCTTGCCTTCTCCGTCAATCTGCTTGGTGTTTTTACATTCGGGGTAGTTGGGACAAGCTGCAAATCTGCCGAAGCGTCCCTTCTTTACAACCATTTTTGCTCCACACTTCTCGCAGACGATGTCAAGCTCCTCTGCATGCTCCTTGACCTCTATTTTTTCGGCTTCCTTTTCAGCCTTGGTAAGCAGGGGCTCGAACTCGCCGTAGAATTCACGGAGTACCTTCTTGTATTCGCTCTTTCCCTCGGCTACGCTATCCAGCTTTTCCTCAAGTCCTGCAGTAAAGCGATAGTTTACTATTGTGCCGAAGTATTTATCCATAATTTCGGTTATTACCTCGCCAAGCTGGGTGGGCTTGAAGAACTTGCCCTCACGCTCAATGTACCCTCTTGACAGAATGGTGGTAATGGTGGGGGTGTAGGTGCTGGGTCTGCCTATTCCCTTCTCCTCAAGCACCTTGATGAGAGTAGCTTCGGTATAACGGTAGGGGGGCTGTGAGAAATTCTGCTTGGGAATTATGTCGAGAATTGCAAGTGCCTCGCCCTCGCTAAGCTTGGGGAGAGAAACGTTTTCCTCGTCCTTGTCCTCCTCGTCGGGAGTAACGCTGTAAAGAGTCATAAAGCCCTCAAACTTGAGAGTTTCACCCTTGCCCTTGAAAAGATAGTCGTTTCCACGGGCGCTTGCCGTAACCTCAACGGTAACGGTGTCGTAAAGGGCAGTCTCCATCTGGCTTGCCACGAAGCGACACCAGATAAGTCTGTAAAGCTTGTATTGGTCGTTGGTAAGATAGGGCTTTGCAAGCTCGGGAGTAAGGGTTACGTCGGAGGGACGTATTGCCTCGTGAGCGTCCTGGGAATTGCCCTTGGTTTTATATACACGGCGTGTCTTGGGGTAGTATTTGTCGCCGTAGTTTGCACGGATAAAGCTCTCTGCTGCGTCTGCTGCCTCGGTTGATACTCTTACCGAGTCGGTACGCATATAGGTGATAAGACCGTGGTCTCCACTTTTACCAAGGCTTACACCCTCGTAAAGCTCCTGCGCCACGCTCATGGTCTTTTTGGATTGGAAGTTCAGCTTACGGTTAGCCTCCTGCTGAAGCTGTGAGGTGGTGAAGGGAGGCGCAGGGGTGCGCTTCTTTGAGCCTTTTTTAAGGCTTGACACAAGGGCAGTTGCCCCTTCAAGTCCTGCAAGTATTCTGTCTGCGTCCTCCTTGGTCTTAAGGTCGGTTTTCTTGCCGTTCTCACCGAAGAAGCGAAGCTTGAATCTCTTGCCCACCTCTCCCTTGAATACGCCGTCAACAGTCCACGACTCCTCGGACACGAAGCTCTTTATTTCGTTTTCACGCTCTACCACAAGCTTTGTGGCAACAGACTGCACTCGTCCTGCAGAAAGTCCGTTCTTAACCTTCTTCCAGAGGAGAGGTGAAATTTTATAGCCCACTATTCTGTCAATAAGGCGTCTCGCCTGCTGAGCGTCAACCAGGTCGGGATTTATGGCAGAGGGGTTTTGTATGGCTTCCTTTACTGCCTTTTTGGTTATCTCGTTGAAGTAAACACGGCACGCCTTCTTTTCGTCAAGTCCGAGAACGCACGCCAGATGCCACGAAATTGCCTCTCCCTCTCGGTCAGGGTCGGTTGCAAGGTATACCTTATTGGCGTTCTTTGCTTCCTTTTTAAGCTCGTTTATAAGCTCTGCCTTGCCCCTTATATTGATATATTTGGGGGCGAAGTCCTTTTCTATATCTATACCAAGGTTACTCTTGGGAAGGTCTCTGATGTGACCCTTTGATGCAACTACCTTGTAACTTGAACCAAGATAGCCCTTGATGGTACCTGCCTTGGTAGGTGATTCAACTATTACGAGATTGGACATATTTTTTCTCCTTATTTCTGTTTTAAAGCGTACTTGCCACCGGGCAGAGCCTTGATATATCCGTCAAGCTCAAGCTCGGTCAGTGCGCACAGTATCTCTGCTATTGGGTGGTGGGCGTCAACCAGAGAGTTTTCGCTCTGCTCTCCAGTCAACAGTTTCTCCCATATATAACGGCGTGTCCCCTGCACTTCATCGGGGATTTCAGCCGATTTTACCTGCTTTATCTCCTCCTGGGTGGAAGCAATACTGCCCTCAATTTCCTCGGCGCCAAGGGCTATAAGCTGACGGCAGCCCTCAAAATTATCGCCGGGTAAATTAAGAGCAAAGGTGGGCGTTGCCCTTTTCAGCGCCAGCTTTGCCGCAATGAGCGCTCCACTTCCCACGGGGGCTTCTATTACGTTGACTATATGCGAAAGTCCCACGATAATGCGATTGCGTGACGGGAAATACCTTGCGTTGGTATCGGGTGGATACTCGGATATAACGGCACCCGTCTCGGCTACCCTGTCAATAAGCTTTTCGTTTATTTTGGGAAAGTATTTATCAATATCAACGCCAAGCACTGCCACGGTGGGCTCGCCACGGCTTAAGCTGACCTTGGCTGCAACCGAGTCAATGCCCTCGGCAATTCCACTTACCAGCAAATAGCCCTCGTTTATGAGAGAATTTGCCACACGCTCGGCATGCTCTCTGCCACGCTCACTCATTTTGCGAGTGCCGATAAACGCCGAGGTGTATCTGCCCTTGAGACAGGTTATATCGCCACGAACGTAGATAACGTGGGGCTTGTCCTTCAATCTGTGAAGCAGAGTGGGATATTCGGGGGACTCGGAATGAACGATTTTAATATTCTTTTCACGGCATTTTTCAACTATTCGCTCTGCCCTCTCAAGACTTTTATCCGAAAGCTTGTCAACTATTTTCTCCTCGAAGCCAAGTACACCCAACGCTTCCCTTGAAAGCGCGTAGGCTCCCCTGGGGGTAAGCTTGTAAAGGATTTTTGGAATGGCAGGCGAGGAAGAGCCAAGGGTGGTGGTCAGCCACACCCAATAAACCTCTTCGTTCATATTTTTTTCCTTTTCATCATGGAGTCATACATACAAATTGCCCCTGCAACCGAGGCGTTGAGTGACTCTATATTTTCTATGGGTATTATAACGGATTTATCTGCAAGCTCTATAGCCCTGTCGCTCAGCCCTCTGCCCTCACTGCCTATCATAATTGTGGCATAGGCTGTGTCAGCCCCGTCAAGAGTTATACTGTCCGAATGGAGCGCCGTTGCCAGCACGGTATCGGTTTTTTCTCGGGCGTAGCTTACGGCAGAATCTATACTGTCAAAGGAGATGCATGGTATCTTGAATATTGCGCCCATGGTGGAGCGCACTGCCTTGGGGTTATAGATATCGGCTGACGAGACGGTAAGCACCTCTGACACGCCGAAAGCCGAGGCGCATCTGATAAGCGTTCCCAGATTCCCGGGGTCCTGCACGCCCTCAAGGAGAAGCACGGAGGATTTTTCCACCTTGCCCTTGACGCCACCCTTTTCAAATATTGCGAAAATGCCCTCGGGGGCGCTTTCGTCGGTTATTTTGGAATAAACCTCGGGGGTTACTCTGATTACCTCGGTGTCAAGCTGTGCAACGTCGGGGTGCGCCGTGAGAAACTCGTCGGTGACGAATATGCGAAGGGGCATTCCACCTGCCTCTGTTGCCTCTGAAAAAAGCTTGTTCCCCTCGATGAAGAACAGTCCCTCTCTGTCTCTGACCTTCTTTTCGTGGAGTGAAAGTGCGTGTAGCACCGTTTCGTTTTTTCTTGAAGTTATCTCTTTTATCATCTTCTGCTTCCCTGAAAGGTACCACGCCTTTCCATTTCCTTATCAATCTCGTCAAGCACCACGAACTTCTTCATACTCCACAGGGGCGAGATAAGATGCTCCTTATCTCCGTCACCCGTAAGGCGTTGTATGACGGTTTCGGGCTTTATCAATTCAAGCTGGTCGCAAATAAGCGACACGTAGTCGTTAAGCTCAAAGGTGCTGAAGTCCCCTCTCCCATACATGGTTGCCAGAGGCGTTCCTCTCAACACGTGAAGGAGATGAAGCTTTATACTGAAGGGGCTCATATCGGCAACCCTTCTCACGCTTTCAAGCATCATATCTCTCGTTTCGTAGGGCAGACCGTTTATCAGGTGCACGCACACCTTAATATCCCTTGAAAAGAGGCCGTCATAGGCACGGCAGAAGGTGTCGAAGGTATGGCATCGGTTTATCAGCCTTGCAGTAGAGTCGAAAACGCTCTGTAGCCCCAGCTCTACGTTGAGGTAGGTCTCCTTTGAGATTTCCTCAAGGAGCTTTATTTTCTCACCGTCAAGACAGTCGGCGCGCGTTGCCACCGAAAGTCCCACCACCTTGTCAAAGCCGAGCACCTCACGGTAGATCGCCTTGAGGGTGTCAATATCGGCGTAGGTATTTGAATGGGCTTGGAGATAGACGATATATTTATCGGTGTCCCACTTTTCGCCCATTTTGGCCCGGACTGCCTCAAACTGACTCTTAAGGCTGTCCCTTGAGCCACTTCCACTTCCGTCAAGGCAGTATATGCACCCCCCTCTGCCGGCAGTTCCGTCAATGTTGGGACAGGTAAAGCCTGCGTCAAGAGAGATTTTCGCCACCTTGGAGCCGAAGGTGTGTCTCAGGTGATAGTTCTGCGTATGATATCTTTTATTGTCGTCGGAATAAATAAACCCACTTTTCACACTATCACCTTTCCATTTTCAATCAAAGAAAATTTCGCACAGCGAAATTGTCCTTAACTGTGCATTGTGCATTGTTCATTGTGCATTGTGCAAATCCTTTGCACTCCGATTGTCTACAATAATAATATATAAAAATGTCTTTGTCAACAAAAATTTTTCGGAGCTACCCTCTTTCAAACGAATAAAAGGGATAATTTGGTACAAAATAGCATTGGAAAATTTTGTGTGAAAGGCAGATAAAAATATGATAAAGGGCTTTAACCGACGGGTAGTGATAATGAAGAATACGGGCTCGGAATACTTTGACGAGGCATACTTTCTTGTCAAGGAAAATATGCTGAAAAAGGGCAGGTCTCCCGTTGAGGAGGCGAAAAAGCTTATTCGCCGTCTTGACGACGGCATTGAAAAAAAGCGTTTTTCCTTGTTGAAATCGCCTTTTTTCGTTTTTTTATGGGGATGCGTTGCAGGTATAATCTTAAGTAATATATTTTAGGCGAATTTTTTTCGTCAGAAACTTGCATTTTTCTCCATTTCGTTATATAATATTTGTATGTATGTTTACTGAATGATTATATTGCGAAAGGAGGTGCTGTTTGTGTTTCTCAAAGCATTGACCATGCACGGCTTTAAATCCTTCCCTGACAAGACCGTAATATCCTTTGACCGAGGAATAACGGCGATAGTAGGACCTAACGGAAGCGGTAAATCCAACATATCCGACGCTGTGCGCTGGGTACTTGGCGAAATGTCGCCCAAGTCACTCCGTGGCTCTAAAATGGAGGACGTTATCTTTAACGGTACTTCAAGAAGAAAGCCTGCGGCATACGCCGAGGTTGTAATGACCCTTGACAACACAGACCGACGCTCCGCCTTTGACGCTGATGAAATAAACGTTTGCAGACGGCTTTATCGCTCGGGCGAGAGTGAATACTACATAAATCAGAAGCAGGTGCGCCTGAAGGATATCGTTGACATATTCCTCAACACAGGTATAGGCAGAGAGGGATACTCCTGCATCGGACAGGGTAAAATAGCCGACGTTATCAGTACCAAGAGTGATGAAAGACGAGGAATCTTTGAAGAGGCTGCAGGCATTTCCAAGCTTCGCTATCAGAAGAAGGACGCGTCCAATAAATTGGAAAAGGTTTCGGAAAACCTTACCCGTATCAGTGATATTCTCACCGAGGTAGAGTCACGTCTCCCCTCTCTCGAGCGCCAGAGCGAGAAGGCGCAGAAGTACGTGGTACTCAAAAACGAGAGAACCGAGCTTGAGGTTTCCAGCTTTGCCGAAAGAATAACGGCAATAGACAGGGAAAAGGCAGGGGTTGACAAGACTGCCGAGGAGGAGCAGGAAAGACTGACCAGAGCCGGTGAAAGCCTTGACTCCCTTGACCGTGCAGTAGAGGAAAACTACCTCTCCGTTCAGAGGGAAAAGCTTGCCGAGGACGACGCCCGTCGTGAAAAGGACTCTCTCGTTGCCAAGCTTTCGGATACTCAATCTGCGCTCTCCATATACGAGAACGACATCTCTCACTTTGAGGAGAGCGTAAAGGAAACCGAAAACGCTGAGAAGGACGCACTTTGCGCCATTGAAGCCCTTGACAATCAAAAGAAGGCTCTCGAGCAGGAAATTGAGGACAGAAAGGCAGAGCTTGCTTCAAGCGAGGAAGCCATTGCCTCAAAGCACGCACTTGCATCCAAAAAGCGTGAGGAGCTTGACGGAGCAGGAGCTGAGGTTGAGGAAAAGCGCCGTGCCCTTGACGCCGTTCAGAACGAGAAGAACGAAAACGACCTTATGCAAAAGGAGGGCGAAAGCTACAACCTTATTCGCCGTGAAAGACTTGACGCCATAGGTCAGCAGAAGAAGAGCGCCGAGGATGCAAAAAACTCGGCAACGGCAGAAAAACGCAAAATCGAAAAGGAGCTTGACCAGGTCAGCGAGGAGCTGGCAAAGAAGGGCGTGGCTCTTGACAAGGGCAAGGAAGAGGTTCAGAGCCTTGAGGGAGAATACGCCGAGCAGAGCGAAATGAAGCAAAGGGCAAGGCTGAAGCTGATGGAGATAAATCAGCGCCGTGAAACTCTTGCCCGTATGGAAAAGCTTCTGGAGGGCTTTTCGGGAAGTGTAAAGGCAGTTATGAGCGCCTCCCTTTCGGGAATACACGGACCGGTATCCAAGCTTATTCTTACCGACAACGAATATATAACTGCCATTGAAACCTGTCTTGGTGGCGCTATGCAGAATATCGTGGTAGACGATGAAAAATCTGCAAAGGAGGCTATCGGCTACCTTAAGCGTACCAATCAGGGACGCGCTACCTTCCTTCCCCTTACCACCGTATCGGGAAGCGAGACCGACGTTTCGTCAATCTCGAATATGAAGGGCTTTGTGTCCCTTGCGTCAAAGCTTATACGCTGTGACGAGAAGTACAGAGGCATCGTCAGAAATCTTCTGGGAAGAACGGTGGTTGCCACCGATATAGATTCGGCAAACGAAATCGCACGGAAGATGAACTTCAAAATCCGTCTCATTACCCTTGACGGACAGCTCATTAACGCAGGTGGCTCGTTCACGGGTGGTCAGACCCTGAAAAACAGTAACATTCTCACAAGGCGCGCCGACATAGAGAAGCTTGAGGCAGAGGGCAAGGAAGTTGAAAAGACAATGGCTCTCCACACTGCCGAAATGTCGAAAATAGAGGCACGCAAGGTTGAGATAGAAAGCTCCTATCTGGAGCTTGAACGAGAGGTTGAGCTTCTTGAAAAGCGTGAGGACGAGCTGGAGCGTCAGTCGGACGTTATTGACGAGCGACTTATAACCCTCACATCCCGACTTGACGAAATAACCGAGGAGTACAACAAGGTAGTAGAGACCTCGGAGGTCACCAGCGAAAATCTGGTAAGCATTACCGAAAAGGGCAAGGAAATCGAAAAAGCCCTTGAAAACGCCCGTGAGACCCTTCGTCTTGCCGAGGAAAGAGTTGAGACCCTCAAGAGTGATATCTTTACTCTTATGGAGGAGGCTACGGCTCTCGGCGACAGTAAAAACGAGGGCGAAATAGCTCTTGCATCGGCAAGGGAAAAAATAAACTCACTTGAAACGGCAAAGGAAGGGCTCCGACGCTCTATTGCCGAGGGCAAGGAGAAAATCAACGAACAGTTCAGCCGTCGTGACAGAGCAAGGTCTATGATTGCCGACACACAGCTTCAGAAGATTGAGCTTGAAAAAGAGATTGCCGAGAAGGACGCCGAAATCAAGGCGCACGCAGACAAGGCGTCAAGCCTTGAGGCAGACTCAATGTCACTTCGCGTCACCCAGAAGCAGTTGACCGAGGAGAAGGAAAAATCCCTTCGCCTTTATACGCAGTTCAAGGCAAGAAGCGAGGAGCTTGAAAAGGAAAAAACCAATATTCTCGAAAGACTTGCCGAGGACTATGAAATGGACTTCGACACGGCAGTTATCTTTGCTGCAAGCGCCAAGTCCAACCACTCCCTTTCCAAGGAAGAAAAGGAAGCAAGGCTTTCCGTTCTGAGAGCCGAGATGAAGAAGCTTGGCTCGGTAAACCTTGACTCCATTGACGAATACCGTGAGACCAAGGAGCGCTACGACTTCCTCAAGGCGCAGTACGACGATACGGAAAGCGCAAGAAAGTCTCTTGAAAAGCTTATCGTAACTCTTGAAAGCACCATGCGTGAGACCTTCTCAACGGCGCTTGTGAAAATTCAGAAGGCGTTCAGCGAGACCTTTACCGAGCTGTTTGGTGGTGGTACGGCAGAAATCGTCGTCAGTGGTGACGACGTGCTTGAATGTACCATTGACATAAACGTTCAGCCTCCGGGAAAAATAATAAAGAGCCTTTCGCTTCTGTCGGGTGGCGAGCAGAGTATCGTGGCAATAGCCCTTTATCTTGCTATTCTCAAGGTATCTCCCTCACCCTTCTGTATCTTCGACGAAATAGAAGCAGCTCTTGACGAAGCAAACGTAAATCGCTTCGGTGAATATCTGAAGCGCTATTCAATGTCAACACAATTTATAGTAATTACCCACCGTCGAGGCACTATGGAATCGGCAGATATGCTCTACGGCATTACCATGCAGGAGAAGGGCGTTTCCGACTACATCCGTGTAAGCCTTGACGAATACCAAGGAGAAATCAGTTAATGGGATTTTTTGAAAAGCTCAAAAACGGTTTGATGAAAACCAAAAGCACACTGGTAAATCAGGTAAGCTCAATCTTTTCGGGACTGTCAGCCTTTGACGACGACTTTTTCGACGAGCTTGAGGAAACCCTTATTCTCGCCGACGTGGGCGCAAGCCTTTCCTGCGAGATAATAGACGAGCTGAAGGATAGAATCAGGGAAGAAAAAATAAAGGAGGGCGAGGTTGCCAAAAACGCTCTCTTTGAAATTCTGTCGGATAAGCTTGAAAGCGAGGCCGTTTCCCTTTCACTTGAAACCAAGCCGTCGGTAATACTTGTTATCGGTGTAAACGGAGTGGGCAAAACCACCTCCATTGCAAAGATAGCCTCGTATCTTAAATCCGAGGGCAAGACTCCCATTCTTGCAGCAGCAGACACCTTCCGTGCAGCAGCCATAGACCAGCTGGGCATTTGGGCAGACAGAGTGGGTGTTGAAATGGTGCGTCAGTCCGAGGGCTCCGACCCTGCAGCAGTTGTATACGACGCCGTTGCAGCTGCGAGAAAGAGGGGCGCCGACGTGCTTATCGTTGATACTGCAGGCAGACTTCACAACAAGAAAAATCTTATGGACGAGCTTGCGAAAATCAACAGAGTTATTGCCCGTGAGCTTCCCGATGCCTCCCGTGAGACCCTGCTGGTGCTTGATGCAACCACAGGTCAGAATGCCGTAAATCAAGCCAAGGAATTCAAGGGCTCTGCCGACATTACCGGTCTTGTCCTTACCAAGCTTGACGGCACGGCAAAGGGTGGTATAGTATTTTCAATCAAAAAGGAGCTTGGCATACCCGTTAAGTTCATAGGAGTTGGCGAGGGGCAGGACGATTTGAGACCCTTCGAGCCCAGCGACTTTGTAAAAGCATTATTCGAAGAATAACTCGGTTATTCTTCGAAAATGAACAATTAACAATGCACAATTAACAATTAACGTTAATTTGCCTTTGGCAAATTTTCAATCAAAGTAAATTTCGCAAAGCGAAATTGTCCTTAACTGTGCATTGTGCATTGTGCATTGTACATTCAAAAAACACTGGTAATTAAAGGATATATTTATGGTTAGTTTTGTATTCGCATCACGCAACGCACATAAGGCTAAAGAAATTGCCGACATACTTTCAAGAACGCTGACCTTCGATTTTGAGGTTCTGACCCTTGGCGATATAGGCTTCGAGGGTGAAATAATCGAGGACGGCAAGACCTTTGAGGAAAACGCTATGATTAAGGCAAGGGCTGCCTTCGACAAGTCGGGGCTTCCTTCCTTTGCCGACGATTCGGGACTTGAGGTTGACGCCCTTGAGGGTGCGCCCGGAATCTATTCGGCACGCTACGCCTCACTTGACGGCAGAGACGCCGACGACGAGGAAAATAACAAGCTACTTTTGAAAAATCTTGAAGGCGTAGAGAACAGAAGCGCACGCTTCGTTGCAGCAGTAGGCTTTATCGACACCACCGAGTCCTTTACCCTTCGTGGAGAGGTTGAGGGTGAGATACTTCACGCAAAGGAGGGCGACGGAGGCTTCGGCTACGACCCGTTGTTCTTCTGCAAGGAAGCAAACCGTTGCTTCGGCACTCTCCCTGCCTCCGAAAAGAATAAAATCTCCCACCGGGCAAGAGCCTTTGAGGCGCTGGCAACCAAGCTCAATAAGCGCTTTGGCGCTTATTGAAAGTGATATGTCAGCTATGCTGACGTTATATTTGCTAACGCAAGTTATATTGCTTCGCAGTTATATTCCCTTCGGGAGTTAAGGTTAATTTCGCTGTGCGAAATTTCCAATCAAAGAAGATTTGCGTAGCAAATCAACCATAATTTTGCATTCTGCATTCTGCATTCTGCATTTATTAAAGCCCAAAAGACACGCCGAAAAACCACGCTACGAAAGGCGGGAGTTTTGGAGGGAAAATCGAAAAGGCATAACTGCGTTACGTTGACTTGGTCAACGTTAAGAATAATTGAAGATTTGCGTAGCAAATCAACCATAATTTTGCATTCTGCATTCTGCATTCTGCATTTCCTGAAAGGATACAATATGACTAGTAAACAGAGAGCGTATCTAAAATCACTAGCCTCAAACGTTGACACTATTTTCCAGGTTGGAAAGGGTGGAATTGAGGAAAACTTTATAAAGCAGGTAGACTCGGCTCTTGAAGCCAGAGAGATAGTTAAAATCAAGGCTCTTGACTCCTACCTTGAGGGACCTGCCGTAGCATCGGTAGAAATTGCCCAGGCTGTAGGCGCCGAGGTGGTGCAGGTAATCGGCACGAAGTTCGTGCTTTACCGTGAGAGCCGTAAAAACAAAAAAATCATTCTCCCCAAGTAATATGCAGGTAACCGAAAAAAGACTGACCCGTGAGGAGCTGGTTGCGCTTGCAAAAGAGCGCCTGCCCGAAAAGAGATTTCTTCACACGCTGTCGGTGGAAAAGGAGGCATTGTATATAGCCTCTCATCTATCCCCCGACCTTGCAAACGACGTCTCACGGGCATCGCTTCTCCACGATATCACCAAGCCCTGGAGCTACGAGGAGCATATTGACTTTGCAAAAAAGACGGGAAGAGTTCTGTCGGAAAACGACTTGAAGAGTCCCGAAACTCTCCACGCCATGACTGGTGGAATTATGGCAAGGCTGATGGGCGAGAGCGTATGGCAGGCAATAGAATGTCACACCACGGGAAAGCCCAATATGTCCCCTCTTGAAATGATAGTATTTTTAGCAGATTATACCGAGGAAACCCGTACACACCGAGCTTGCATGCGTGAAAGAGAGCTTTTGCACGAAGCTCTTGAAAAAGCCAACGGCTACGAGGAAAAGCTGGAGGCAGTAAGGCGCTCGGTCTGCCGTGTCCTTGACGGCACGGTATCTCATCTGAAGGAGAAAAACGTATTTATTCACCCACTGACGCTGGACGCTCTGGAAAGCTACAGGACGTTAATCGCAAAGGAGTAAAATGAAGCAAACCGATAAACAGTCGAAAAGACTGAGGGCTCGGCGTGATATCACACCCGAGAAAAAGCCCCTGAAAAACAGTAAAATAAAAAAGATACTGCTTTCGGTTCTGGGAGCATTTACGGCAATAATACTTATAGCTGTAATCGCCGTACTGCTTATGTCGCCCACTATTGATACCGACAGAAATCCATTCAGCGCCAATATTATGACAGTATTCGGCAAGCCCGAGGCTTATAATTTCTCCAACAGCTACCGACTTGACCGAGAGCACAGTATGGGAATTATATATACCCTTGAGGACTTTTACGGAAACGGCTTGCTGGTGGGAGAAACCAATCCCGAGGCAGTTATACGAAACAAAAACTCGTACAACGTTATGGTTGTGGGCAAGGACAGAGTGGGGGCAAACACCGACGTTATAATGATAGTCAACTTTGACTCCCTTACCCAGAAGGTAAATATTTTACAGATTCCCCGTGACACCTACGTTGACGACCCTATAAACAAGAATTCAAGCAAGCGTATAAACGCCATTTACGCCTTTGCATATATGAAGAATATCAGGACCTCTACGGCGCAGGAGGCGTCTCACGAGTCCCTGAAGTATCTGGAGTCCTGTCTGGAGTCCACCTTCGGAATAACCATTGACAACTACTTTATGCTTGACCTTAACGGCTTCGTTAAGATAATCGACTCCATCGGTGGCGTTGAGGTTGACGTGCCCTTTAATATGTACTACAAGGACGAGGAGCAAAACCTCTTCATTGATTTGAAGAAGGGCAAGCAGACCCTCGACGGAAATCAGTCCGAGCAGTTCGTACGATTCAGAAACACCTACGTTTACGGCGACCTGGGACGAGTTTCGGCGCAGAAGATATTCCTTGCAGCCCTTGTGGACAAGCTACTTTCACCAGAGTGGTTTTCGGTGGAAAGCCTTACGGATATTGCCACCAACGTTATCAAGTACACCACCACGGGAATGACTCTGTCAGACCTTGTGGGATATATAAAGAAAATAGACTTCGGGAAGCTTTCGTCGGACAGTATAACCTTCTATACGGCGCAGGGAGAAAGCTATATTACAACGAGTGGAGCGTCTATGTACTCCCTTTATCTCGAAGAAAACCTTGAAATAATCAATAAAGCCTTTAACCTTTACAACAAGGACGTCACGGCTGACAACGTAACCCTCTCGGAGCAACACCGTCTGCCCTTCAACCCAACCGATACTCAGGGCTCTACGGCAAGCGATATAGAGAAGGAGCCACCCAAGATAATCGTAGCAGGTGGCTCGTCCAAGCCACCCTCAACCACGGTTGACGCGCCAATTGACGAAGATACAACCGCTTCCTCGGGAGAAGAGCCTGCCGAGGAAGGCACCGTCGAGGGTGAGGAGCCTATTGAGGACGAAGAAGCTATCGAGGGCGATGAAACTATCGAGGGCGATGAAACTATCGAGGACGAAGAAACTACCGAGGGTGAGGAGCTTCCCACCGAGGATGGTGCCCAGCCTGAAGAGGAGACGACCACCGAGGAGGTCACAGAGGATACCACACAGGACCAAGAGCCTGCAGAGGAGACTGTAGCCGAGGACGTGGAAGAGGATACATACACGGAGGTAGAGAAATTATATGGATAAAATTTTAGCAAGAGAAATAGCCGAAATGGCAGTCAAGGCTCTTGACGACAAAAAGGCTTTTGACATAAAAATGCTTGACGTGGGCAATCAGACGGTAATCGCAGATTATTTCGTTATTGCCTGTGGAAGCAACTACACCCAGGTAAATGCGCTTGCCGACGAGGTTGAATACAAGCTGGGCGAGGCAGGACACCCCTCAACCAGACGCGAGGGCAGAAACGGCGCCGATTGGGTGGTTATCGACTACGACAGCGTGCTTGTCCACGTTTTCAGCAGAGACACCAGAGCCAAGTTCAATCTTGAGAAGCTATGGGCTGATGCAGACGACATAGATTTATCTAAACTCTTATCATAGCTTACGGTGTGTCTTTTGGGTGAAAAGCGAAAATGAAAGGTTTTTTAATTCTTTACATTGTTTCTCCCAAAAGCAAAGTGCAAACACACAACACGAGTGTTGCAAGTTTTTTAAGGAAGAAAGCTTTGCTTTCTTCCATCTGTGAAAATTTCATTTTCTTCGTCCCTCCCTAGCACTGCCGTACACTTGTACGGCGACGGCTTCGGGATTGACGATTTTCCCTCCAAAACTCACACCTTTTGTTACAGTTTTACGGCGTGTCTTTTGAATGCACAATTCACAGTGCACAATGCACAATTAAGGACAATTATTAAAGATTTGCAGAGCAAATCAACCTTAACTCCCGAAGGGAATATAACTGCGAAGCAATATAACGTCAGCATAGCTGACATATCACTGCAGAACACAAATCGTTCTGCCTGAAAGGAAGTATATAACAAGATGTACGATTTTAAACAGATTGAGAAAAAATGGCAAAAAGCGTGGGATGACGCACACGTTTTCGAGGCGCAGGACAATTCAACCAAGCCTAAATTTTTCGGACTTGTAGAATTCCCCTACCCCAGTGGCTCGGGTATGCACGTAGGACACATAAAGGCATATTCGGGACTTGAAGTAATAAGCCGTAAAAAGAGAATGCAGGGCTACAACGTACTGTTCCCCATCGGCTTTGACGCCTTCGGTCTGCCCACCGAAAACTCGGCAATCAAATTCAACACACATCCCAGAATACTTACCGACGCCAACATCGAAAAGTTCACGGGTCAGCTGAAGCAGGTAGGCTTCTCATTTGACTGGACGAGAACCATCGACACCACCGACGAGGCTTACTACAAGTGGACTCAGCACATATTCCTTGAGCTCTTCAAGAACGGTCTTGCCTTCCGTGACACTGCTCTTGTAAACTACTGCCCTCACTGTAAGGTAGTTCTTTCAAACGAGGACTCTCAGGGTGGTAAGTGTGACATCTGTCACAGCGACATCGTGCAGAAGTCCAAGGACGTCTGGTATCTTCGTATCACCAAGTACGCCGACAGACTCCTTGAGGGTCTTGAGAGCGTTGACTATCTGCCACAGGTAAAGCAACAGCAGATTAACTGGATTGGCAAGTCAACCGGTGCCTTCGTAAACTTCAAGGTCAGTGGAACCGACGAGGAGCTTCGCATCTACACTACCCGTCCCGACACTCTTTTCGGCGTAACCTTTATGGTTATCGCCCCCGAGCATCCTATGCTTGCCCGTTGCCGTGACAGGATAACCAACTTCGACGCCCTTGAAGCCTACCGTGAGGAATGTGCCAAGAAGACCGAGTTCCAGCGCACCCAGCTCAACAAGGACAAGACCGGTGTGAAGATTGAGGGCATCTGTGGTATAAATCCCCTTAACAACAAGGAAATTCCCATCTACGTTGCCGACTACGTTATGATGGGCTACGGAACGGGCGCAATTATGGCAGTTCCGGCACACGACGAGCGTGACTATGAGTTTGCAAAGAAGTTCGGCATTGATATAATCGAGGTCATCAAGGGTGGCGATATCTCCACCGAAGCCTACACAGGTGACGGCGAAATGGTGAACTCCGAGTTCCTCAACGGCTATGACAACAAGAAGGACTCCATCAAGCGTATGATAGAGTATCTTGAGGAAAAGGGCATTGGCGAAGAGGGCGTTCAGTACAAAATGAAGGATTGGGCGTTCAACCGTCAGAGATATTGGGGCGAGCCTATTCCCATCGTTCACTGTGAGCATTGTGGAATGGTACCCGTTCCCGAGGAGGAGCTTCCTCTCAGACTTCCCGAGGTAAAGAACTTCGAGCCCGGCGAGGGTGGTGAATCACCACTTGCCAAGATTCCCGAATTCGTTAATTGCAAGTGTCCCGTCTGTGGCAAGGACGCAAAGCGTGAGACCGACACCATGCCCCAGTGGGCAGGCTCGTCGTGGTACTTCCTGCGCTACGTTGACCCCCACAACGACAAGTGCCTTGCAGACCCCGAAAAGCTTAAGTATTGGATGCCTGTTGACTGGTACAACGGTGGTATGGAGCACGTTACCCGTCATATGATATATTCACGCTTCTGGCACAAGTTCCTCTACGATATGGGCGAGGTCAATACCGAAGAGCCCTATGCAAAGAGAACGGCTCAGGGACTTATTCTCGGTCCCGACGGTGAAAAGATGTCCAAGTCCAGAGGCAACGTAGTTGACCCCAACGAAGTGGTTGAGCAGTACGGCGCAGACGTTCTTCGTACTTATATACTCTTTATGGGTGACTACGGCGCAGCAGCACCCTGGGACGTAAACGGCATTAAGGGCTGTAAGAGATTCCTTGACAGAGTTGAAGCACTCTTTGCTATGGCAAAGGACAAGGGCGCAACTCCTGCCCTTGAAGCAAGCTTCCACAAGACTGTCAAGAAGGTAACTATTGACATTGAGGAAATGAAGTTCAACACGGCGATAGCCGCAATGATGTCTCTGCTCAACGAAATCTACGACGTTGGAAGCATCACCACCGACGAGCTTAAGACTCTCGTTCTCATCCTCTGCCCCTTCGCGCCTCATATATGCGAGGAGCTTTGGGAAAGACTTGGTGGTGAGGGACTTTGCTCGGTGGCAAAATGGCCCGAATGGGACGAGGCAAAGTGCGAGGACAAAACCGTTGAAATCGCAGTTCAGATTCTGGGCAAGCTTAAGGGCACCGTAACCGTTGACGTTAACGCCGACAAGGATTCGGTTCTCAACCTTGTAAAGAACGACCCACGCTTCACTCCCTTCATCGAGGGCAAGACAATCGTCAAGGAGATTTTCGTTCCCGGCAAGATTGTAAATATAGTGGTTAAGTAAATTACATTATTACACCGAGCTTTCTCGGTGTAATTTTGTTTTTTGATTGACAATTTATTATAGGGTTGATATACTTATACTGTAAGTAATTTAAACAAAAATTAAAGGGGCTTATATGAAAAAAATCTTATCTTTACTGTCAACGTTAGCTTTGTGTGCCGTTCTCCTTTCCTGCGCCGATAATACCAAGGTCGCAACACCCAACGAAAGCCCCACACCCTACCAGCCTGAAATTGTCGAGCCTGAGGTGGTTAATCCCGAGGTGATTAAACCTGAGGTGGTTGAGCCTGAGAGAAATGAGTGGCTTGACCAAGACGAGCAAATACTTCCAGCCGAGGATGAAAACACGAAGGTAATTATCATTCCATATCCCGAGGACTTCACCTTTGGCTACATCGAGCCCGAAATTGTTTCTCCCGAGGAATTTGAATGGGGAGATTATATGCCCTTTGTAAGATATTCCGTGGGCAGTATGGGTGAGGTTGGCAGTCCCGTATACGACTATGCCATCTTGGGCAACGGCGTAGTCAGTATAGACGAGGGGCACCGGCTTTACGAAGAATTCAGCCGAAAATATAAAAAGACTTTAGAATATTACGACAACGATACCATTGACGGCTTCCCGCTGTCCGACCAGCAAGACGCTATCCCCCTTATCTCCCAAAGCCGTATTATATGGATATCCACAGACGCTTCCCAGGTGGGAAACTACTACCTTAAGCACGCAGGCACCGGAATAAACAGTGTTTATAATAGGGAATATACTCTTTGGGACGGAATATATGAGCTATATGAAAACGGAAAGCTGGCTTCGGAAACCACGGTAGCTGACGATAACGGTTATTTAGATTTCAACGACGGTGAGTTGCTTGGCTGGAGCTCGGGTGCTTATACGTCGCCTGATGCTACCCAGCGCATATGGTACACACAACACGGCTACAACGACATACTCGACCTGCACAAAAACACCGATGAGTTGTTCCTGTTTAACATGAACGTTGCACTTATATATGACCTTGACGAAACGAAGCTTAAATATAAAATTGTGTTCGATTATGAAACTGCACCCAGTGGTAGAAACTATTCCATCAATCAGTTTATTGACGGAAGATATCTCGTTATTACCTTTTACAGTGATATGGGACCCGAAGAAGCCTGTCATAACGTCTATCTCTATGACCTTGAAGAAGAAAAAATGGAAAAAATAAACGGCTACTGCTTCAATCCCCTCGTTTCTCCCGACAGAAAATTTCTAATTTATTCAACTCCAACTTGGCAAAGCACCGCGGTAAACAGTCGGATAAATTGGGATTATCACTTGAGAAGTGGTTTCTATATAAAAAATCTTGAAAGTGGCGAAACCACTTTCTATGAATATGATTCCGAACACCATAACGCCAAATATACCGGGTCCACGCAAAGCATAAATTGGGTAAACGAAGAACGGCTAAAGGCAAGTATTGATTGAGCCTTTTCTCAAATATGCAACCAAAATATGCAATAATTGCATAAATCACTTGCACATCGACGCCTTGACGGCAAGCTCGAAGAATTCATCGGGGTCGAAGCTCCTCTCATTACGGGGCTTTACCCCGTCTTCTTTTGCCCATTTCAAAATGGTGGCGTAATGGGAGGCGTAGCTTTTTCCCGTGCTTTGCATTTTCAGGGAGAGATTATCGATAAGCTCATCGCACTCATAATACTCACCCTTCAGTGCTTCGTACTCCTCATCACTTAGATAAACGTTCCCAAAGCGTCCTCGTGGGGTGCGTTTGTTTACTCTCTCTATACTATCTGTTCTATCTATACTATCTATACTATCTATATTTGTGTCATTCTGTTGTTTTTCTGTTGTCGTTCTGTTGTTATTCTGCTGTCTTTTTGTTGTTATTTTGTTGTCATAACTTTTGACTTTATCTTCAGAAACATTCTTATTTATAACGGTTATCAAGGAAAATTTGTTGTTAGATTTTATGGTTATGTATCCCATTTTTTCAAGTAACTTCAAGGAGTTATACACCTTGCCCTCCTTGGCACTTACAATTTCTGCAAGGCTTTTGCGCCCAACCATTAGCTGTCCTTTTTCAAGGTGATGCAACGAGCCGTTGAAAAGAACGTCCCTTTCAACGTACGAAGCGTTACAAATCAAATAAAGCCAGAGCTTTAAAACTATAAAATCATTAAATAATTCACTCTTCCATATGTTTGGGTCAAGCTTTACAAATCCGTTCATAGTTCTCCTTATAAAATGCATAACTGAGTTATGCGCGATATGTTGTCTGTGACAACGCGATATATTCCAGATGGAATGCGATATGTGCTTTGCACGCGATATGTTTGCTACGCAAACGATAAGGAAAATTTGCCAAAGGCAAATTCACCTTAACTGTGCATTCTGCATTTTGCATTCTGCATTTATTAAAGCCCAAAGATGATACCGTTAAACTATATACATTATACAACTGACATTGCATGACATACAATGACATGTTACTGACAACATTTTTCCAAAAAGGCAAAAAAACACTTGACATTACTAAAAATATGTATTATAATTTCTTGTGTTAATAAATTCTTTTTGAGAATAATGTTCTCTTTGGAATGACAAAGGGAGGGATATAAAGTGGCAGAAGTAAAAATCAAAGAAAACGAATCTCTTGACAGTGCTATCCGTAGATTTAAGAGACAGTGCGCAAGAAGTGGAGTTTTATCAGAGCTTCGCAAGCGTGAGTGCTATGAAAAGCCCAGCGTAAAGCGTAAGAAGAAAGCAGAAGCTGCACGTAAGCGCAAGTTCAAGTAAGAACACAAAAGGTTTTGCCAAGTCTGTTTCTACAGGCTTGGCTTTACTAAATTTTAAGGAGGCTATTATGAACAAACTCAGAGTCGGCGTCGTTGGCTGTACAGGTATGGTTGGTCAGCGCTTTATCACTCTCCTTGAGGGACACCCCTATTTTGACGTTACGGCTATTGCTGCGTCAAGCCGTTCGGCAGGCAAGACCTACGAGGAAGCCGTTGCAGGCAGATGGGCAATGAAAACACCCGTTCCCGAGATGGTTAAGAATATGGTTATCAAGGATGCGTCCGACATTCCCGCTATGAAGGAATGCGTTGACTTCATTCTTTGTGCCGTTGATATGAAAAAAGAAGAAATTATGGCTCTCGAGGAGGCATACGCAAAGGCGGAAATCCCCGTTGTTTCAAACAACTCGGCGCACCGTAAGACTCCCGACGTACCCATGGTAATTCCCGAAATAAACAATTCTCACATTGAGATTATCAAGGACCAGAAGAAGAGACTTGGCACTACCAAGGGCTTTATCGCAGTTAAGCCCAACTGCTCTATCCAGAGCTACGTTCCCCTTCTCACTCCCCTTATGGAGTTCGGTCCCAAGAAGGTGGTAGTATCTACCTATCAGGCTATTTCAGGCGCAGGCAAGACCTTTGAAAGCTGGCCCGAAATGATTGACAACGTTATCCCCTACATTGGTGGCGAGGAAGAAAAGAGCGAAAAAGAGCCTCTTAAGGTGTGGGGACACATTGAAGACGGCGTTATCAAGGATAACACCGATATTCAGATTACCTCACAGTGCATCCGTGTTCCCGTTACCGACGGTCACCTTGCAACCACCTTCGTAACCTTTGAGAAGAAGCCCACCAAGGAGCAGATTCTCGAGGCTTGGAAGAACTATAAGGGCAGACCTCAGGAGCTTGGTCTCCATTCAGCCCCCAAGCAGTTCATTACTTACTTTGAAGAGGATAACCGTCCTCAGACACATACCGACCGTGACGTTGAAAAGGGTATGGGTATCACTGCAGGCAGACTTCGTGAGGACTCAATGTTCGACTACAAGTTCGTTGGTCTTTCACACAATACTCTCAGAGGCGCGGCAGGTGGCTCGCTCCTCCTTGCAGAGCTTCTTTATAAAGAAGGATATTTGTATTAAAAAAAGCCCGAAAGGGCTTTTTTTGATAATCTTTTTATGAGAGAAGAGGCTTTTGAGCCAAAAGCCCCCTCTCTCAAACTCTCACCCGAAAATCAAATTTTAAATAATTATTATTTTGCTTTTCGTGGGAGCGCGAGGGAGTGCTTTTTGCTAAAAAGCATTTCCTCGCAAATATAATAAAAAACAAAAAAGGTGTTTTATGACAAACTTAATTTTAAAGAGATATAAGGTGACCGAGGGCGAGATATCCCCCGAGGTAAAGACGGCAGTGGGTAAGCTGTCGGGTACCGTCGGTATTCTGGCTAACGTACTGCTTGCCGTGGCAAAGTTCTTTATCGGTGTGATTTCGGGGTCAATGGCTATTACTGCCGACGCTCTCAACAATACCACCGATGCAGTAAGCTCTCTCATTGCCCTTATCGGCTTTAAGCTTTCCGAACAGCCTGCCGACAAGGAGCATCCCTACGGACACGCAAGGTTTGAATATCTTTCTGCCCTTGCCGTTTCGGTCCTCATTATCTTCATCGGCTTCGAGCTGGCAAAAAGCTCGGTAAGTAAAATCATACACCCCACCGAAACCTCAATTACTTTTATTTCGGTTGCAGTGCTGGTGCTTTCAATACTTATCAAGCTATGGCTTTCCCTCTTCAACAAGAGGCTTGGCAAGGCAATCGACTCTGCCACCCTTACTGCCACCTCTGCCGACAGCCGAAACGACGTTATCGCTACCTCGGCAGTGCTTGTAGCCTCTCTCGTGGAGCATTTTACAAGCCTTAAGATTGACGGCTATATGGGACTTGCAGTAGCCCTCTTTATTCTTTACAGTGGAATTATACTTGCCCGTGACACCGTTTCTCCACTGCTGGGCGAAAACGCCACTCCCGAAACCAAGGAGCATATAGTGGACTACATAAAAAGCTGTCCCAAGGTGCTTGGCTATCACGACCTTATGGTGCACGACTACGGAATGGGACGGCGCTTTGCAAGTATACACGTGGAGATGGATAGAAGCGAGGACCCCTTCGTCTGTCACGAGCTTATTGACGATATGGAGCGTGAGTGCAAGAACAGTCACGGAATAGAGCTTGTCATTCACTACGACCCCGTCACCACCGACGACCCCGAATCAGATATGATAAAGGAAGCCGTGGTGGAAGCTCTTAAGGGACTTGACGGGAGAATTTCAATTCACGATTTCAGAATGGTGCCCGGTGAGACTCACACCAACGTTATTTTCGATGCAGTTCTGCCCTGCGATGCAAAATGCACCGAGGATGAGATAAAGGAGAAAATCGAAAGCGCTCTCTCCTGCTCACACAACAAAAAATTCTACGCCGTTATTACCTTTGACTCGGCAGACTTTAACTAAAAAAGTGAGGACTTTTGCTCCCTGCTGGTAAGACAGTAATATAATTTTTCTGGGAACAGGCATGATTTCGGTCATGCCTGTTCTGCTTTTGCGAGAATATCCACGGGGATAAATCCTACAAGATCATAGCAGATGTGAATCTTCTGCTTTCTCTTGCCGCTGGACTTATCTGGCGCTTCTACATAGACT
>JAFXEX010000006.1 GCA_017520825.1 Clostridia bacterium | reverse complement strand
TAGGCCAGAGAACGCCGGGCATATCAAGCAGGTCCAGACCGATGCTTGTTTTCACCCATTGCTTGGTCAGGGTAACGCCGGGACGGTTTTCCACGTTTGCCGATTTCTTTCCCGACAGCTTATTGATAAGGGACGACTTGCCAACGTTGGGAATTCCAAGGACCATAGCCTTTACGGTGCGTCCCACCATTCCCTTGTCGTTGTAGCGCTGAATTTTTTCGGCAAGCACCTTTTTTACTTCCTCTTCAAGCTCGGGAAGTCCCTTACCGCTTATGCAGTCGGTAATAATCAGCGTTCTGCCCTTTTCGGCGTATCGCCTTTTCCATTCGGCAGAGGCGTTGGGGTCTGCAAGACCCGATTTGTTAAGAAGAGTTATTATGGGCTTTGGATAAACCAATTTTTCAAGGTCGGGGTTTTTACTGCTTTTTGGTATTCGGGCATCAAGCAATTCAAGTATTACGTCCACCTGGGACAGAGACTCCGAAATAAGCCTCTTGGTCTTTGCCATATGCCCCGGAAACCACTGTATAATATCTGTCGGCATTATTTAATCACTCCAAAATCGGGAATAAGTCTTAAAATAACCTTTCCCAATATATATTCAGACTCCACTGCTCCCAGCATTCTGCTGTCGGATGAGCCGTTTCTGTTATCTCCCATAAGGAAAACGCATCCCTCGGGCACTGTGTAGGGGTACTGTATAGAGCCCATATTCATTCGGTTGTTGTTGCAACGGTAGACGTAGGGCTCGTCAAGCTTCTTGCCGTCAACGTATACAGTCCAGCTGAAGGGGTCGATGTTTACCGTCTGTCCCTCGGTGGCAATTACGCGCTTGATATAGGGCGCATTGCTGGTCTGACCGAACTTTTCAAGGTTGTGGGACACGTCAACCACCACCACGTCACCCGTTTCGGGCGTATAGCCGATGCTTGAAATTATGAGTCGGTCTCCGTTGTGGAAGGTCTCTCTCATACTGTCGCCTGCCACCGTTACCACCTTAACCAAAAAGGTAAAAATGAGAATAACGGCTGCCAGAGCCACCAGAAAGGTCTCTACCCATTCGTAAAGCTCCTTGATGAAGGAGCGCTTTTTATTTGCTTCCATTTTTTCTCCTTATTCCAGCACAAGCTCGTCAACGCCTACAAGCTCAATAATATCGTTGTCAGTCCGTGAGCGAAGCACTTTTCTTGCCTGACATTTGTCGCAGGAAAGCTCAATGGTGTCGTAGCCCACGTCTATCATAAAGTCGCCCTCTTCACAGTCACACTTGATTTTATGGGTGTCGTTCAGCTCCTTTATGATGTAGAGCATCTGGCTGGTAACAACTGCGTCTGCATATTGATACTCGTCGTATTTTTCGTTGTTGGGGTTGCATTCGTGACAGTCGCAATCCTCGTCGTGATGATGATCGTGACCACAGTCACAGCCCTCTTCCTCAAAGTTGTGGAATATATCGAAGTCCTCTTCCTCAAGGTCTCTTTCCTCGGCAATGGACATAAGCTTCTGAAGCTCAATGGTGTTGTCGTCCACAGCCTTGATTACCTTCGCCTTATCACCTATAAAGCAGGTGTCAAGTCCCGATGCCGAGCATTGAAGCACGAAAATGTCACTGTTACGGAAGGTTGAGCCCGAAACCTGATAGGGATGTGAGCTTGGACAGGCAACGCAGGGCACGTTGAGGGACACTGTATCACGGGATTTTATATAGTTCACCGTCATAACCGACTCTCCACAGCTACAGCGCAGATTAGTCTCGCCTCCCGAGAGAGCGAAAAGGCTCATTTCACCAATCATGGCAACGCCACAGACGGGGCAACGGTATGCAATTGTAATTTTATCTTTCATAATATCTCCTTTAAGGCAGAACGCAGGGTATTCTGCAGTGATATTCGCTAACGCGAGTTATATTTGCTAACGCAAGTTATATTGCTTCGCAGTTATATTCGCCATTCGGCGAGTTAAGGTTGATTTGCTTTGCAAATCTTCAATAATTGTCCTTAATTGTGTATTGTGAATTGTGCATTCAAAAGACACGCCGAAAAACCACGCCACAAAAGGCGGGAGTTTTGGAGGGAAAATCGTCAATCCCGAAGCCGTCGCCGTACAAATGTACGGCAGTGCGAGGGAGGGGCGAAGAAAATGAAATTTTCATCAATGGAGAAAGCGTAAGCTTTCAACATCAGAAAACTTGCAACACTCGTGTTGTGTGTTTATATTTTGCTTTTGGGAGAAATACTGAAAGAATTTATAAATCCTTTCATTTTCGGTTTTCACCCAAAAGACACGCCGTGAAAACTACACCAAATATCTTTCATTATAAAACAGATACTGTTGCGCCACCCCACCCCATATTCCAAGGTCGGGGGTAGTGTCGAAGTATTTTGAAAATACCTTTTTCATCCATACGTCAACGGGTACGGTTTCAAGTCTGCCAAGACCGTACAAAAGGGCGCAGGCTGCAACCTTGGGACCTACTCCGTGTATGGCTTGCAATTTTTCGGATGCCGAAAGAGTGTCAAGGGAAACAAGCTCCTCCTCACAAATCTCTCCCGACACTACTCGTCGGGCAGCATCAAGTATGTATTTTACCCTGAATCCAAGCTTACATTCTCCAAGCCCCGTTTCACCTGCATCAATGAGAGCCTCGGGAGTGGGGAAGGAGTAATAGGTCACACCCTCTGCCACGAAGGGCTCGCCAAAGCGCTCTGATACGGTCTGAACGTTTTTCTTGATTCTCGGTATATTGTTATTCTGTGATATTATAAAGGAAATCAGCGCCTCCCAGAAATCCTGCCTCAATATGCGTATTCCAAAGCCACGCTCAACGGCGTTTTCAAGAGCAGTGCGCCCCTTACCCGAAAAAGCCGAAACAAAGGTGTCCGACATATCGGAATAGGAATGCTCGGGGTCGAAAAAGAGGTCAAGCCCCTCCTTAGTGCTGGTGTCATACTCTATTTCACCCACGGAGTCGGCAGTATTTATTCTTATAAGCGCACCCCGTACCACGCCCTCAATGACGCCGTCCTTTTCGTCAAATCGGAAGCACTGTCCACAGTCAAAGGTTTTAACGGGGGAGAACAGGTCGGAGGTGGGAAGTAATATTTTTCTTGTCAACATTGTGTTATTCATAATAATTTTATTGATTCTGCCTCAAAAATGTGATAATATTAAGTGAGACTTAAAAACGAAAGGATTTTTCTATGGAAAAGATTTATACCATACCCGTCAACGATGCCTTCAATATTCAGGACGGCTGTCCCTTTTGCAGAATGTACGCGACTCTTGAGGCAAACGAGCTTGATATAATCCTCGGCGCTTCAATGATGGAGCCCGATATAAGAATAGAAACCAACAAAAAGGGCTTTTGCCGAGACCATTACGAAAAGATGTTCACTATGAAAAACCGTCTCGGTCTTGCTCTTATGATGGAGAGCCATCTTGACGAGCTGATAAAGGGCGTAAGTGGTGGTGGACTGTTCAAGGACAAGCTTACCTCGGCAAGCGATTATCTGTCAACTCACGCCAACACCTGCTACGTATGTGACAGAATAGAAAATAATTTTTCAAAAATGATTGAATGCGCCTGTCTTATGTGGGACACGGAGGAGGAGTTCCGTCACAAGTTTGAAAAGACCCCCTACTTCTGCGTTCATCACTACGAAAGAATGCTGAAGGCTGCCTCTACGTACGTATCCAAAAAGCGAAGAGGTGATTTTTACGCAGCTGCATCGGCTATCGAAAACGAATATCTGAAAAAGCTTCGTGACGACGTATCCTGGTTCTGTAAGAAATTCGATTACAGATACGACAGCGAGCCATGGGGCGACTCAAAGGACGCCGTAGAGCGTGCTATCAAAAGCATTTATCACAAGTCCTGAGCAGAGATATCGTAGCACAGCTTCATAAGGCTGTCGCCCATATATACGTTTTCAATGCTCACACTCTTGTTCGACACGGAAAGCTCGGTGTTTGCAAAGTTCCAGAAGCCCTTGACACCTGCCTCAGCCAGCATATTTGCAACGGTTGAGGTCTCACCCTTGGGGAGAGTGAGTATTGCAAGGTCAACCTGGTTTTCACTGCAAAAGTGGAACGCTTGGGCTATGTTCATAACGGTAAGTCCTGCAACGTCGATTCCCACCACGTCGGGACTGATGTCAAATAGCCCCACCAGGTCCACTCCCGATCTTGAAAGAGTGTTGTGGTTGGCAAGCGCCTGACCGAGATGTCCTGCACCAACTATTACTGCAGTATAACGCTTGGTTACTCCAAGTATCTCGGCAAGACTGTCTCTCAGGCTCTCCACGTTGTAGCCGTAGCCCTGCTGACCGAAGCCACCGAAGCAGTTCAGATCCTGTCTTATCTGGGAAGCAGTGACGTTAATGAGCTTGGATAGCTCCTTTGATGAAATTTTTTCAACACCTGCCCGTGAAAGCTCCTCAAGATGTCTGTAATATTTCGGCAATCGGCGAAGTACGGGGGTTGAAATCTTTTTTTCGTTTTTCATATTCGTCCTTCCAAAATCCTTAAAAAATCACACAAATGAACCGTGCGATTTTATGAAATTTCGTGATATTCTAAACAGGGAAAACGCATAAAAATGCAGAGTTTTGCACATTTTCAACAGAGTTTTCCACAGAAAAAAGGGTCTGAAACCCAAAAAAGCCCTTATTTTGAGAGTTTTTCAACAAAGTTTTCCACAACCTGTGGAAAACTTTTTCTGTTTGTTTACGCAAATTTAATTTACGAATTTATCGTTAACCGGGATGGCGTTGAGTGTGATATTTGCGAAGTTTTCGTCAAGGGCCTCGTAGTATGCCTGGGACGCTATCATGGCTCCGTTATCTCCACAAAGGGAGAGGGGAGGGAGATAAAGCTTCACCTTTTTTTCGTTGCAAAGCCGTGTGACGCACTCTCTTATGTGGGAGTTTGCGCTCACGCCACCTGCAAGGACCACGGCAGGCATTTTAAAGTCGTCTATTGCGTGGGACAGTCTGTTTTCAATGGTGTCGCAAACTGCCGACGAGAATGAGGCGGCAACGTTTTCCTTCGAGATTTCCACGCCCTTCTGCTCAGCGTTGTGAAGGTAGTTCACCACTGCCGTTTTCAGACCCGAGTAGGAGAAATCGTAGGGAGCGTCCTTAACTGTCGCTCGTGGGAAGGCTATCGCCTTGGGGTCACCCTTGGATGCAAGAGCGTCCATTTCGGCGCCACCCGGATAGGAAATTCCCATAACCCTTGCCACCTTGTCAAAGGCTTCTCCCGCGGCGTCGTCTCTGGTTATTCCCACCGTTTCGTAGTCGGTATAGGAATTGACCTTCAAAAGAGATGTGTGACCACCCGATATTACGAGGGCAAGAAACGGGGGCTTCAGGTCAGGGTGGGCAAGATAGTTTGCCGCAACGTGACCTCTTATGTGATTTACTGCAATAAGTGGCTTGTGCGCCGAGTATGCCAGCGACTTTGCAAAGTTTACACCCACCAGAAGCGCTCCCACCAGACCGGGACGGTAGGTTACGGCAATAGCGTCAACGCCGTCAAGGGTCAAGCCTGCTTCCTCAAGGGCAGAGCTTGTCAGGGGGGCTACTGCTTCAATGTGCGCCCGAGATGCAATTTCGGGCACTACACCACCGTAGCGCTTGTGTATATCTATTTGTGAAAGTGTTTTACAGGATAGTATTTTCCTGCCGTCCTCAACTATTGCAGCCGAGGTTTCGTCGCAGGAGGATTCTATTGCAAGTATCTTCAATTTTTATTGTCCTTATCAAAAAAGTAATTCATTATAATTGCGTCTTCACGTGGGTTGGAATAGAAATTACGCCTTTTTCCCATTACCTGAAATCCACAATTTTCGTAAAGGCTTATGGCAGGGGAATTGGACTCCCTCACCTCAAGGGTGATATATTCAAGTCCTTCCGTTTTGCCCTTGGCTATAGCGCCCTCAATCAACGCCCTTCCTATTCCACGGCGTCTGTAATCGGGGTGGGTGGCAACGTTGGTTATACTGCCCTCGCCCGACAGAGCGTAGAGCCCTATATATCCCACCACGCTGTCCCCCTCAAGATACACCAGAAAGCGTGAGTGGGGGGAGGCAAGGGACTCCGAGAGAGCCTTTTCACTCCAGGGGTCGGAAAAGCACAGCCGTTCAATCTCGGCAACAGCCGAAATATGAGCCTTATCAAAGGGGACTGTCATCAATATCCCATCTGACCCGTCAGAGAATCGTCGTTTTCAATCCAATCCTCTACGTTTATCACTCTGTACTCGGTAGCAGTATCACGCACCACTACCTTTTCAATTCCTGCGTTTATAATCATTCTTCTGCAAAGCTGGCAGGGGCTTGTGCCCTCGGTAAGCTCTCCCGTTTTGTAATCAATGCAGGCGAGATAAAGTGTTGCGCCAAGCATCTGGTCACGGCTTGCCGCAATTATTGCGTTCTGTTCAGCGTGTACCGAACGGCAAAGCTCATATCTTTCTCCACGGGGAATATTCAGCTTTTCTCTCATACAGAACTGCATATCACAGCAGTTCTTACGTCCACGGGGCGCTCCTGCGTAGCCCGTTGACACGATGGAATCGTTTTTCACGATAATTGCGCCGAACACACGGCGTATGCAGGTACCTCTCTTTGCAACCGTCTGCGCAATGTCAAGATAATAATTCTCTTTATCGGGACGAATGGTGCTCATTATAAATTCTCCTTAACGTAATTTTTAAGCCATTGTCTGAAGTCCTCACCTATCTCGTCGTGCTTTACGCCATATGAGATATTAGCCTTTAAAAGTCCAAGCTTGGAGCCAAGATCGTGATGAGTGCCGGGGAATTCGTAAGCCATCACGCCGGTTCTTCTGGCAAGCTCTGCCATAGAATCGGTAAGCTGTATTTCACCGCCAAAGCCGGGCTTTGAGGTTTCAAGAAGCTGAAATATTTCGGGTGGCAACACCACTCTGCCGAGAATGGAATAATAGGACATTACCTTGTCGGGAGTGGGCTTTTCTATCATATCGGTGCAGGAGAATATCCTGTCCTCAATTTTGTCTACCTTAAGGGAGCAGTATTTATGTATAAGCTCGGGCGCTACCTTGCTTACCCCCACAACGCCCTTGCCGTACTTTTCGTATATCTCAATAAGGCTTTTGGTGGTGGGCTTGTGGGCTTCGATAAGGTCGTCGCCGTAGAGCACTGCAAAGGGCTCGTTTCCGATAAAGCTCTTGGCGCACAAAACTGCGTGTCCAAGACCCTTTGCCTCCTTCTGTCTTATGAAGGTGATATTCGCCATATTGGCAATGGCGCGAAGGCTTTCAAGCTCGGCTGTCTTTCCCTTCATCTCAAGGTGCTTTTCGTATTCGGGGGAGAAGTCAAAATAATCCTCAATGGACTCCTTACCTCTGTTGGTAATGATAAGTATGTCGGTAATTCCCGATGCCACTGCCTCTTCAATCTGATATTGCATAGCAGGCTTGTCAACTATGGGCATCATTTCCTTGGGAACTGCTTTGGCTGCCGGTAGCATTCTCGTGCCAAGACCTGCAGCAGGTATAACCGCTTTTCTTACTCTCATTTTCATTCTCCTCGGTGTTTTGTTAAATTTTAACCATATCGATTTATTATATAATAAAAGGTTGGTTTTGTCAATATTAACAAAGCCTTAAAAGGTATTGATTTTTTTGTCGCTTTTTGATATAATGAGCATAATCGCAGAGCGATTATGCTCAGCGATATAAATTCCTGAAGGAATTTGCGATATACCAAGGTGCGATATATCCTGACGGATGCGATATGTCCCTTTGGGACGAGAAAAAATAACACACAGGAGTAACGAAATGAAAACAGTACTTTCTGCACTATGGCGTGCCATATGCCACTTTTCACTTGCTTTTTCGGGCATAATTCTTTTTTTCTGGAGATTTATGCTTGACAATAGCCTTATAGGACTGAAGCCCGAAAGCATTTCGGTGTTTGCCACCTTTGCCCTGATATTCGGTATATCGTCCTTCGTGTTCTCGATTCCCAAGCTTACCGACATACTCAAGACGGCAATTCACTTCGTTATCAATACCATTGGATTTTTGTCAACCTTCGTGGCAGTTGACGGAGTAACGCAGGCGAGAGCCTTTATTGCAGGCGCTCTGTTCGTGGTTATCTATTTAGTTGTCTTCTTGCTTTCATTGGTTTTCAAAAAGCTTGCTAACGGAAAGGCAAAGGAAGAGAATGTATGAGCTTCGTTCTCTGAGTGACCGTTGCTACTACGTGGACTCACCCTCCCGTGTGGGCATTGCAGTCATAGAGGGAAAGGACGTTATCCTCATTGACGGTGGAAGCGATAAGGACAGTGGCAAAAAAACTCTTAAAGCAGTCGAGGCGCAGGGCTGGAGCGTAAAGAAGGTGCTGGTCACCCATTCTCACGCCGACCACATCGGTGGTCTGTCCCATATAGTAGAGAAAACGGGGGCAACAGCGTACGCCAAGGGAATAGAGCGTTGCTTTGTAAAGCACACCATTCTTGAGCCGGTCTACGTCTGGGGTGGATATCCCCATTCGGGCATCAGAAACAAGTTTTTCCTTGCAAATAGCACCGATGCGTTACCCATAGAGGAGCTTTCCTTGGGAGAGGGCTGGGAAATATTGGATTTGTACGGACATTCCTTTGATCAGATAGGGCTTCTCACTCCCGACGGAACGGCGTATATCGCCGATGCCGTTGCATCCGAGGCAACCCTTGAAAAGTACGGCGTTACCTTCCTTTTCGACGTGAAGGGCTATCTTGATACCCTTGAAAGAATGAAAAGCATAAGGGCGAATATTTTCCTCGCCTCACACAGTGAGCCCACCGACGATATTTTACCTCTCATTGAAAAGAACGTGGCAAAGACCTACGAGGTCTGCGAGGTTATAACCGATATATGTAATCAGCCCTCAACCTTCGACACGGTGCTGAAAAAGGTCTTTGACCGATACGGTCGCACTCTCAACGAGGGTCAGTATTCCATCGTCGGCGCAAGCGTACACGCTTATCTGTCATATCTTCGTGACGAAGGAAAAATAGAGCCCGTGATTGACGATAATTATATGCTCTGGAAAAGAAGTTAAGCATAACGGAGTTATGCAGTGATGTGTCAGCTTTGCTGACGTGATGCTACTTCGTAGTGATGTTTGCTTTGCAAGTGATGTGTTTGCTTCGCAAACGATAAGGAAAATTTGCCTTTGGCAAATTAACATTAATTGTGCATTGTGAATTGTGCACTGTGCATTAAAAAAGCAAGAGGAAAACTCCTCTTGCTTTTTCGTTTAAAAGGCGCACAGATTTGGAGATAAAATCGTCAATTGCGAAGCCGTAAAACTAACCACGCTACAAAAGGTGGGAGTTTTGGTGGGAGATTTGTCAATCCCGAAGCCGTCGCCGTACAAGTGTACGGCAGTGCGAGGGAGGGGCAAAAGAAAAGGCAAAATAAAATCCGTAGGATTTTTACCTTGAAAGAATAAAACAAAAGGGAGAAAGCGTTTGCTCTCTCCCTTTATTGTTGGAAATCGATATATAACGATATTTTTATCCTTGCCTTTTCGGTCTCACCCAAAAGACACGCCGTAAAACTACTTGCTTAATAATTTCTCCAACGTGGCAAGCTTTACGCACAGACAGAACACCTCTGTTGCACCGCGAAGCTCGTCAAGTGTGGGGTAGGTGGGGGCAATTCGTATGTTTCTGTCTCTGGGGTCAATTCCGTAGGGGAAGGTAGCGCCTGCGTCGGTAAGCTTTACACCTGCCTCGGCACAGAGCTGAACGGCGCGCTTTGCACAGCCGTCAAGGAGATTTACGCTTATGAAATAGCCACCCTTGGGGTTTGTCCATTCCAATATTTTATTCTCGGAAAACTCTCTTTCAAGAGCCGAAAGCACCAGCTCAAACTTGGGGCGCATAATATCGGCTTGCTTTTTCATCTGCGCCATTACGCCGTCAACGTCCTTGAAGAACTTAACGTGACGGAGCATATTTATCTTGTCGTGACCGATTGTCTGTGTAAATATCTGGTCCTTTGCTCTTGCAATGTTCTTTTTGCTGGAAATTACGATTGCAACGCCTGCGCCGGGGTATGAAACCTTTGAGGTAGACGCAAAAATATACGCAAGGTCGTCGTTGCCTGCCTTCTTGCACTCGTCAAGAAGGTTGAGAAGGGTATCACCCTCATCGTAAAGGTCGTGAATACAGTAGGAGTTATCCCAGAATATTCTGAAATCCTTTGCCTTGGGACGAAGTCTTGCAAAACGGCGTACCGTCTCGTCGGAGTAGGTAACACCCGAGGGGTTAGAATACTTGGGGATACACCATATACCCTTAATGCTTTCGTCCTCGCTTACAAGCCTTTCAACTGCATCCATATCGGGACCGTCGGGGGTCATATCCACGTTTATCATTTCAATACCAAGCTTTTCACAAATTCTGAAATGTCTGTCATAGCCGGGTACGGGGCAGATAAATTTTACCTTGTCAAGCTTGCACCAGGGTGTAGAGCCTTCCTCTACTCCCAGAACGATAGCTCTCATAATGGTGTCGTACATTATGTTGAGAGAGCTGTTACCGCATACGATTATCTCGTCGTTCTCACAGCCCATAAGGTCGCAGAAAAGCTTTCTCGCTTCGGGGATACCCTCAACGATGCCGTAGTTTCTGTAATCAATTCCGTTAACCACACAGTCCTTGCCCTCAAGAACTGTAAGCATACCGTCGGAGAGAGATACCTGCTCGGCAGAGGGCTTTCCTCTTGACATATCAAGCTTTAAGCCACGGGCCTTTATGTGGTCGTATTCTTTTTTAATCGCCTGAAACTCGTTTTCAAGCATTTCTTTGTTTAAGTTAGTGTATTGCATTTTTACCTCTTCGTAGTATAAAGTCAGGCGTGAAGTGCTTCATCCGCCTTTAATATCATATGTGTAATAACCTCAATGCTCTTCAAAAGACCGTCGATATCTATAACCTCGTCGGGCTGATGAATTCCTCCGTGTCCGTCGGGAAGGTCAAGCTTGGGAGTAGTTGGAATAAAGGTTCCTATGCTCACGGCATTTTTAAGATGTCTTGCATAGGTTCCACCGTAGCTGACAACAGGCTTACTGTCATCTCCCGTCACCGAGTACCACGCCTGGGTCATTGATTCTATAATGGGACTGTTTTCGGGAATAACGTATCCGTCGTTTCTTTCAACCACCTGACAGTCGGCATCCATTTTGTCAAGAAGCCCTTGGTAGCCACGGACAAAGGTGTCAACGTCAACCTCCGTTCCGTATCTGGTGTCGAAGGAGAGCTTCAGACAGCCGTCGGTTACCATAACCACGCCGTTGGTACAGGTGGTCTTTTTGAAGGTGGTGTCGCTGGTGCCAAGCCCAACCGTTTCAGAGAAGGGGTCGGCTACAAGCATTTCTGCATTTTTGAGAATTGCCAAATCATTGCCTAGACTTTTACAGGTCTTCAGCGCCTGTATCATCACCCAAAGGGCGTTTACCGAGCCTTCCGAATAGGCTGCGTGAGTGCTTTTTCCCTTGGCAGTGAGAACTATGGTGTCACCTGCCGTCAGGGTGTATTCACTTTTTCCGTCGCAGGCCTTGTGAAGCTCCTTAAGAAGCGCTTCACTGTATTTCATTTCACATCTTACGCTTCCAAGCACTATATTGAGCGCCTGCCCACCGTTTATTGAAATGACGGTTTCAAAGGGCGTTCTGAAGCTCGCCCAGAAGCGAAGTATTCCCTTTTCCCCTCGGCATACGGGGTATTCGTTATCAGGAACTATTGCAACGTCGGGTAAGGTCTGTTCCTTTTCGAAATATTCCAAATCACACATTCCACCCTCTTCGTTGCCACCCGAATAGATAAGCAGAGTGCTTTTGGGCATAACGCCTGCGTGCTTCATGGCCTTGACTGCCCATATTGCCGAAACGATACCCGATTTATTATCTTCAGCGCCTCTTCCCACAAGGAAGCCGTCCTTTTCGATAGGCTCAAAGGGCTTGGTCAATATCCAATCCTCTTCAACGGCGCTGACTACGTCGGCGTGAGTGAAAATTCCGATTACCTTGTCATCGCCCTGCGTTCTTCCAAGGGTGTAGGCACAGTCCTTATTGGTAAAGGTGTCAAGTCCAACCTCCTTGTACAACGCTTCTGCGTGCAAAACGGCGTCACGGCAAGCCTCACCGAATATGGCACCCTCCTTGCCCTCCTCGTAAACCGAGGGAATTCTTACAAGGTGGGAGAGCATTGAAACTATATTCTGTCTGTTACTCTGTATATAGTCGTGTATTGCTGATGAATATTCTTTCACTTCGTTATCCTTTCGGGTATTATTTGTATATGATACTACAAATGGCATAAAATGTCAAGTATCGGTCGAATTTTCTCTTAAAAAAGCTTTTTCCGTAAAAATTTCGGAAATATATTGGGGTTTACGGCTCAAAACGAAAAATATTTCGGTAAATTGAGCGTTGAAAATGAACCCAATATATTTTTCCCTTTTTTATATAAATGCATACGCTGGGGAAGGCAATATAAATTCTCCTCTCTTGAATAAAAGCTCCGTTCTTTGAAAAAAATAGAAATGAACGAAAGAAAGGAGAAAAAACCATGACAGTCAAAAGAGGAGATATATTTTACGCCGATTTAAGTCCCGTGGTAGGCTCGGAGCAGGGTGGTATAAGACCTGTGGTAATAGTTCAGAACGACGTGGGCAATAAGCATTCGCCTACGGTAATAGCCGCCGCAATAACCAGCCGAGTTGACAAAACCAAGCTTCCCACACATATCGAGGTTATGGCTGACCGTTTCGGGCTTGCAAAGAATTCGGTTATTCTTCTTGAACAGGTACGTACAATCGACAAGAAACGATTGAAGGAAAAAATGGGGCATCTTGAGGACGAGACCATGGAAAAGGTGAACAGCGCCATTTCGGTCAGCCTCGGACTTGAGGGATAGAAAAAGGAGACGTAAAAAAAGTCCAGACCGTCAAAAATACAAAAAAGCGAAGCAGAGCTTCGCCATGAATTGCCGTTGGCATGAATTGAAAGCAAGGCTTTCATGAATTGAGCCTTTGGCTCATGAATTGCACCTTACGGTGCGTTTCGGAAACAAAGCCTTTGGGCTTTGTAAAATTAAATAAAAAGTCGACTTCGGCAACTGATGTTCGCTTACGCTCACGATTTTATAGGTAAACTTTGTTTGTTACAAGCAAATTGCTAATGCAATTTTCCTATGTAATAAAAATGCTTTGCATTTTTTACCTTAATGAAATTCGCAGAATTTCAATTCATGGAGCGAAGCGAGAATTCATGGCTAGAGCCAATTCATGATGCATCAGCATCAATTCATAACAATCTACAGTGTCCATTCTGAAGCATTTTTTCCTATCTCCTATGAGTCAGGGGCTGTAAAAACTCTGTTCGAGTTTTTACAGCCCCTTTTTTTAGTTATTGATTTTTATTCGACGATAAGGTCCTTAACAGCCTCAATTACCTTGTCCTCGTCAACGCCCTCGGCAGTAAGTCCGATGGGGTGAGCAAGGTCAAGACTGAACACGCCTATAACCGACTTTGCGTTTACAACGTATTTTCCACTTGTAAGGTCAACGTCTGAAAGAAAACGGCTCATGTCGTTTACGAAGTTCTGAATCTGAACGATGGTGTTGAACTTAATGTTAACTTGCTTCATATTATCACCTCATATGTTTATTTAGGGGAGAACTCTGTAGGAACGCAGACGGTGTGAAACGAGACACGGACGGAAGGCCTCTGCGTATGTTGCCTTGCAGTGAAGTCCGTAAAATTCTGCAAGAACACGGCACTCTCTTGTGTAGTCAACGTGGTCGTGGTCTCTCAGCCACACCTCCTGAGATTCGTGGCAGTGAAGCATTTCAAGCTTCTTTTCGTATACGTCGGTGATGTCAACGTATTCTGTGGGATGGAAGTTAACGCCTGCAGCAGTTGACATATAGTAAATGGGAGTAATGTTGTCGATAGCAGGATACTTTGTAACGTAGTGAGGTACTGTTGCGCTAAAGGCTGCGTCAAAAGCAAGCTTTGATGCTGCAACGTGGTCACACATATAGTCGTCGGGATCGGGGATTATCATAAGGTCGGGATTAGCCTGACGGATGATGTCAACGAGAATATCCTTCTGTTCCTTGCTCTGATAGTATGAGCAAAGGTCTCCGATGTCGCAGTAAAGATATGTAAAGCCTGCAAGGTCGCAAGCTCTCTGAGCCTCTGCGCGTCTGATTTCTGCAAGCTCGTCGGGCATAATTTCAAGGTGTCCCATATTACCGTTGTTAACGGTGCAAACGAAAACCTCGTCACCTCTCTGCTTACACTTCAAAAGTGTGCCTGCGCACATAAATTCCATATCGTCGGGATGTGCAGTTATAGCTAAAACTCTCATAGTTTTCCTCCGTGTTGTTATCGAAAATTAAATATTTACACCCTTAATAGTATACTAAACTCGCCGTAAAGTCAATATATAATTTATATTTTTTTATGGATAAACCGACGAAAAGCAAAAAGGAGAGTGGTGTACCCTCCTAAATTGATAACTCTTTCTCTATAAAGTCCTGAACCTCCCAACGAGTGATGCCGAAGATATGAGCGCATTCAGTCTCGATAATTCGCTCACCCGACTTCATAAAGATTTCATCGGAGCTACGAAGCTTTTTGCCCTTTTCCGAAAGCTGTAATCTTCGGGAGTAGAGAGCCTTGAGCATACCTACGATGGTTTCGGGCTTACCGCTTTCCAGAATTGCTCTGTAGCGCTCCTGACGGAATTTGTCGTTGTCAATCCATTCGGGCTCGATTTCGGGCATACTGCGTACCAGCGCCATAGCCTCTTCCTTAGTGAGAGCAGGGCGAATTTTCGCCATAAGAGCTTCGTTGAAGGCAGGAACGAAAAAGGTGTTCTTGTCGTCAAACAGAGGCTTGAGGACAAAATACTTCTTTATTTCATCGCCAAATCTTTCGTCTCGGATATCGGCTATATGACAAATGCCTGCCGAACCGTAAACCACAACGTCTCCCAGCTTCCACATAATACTCCCTCCGTATATTTACATCTACGTCTATATTTTACCATAAATCGAAATTTTATGTAATAGTTAAAATGCACAAAATACAGTGAAAAGTAAAGGGTTAAAATGTATGTTGAGGTTTTCTTACGTTATGTTTTCGTTTACAAAACAGCAGATTTTTACAGTTATATTCCCTTCGGGAGTTAAAGTTGATTTGCTCTGCAAATCTTCAATGATTGTAAATTTCGCATAGCGAAATTATCCTTAACTGTGCATTGTGAATTGTGCACTGTGCATTAAAAAAGGCAAGAGGAAAATCCTCTTGCCTTTTGTCTATTTTCCTTACAATAACCAGAAATCTATGTTTCTGGTGTCTCTGCGTCGTTTGTAATAATCGGCAACCTCCGAAAGCTTTTTCTCAAACTCCTCCTTCAGCTCAGTGGGGGCAGTAAGCTTCATTACGGTACCCAGGGTGAAAAGATTTTCAAAAAGGCTTGACGAGGGCACGGAATACTCGGCAACGATATAGTCGCCCTCCTCGGTCTCCTCGCCCTGTCCCATAATACCGCGAACGGTGTCTCCGTCTGCCTTTTTGAACTCTACCGTTATACGCACCAGGTCAAGAGTGACAGGCTTGTGGGTGACGGCGTTTTCCTCCTGAATCATATAATAGCCAAGCTTGTTATCGTGGCAAAGCACTATGTTACATCCGTATTCAATGAGAGTATTAATGTCACGGCAAACCGATTTACGCTCTGCCTTAATTCCCATTTCGGCAAGTCTCGTGCATATAGAGGGTGCAGTTATGGGATGGGTTGCATCGGTTTCCCTCAAAATATCAAGTATTTTCAACAGCTTAAGCTTTGGTTGCATATAATCACACTCCTTTATATCATTATAACATACAAATACCAAAAATGGTAGTGGTTTTTGAAAAAATATTAAAAAATTTAAAAACAATTGACTTTTTTACCTCTTTTGTTATAATGGTATTATAAATTATCGGTTAACTTGAGAGGTATACCTATGGAGAAAATCAGAGTTGGTATTATAGGCTGTGGCGCAATATTTCCTATGCATAGCGTAAGCATTACACAGTGCCAGGATGCAGAGCTTGTTGCAGTGTGCGACGTTATAGAGGAAAGGGCGCAAAAGAAAGCAAATCAGCTTGGTTGCGCTTATTATACGGATTATAAGGAAATGGTGGAAAAGGAGAGACTTGACAGCGTACACGTCTGTCTGCCTCACTACCTTCACGCGCCCGTTTCAATATGGTGTATGGAAAAGGGACTTCACGTGCTTACCGAAAAGCCTATGGCAACCAACGACGAGGACGCTGTTGCTATGATGGAGACGGCAAAGCGCTGTGGAGTAAAGCTTGCCTGCATTTTCCAAAATCGCTTCAACCACGGCAACAGACTGTTGAAGGAAGCTCTCGATTCGGGCAGGCTGGGACGGATATACGGAGCGAAATGCTCGGTGACATGGCACAGAGATAAGGCGTATTACGAAAACGGAGAGTGGCGCTCAAGCCTTGAGGAAGGTGGGGGTGGAGTTATCATCAATCAGGCGATACACACCATTGACGCTATGCGCTATCTTATGAATTCCGATGCCGTAAGAGTTGACGCAACGGTTACGAGGCGTGGTGGACTTGACATTGAGGTTGAGGACACTGCCGAGGGCGTTATTGAGTTTGAAAACGGAGTGCTTGCCAACTTCCACGCTATAAACTACTATTCCACAGACTCCACCATATCGGTTGAGTTTGACTGTGAAAAGGGCGTTGCTACCCTTCTGGGAGATACTGCTACGATTAAGCTTAACGACGGGACCGTTCTCGTCTCCCACGATGATGAGGAAGTGGTTGACTACGGCAAGGTTAAGAGCTATTGGGGTATATGCCATAAGAAGCAGATTGCCGATTATTATCACCATATAAAAACGGGCGAGCCTATGTATATAACCCTTGAAAGCGCCTATGAAACCCAAAAGGTAGTCTTTGCTATCTACGAAAGTGGACGAGAGCATAAACCGGTGTATCTGAAATAAAAACGAGGAATATCAAATGAAAAAAATAATTATATCAATAGTGCTTTTGATGGCGCTTTCCGTGACGTGTCTGGCTTTTGATAGCATAAAAATTGCCACTCCCATAGTGGACGGAATTCTTGACACCACCTATCAGGAAAGCTACAGAATAGAGCTGAACGGACAGGAAAACACCTTTTATACCTCGAAGGGTGGAACTGCCGACGGCTCAATCGGTGACAGCGCCGTAGCGTATTTTCTTTACGACGACAGTCACCTTTACGCCTGCATCACCGTTACCGACGACGCCGTGTTTTCAAGGGGCGAGAGGTGGATAATAAAGAACATCAAGGAGCTTTCCTGGGAAAACGATGCAGTTGAGCTTCGTGTCTATTATCCTGAGCTTGGCGATGCCGTACAGGCAAATCAGTATATTTTTCAATGAGACGCAATGGGCATTGCCACCACTAACTACAAGGCTATGTGCGAGGGCGAGCACGCTTGCGCTACCTCGATAAATTCTGACGGCTACACCGTAGAGTTTGCCGTTCCTCTGTCCTTCGGCAAAAAGGCAGGGGACGAAATAGGCTTGTCCATTGAAATTGACGATTTGCACGAGGAAATTACGGGTGTAAATACCAAGATGGGTGGTCATAAATTCAACGCCTACGGAAGTCAGCACCCCTATAAAAATATGGTGAAGCTTGGTGAGGAAAAGGTAGCTAAGCGCATTACCGTTTTCGACGATACCAGGGACCATTGGGGCAGAGACGATATTTCATACGTTATGCAGGCCTCTCTTTTCAACGGAATGGGAATGGGCTTTGAGCCCGATACCTCTATGACCAGAGCCATGTTCGTCACCGTGCTTGGCAGAGTGTACGAAAGAAAGCTGGGCGCTCTTGGTAAGTATGAAAACGAAATGGAGTTCACCGACGTGGACTATAATTCGTGGTACGGAAAATACGTCAGATGGGCAAGTGGAGCAGGAATAGTAAACGGTGTTGGTGACCTTCTTTTCGCCCCCGATAAGCCCATAACGCGAGAGGAAATGGCCGTAATGCTTTTCCGTTTCGCAAAGGCTTCCCCCGTTGATAAAGAGGTGGAGTTTTCGGACTTTGAAAGCGTTTCTGACTGGGCGAAGGAAGCCGTTACCTATTGCGTTGACAAGGGCTATATGGGTGGCGACAACTACAAGCGCCTTTCGCCCAAAAAACAAGCCACAAGGGCAGAGGTGTCGGCACTGATGACAAGGTATATGAAGGGTAATACGGTAAAGCTGTATTAAAAGATACGGCTTCATATTTGGGCTAAAACCGAAAATGAAATGATAATTATATTTTGACGATAGTGTGTTCGCGAGTATCATAAGGCGTGAACACACTTCTTCATTGTTACAAGTTTTTCAAGGTAGAAAGCTTCGCTTTCTTTCATCTGTAAAAATTTCATTTTCTTCGCGTGTTGCTCGGACTGGCGTACCGTTGTACGCCGACGCCTTCGCACTCCGCGATTTTATCTCCAAATCTGCGCGCCTTTTTTAATGCAGAATGCACAATGCAAAATGCAGAATAAATGTTAATTTTCCATTTTCAATTATCAACTTTAAACTAATTTAAATATGAAGCCTTTTAATGCACAGTTTAGAATTCACAAAATTTAGACTATTGGCAAAATTTAGTATAAATTTTAGGTTGACAATATACTAATATATGTGTATAATATAAACAAAGGAGGTATGACGATGAGAATAAACACAGAACAAATAGTTTCAATATCCGAAGCTAATCAGAATTTTTCAAAGGTAGCCCGAGCCGTTGACAGAGTGGGCGAAATATACATTTTCAAAAACAACAAACCCAAATACAAGCTTATTGACCTTGAAAATGACACCTCGTTGGAAATGACAGACGATGAAAAAATTGATTTTGTGGCGATGAGAGTTTTAAACCGTTACCGTCTCGCCTTTGAGGAGCTTGCAAAATGATAAAATTCAGCAAAGACAAGGTGCTTTTATTGCATAAGCTTATTACCGAAGAAACAGGTGGAGACCCAAGCCTTCGTGATATAGCCTTGCTTGACAGCGCCCTTGAATCGGCATTTCAAACCTTTGACGGCAAGGAGCTATATCCGACAAAAGAGGAAAAGGGTGCGAGGATTGGCTATTCTCTCATTTCAAATCACGCTTTCGTAGACGGAAACAAGCGTATAGGAATGTACGTGCTTCTGACCTTCCTTGAAGTCAACGGTATAAAAATAAAACCAACTGTAGACGACGTTGCCCGTGTAGGACTTGCCGTTGCATCAGGAAAAATGGGCTACGAGGACCTGCTTGATTGGATAATTAACAACAAATAGCTTACGGCTTCATATTTGGGCTAAAACCGAAAATGAAATGATAATTATATTTTGACGATAGTGTGTTCGCGACTGTTAGAAAGCGTGAACACACTTCTTCATTGTTACAAGTCTTTTAAGGTAGAAAGCTTCGCTTTCTTCCATCTGTAAAAATTTCATTTTCTTCGCGTGTTGCTCGGACTGGCGTACCGTTGTACGCCGACGCCTTCGCACTCCGCGATTTTATCTCCAAATCTGTGCGCCTTTACGGCTTCATATTTGGGCTAAAGCAAAAGCAAGAGGAGTATTCCTCTTGCTTTTATAATGCACAGTGCACAATTCACAATGCACAATTAAGGACAATTTCGCTCTGCGAAATTTACAATTATTGAAGATTTGCAGAGCAAATCAACCTTAACTCCCGAAGGGAATATAACTGCGAAGCAATATAACTTGCGTTAGCGAATATAACTCGCCGAATGGCGAATATAACTGTAAAAAGTCAAGAGGAGTTTTCCTCTTGCTTTTTTAATGCATTCTGCATTTGTTTGGGTCTCACCCAAAAGGCACGCCGTCAAATATACTTGACTGTGTCCTCAATGGGCACTCTCTCAAAATGTCGTGGATTGGGCTCGCAGGTGTCGGACGCATAGCCAAGGTCCAGAAGGGAATAGGGATAATAATTTTCGGGCAAATCAAAGGCGTCAATAACCTTCTGCGCATCAAAGGCACACACCCAGCAGGAGCCTACCCCAAGGGCTTCGGCTTCAAGCATCATATGGCAAGTAACGATTGAGGTGTCGATGGGCGCTGCGCACCAGGAATCTCTCGTTCTGTGCCACGCCACGTCCATATCGGCGCAAATCAGAAGCACCGTGGGGGCGTTGTAGGCGCTGGGGGTAATTCCACGTATTTTTTCAATGGCTTCCTTGCTTTGCAAAACGAAAACTCTCTGTGGCTGTTGATTTTTTGCTGTCGGGGCAACCCGTCCTGCTTCAAGAATTTTTTCAAGAATATCCGACGGAATCTGCCTGTCGGAATAATCCCTTACGGAATAACGGCTTTTTAAAATATCTAAAATATCCATAGCTGAATCTCCTCAATTTATATCTTTGACTTATTTTAACACAAATATCGGGGAAAGTCAAAGAAAATATAAGGAAAAAATTCACATTATGTACTTGTATAAAACGAAAAAATGTTATATACTATACTAAATATATATTATATATGGAGATAGTGAAATGATAGAAAATATAAAATTACAGGCAAAAACGGCTCTGGAGGAGCTTTTTAAGGTTGCAAACCTTGAAAAAGGAGATATCGTTGTGGTTGGATGCTCCACAAGTGAGGTAATGGGAGAAAAGGTGGGTACCTTCTCAAGCCTTGACGTAGGAAAGGCTCTGGTTGAAACCCTTTATCCTATGGTAAAGGAAAAGGGCTGTTATCTTGCAGCCCAATGCTGTGAGCATCTTAACCGTTCCGTCATAATAGAGAGAGAAGCAGCAAGGCTGTGGGGACTTGAAAGGGTAAACGTAAAGCCTCAGCTTCACGCAGGGGGCGCTTTCGCAATGTCTCTCTGGGACACCCTTGACCAGCCCTGCGCCGTTGAAAGAGTATCTGCCGCGGCAGGAATGGATATCGGAAGCGTGCTTATCGGTATGCAGCTCCGTCAGGTAGCCGTGCCGGTGAGAACAAGCGTTGATATGATAGGCAAGGCAAGGCTTACCGTTGCTCGAACCAGACCTAAATTCGTTGGTGGAGAGCGCGCTTTGTACGTTGACGAGCTGAGATAAGAGGTAAACGCAATGAAAATATCCGTGCTTGGATGTGGGAGATGGGGAAGCTTTATCGCATGGTATCTTTCGTTGAAGGACCAGACTGTTTTATGGGGCAGAGAGGGGTCAAAAAATATATGTGCACTGATGAGGGACCGTACTAACGGCACCGTTACCTTCGGTGAGAGAACCCTTATCACCACCGACCTTGACCGAGCCCTTGAAAACGAAACCGTAGTTATTTCTATATCTTCACAACAGCTTTACGATTTTGCAAAAATGCTGTCGGACAGAGTGCCTGACGGCGCTTACAAGCACTTTATACTTTGTATGAAGGGGCTTGAGGAAAAGACGGGCAGACGCTTGACCGAGGTTTTTGATTCTGCCTATACCAAGCCACACGCAACGGCGATTTGGGTAGGGCCGGGACACGTAGAGGATTTCGTACAGGCAATACCTAACTGTATGGTAATAGATTCGGAAAACGTGGAGCTGAAGGAAGAGCTTGCCGAGGAGCTTTCCTCCTCCCTTATACGCTTTTATATCGGCACCGACCTTTGTGGAAGCGAGGTGGGGGCTGCAAGTAAGAACGTTATAGGAATTGCTGCAGGTATGCTTGACGGCTTGGGAGTTTCAAGCCTTAAGGGCGCTTTAATGGCAAGAGGGGCAGGGGAAATATCCCGACTTATAGAGGCAATGGGAGGAGACAGGCTTTCCGCCTTCGGACTTTGTCATCTTGGAGACTATGAAGCAACGGTGTTTTCACCCCATTCACACAACAGAGCCTTTGGCGAAGCGTTGGTGAAGGGTGAGAGCTTTGAGAAGCTTGCCGAGGGTGTTGCCACCTGCAAGGCGTTGATGCTACTCTCCGAAAGGCATCACACAGAGCTTCCCATATGTACGGCAGTTTACAGAATAATTTTTGAAAACGCAGACCCTCAAACAACACTTAACTCACTGTTTTCAAGGGAAATAAAGCGTGAGTTTTGACTGAAAGGAAATAAAATGAGTTTACTGACCAAAGTGTTTGGCACACATAGCCAGAGAGAAGTAAAAAGAATAATGCCCATAGTTGAAAAAATAGAAGCGTTGGGCGAAAAATATTCTCAGATGAGCGATGCAGAGCTTCGTGAGCAGACCGAGGTATTAAAGGGCAGACTTGCAAAGGGTGAAACCCTTGACGATATTCTTCCCGAGGCGTTTGCCACGGTGAGAGAAGCCTCTACCAGAGTACTTGGTAAGCGTCACTACAAGGTACAGCTTATCGGTGGTATCGTTATCCATCAGGGCAGAATTGCCGAAATGAGAACGGGTGAGGGTAAGACTCTGGTTGCCACACTTCCTGCCTACCTCAACGCATTGTCGGGTGAGGGCGTGCATATCGTAACGGTAAACGATTACCTTGCAAAGCGTGACAGCGAATGGATGGGTAAAATATATAACTTCCTCGGCTTGAAGGTAGGACTGATTATACACGGTCTTGACAACGACCAGAGACGAGAGGCGTACAACGCCGACATTACCTATGGCACCAATAACGAATTCGGCTTCGACTACCTGAGAGACCACCTTGTAAGCTACAAGGAGGATATGGTACAGCGCCCCCACAATTTTGCTATCGTTGACGAGGTGGACTCTATCCTTATCGACGAGGCGCGTACACCCCTTATTATTTCGGGACAGGGCGAAAAGTCAACCGAGCTTTACGACGTGGTAAATCAGTTTGCCAAGGGACTTCGCTCCTTTAAAATCAAGGAGTCCAACGACAAGGAGATAGACGAGGAGCTTGACACCAAATACGATTATATAATTGACGAAAAAGCCAATAACGCTACCCTCACCTCAAGTGGTGTGAGAAAGGTAGAGGAGCGCTTTAATATAGAAAACCTTGCAGATTCCGAAAACGCAACCCTTGCCCACCACGTAAATCAGGCAATAAAGGCCTGGGGCACTATGAAGCGTGACGTTGACTACGTGGTAAAGGACAATCAGGTCGTTATCGTCGATTCCTTTACGGGCAGACTTATGCCCGGCAGACGCTACTCCGACGGACTTCATCAGGCAATAGAGGCAAAGGAAAACGTAAAGGTGGAGCGTGAGTCAAAGACTCTTGCCACCATTACCTTCCAGAACTATTTCAGACTTTACAAGAAGCTTTCGGGTATGACGGGAACTGCTCTTACCGAGGAATCGGAATTCCGTGAGATATACTCACTTGACGTTATTGAAATTCCCACCAACAAGCCCATGATAAGACGTGACGCCGAGGACAAGGTATATAAGAACAAAAAGGCTAAAACCGAGGCTGTCATCCGACAGATAGAGGAATGCTACAAAAAGGGACAGCCCGTGCTTGTGGGCACAGTTTCCATTGATAAATCCGAGGAGCTTTCAAAGCTTCTCACCAAGAGAGGCATCAAGCACAACGTCCTCAACGCAAAGCTTCACGACAAGGAAGCCGAGATTGTAGCTCAGGCAGGTAAGCTTGGCGCAGTTACCATTTCCACCAATATGGCAGGACGAGGTACCGACATTATGCTTGGCGGTAACCCCGAATATCTTGCCAAGAGCCAGCTGAGACGAGAGGGCTTTTCCGACGAGCTTATCGCACTTGCCGACGGTGTGACCGATACCGACGATGCAGATATACTTGCAGTGCGTGAGAGATATACGGCTCTGGTTACACAGTACGAAAACGAAATTGCCCCCGAAGCCGAAAAGGTAAGAGAGGCAGGAGGTCTCTTTATTCTCGGTACCGAGCGCCACGAGTCGCGCCGTATCGACAACCAGCTCCGAGGACGAGCAGGCAGACAGGGTGATGCAGGCGCATCGGCGTTCTACCTCTCCCTTGACGACGACCTTATGCGTCTCTTCGGTGGCGAGCGCATTACGGTGCTTGTTGACCGTATGGGACTTGAGGACGATCAGCCCCTTGACGCAAAGCTTTTGTCAAACACCATTGAAAACGCACAGAAGCGTCTTGAAGGACAGAACTTTGCCCGTCGCCGTAACGTTCTGATGTACGACAACATTATGAGCGAGCAGAGAAACGTTATTTACAAGGAGCGCCAGGAGGTGCTTGACGGCGTTGATATCAAGGACAAGATAAGCTCAATGATGACGTCGGTTATAAACACCAAGGTTCAGGAATGTATGGCAGGGGATACCCCTGAGGAATGGAATCTTGACGAGCTTCGCCGTACCTTCTTCGGACTTCTTACGACCGACGAGGATTTCAGACAGACGGGTAACGACCTTGACGCACTCAGCGTTAAAAAGGTTTCAAAAATGCTTATAGACAGAGCAGAAAAGCTCTATGCAGAAATAACCGAGCTTGTGGGCGAGGAGAGAATGAGAGACCGTGAAAGAGCCGTTCTTCTTCGCAACGTTGACCTGAAATGGATGGACCACATCGACGCAATGGACGCGTTGCAAAGTACCGTGGGACTTCAGGCTTACGGACACAAGGACCCCGTTACAGAGTATAAGATTATAGGCTCACAGATGTTTGAGCAGATGATATACGACATCAGATGCGACACGGTGCGACAGCTTCTCGTAAAGCCTCAGAAGCAGGACGACGGCAAGCGCCGTGCAGTAATCAAGATTCTTTCTGCAAGTCACGGCGGTGACGCCTCGGCGTTGAAGAAGGCGCCCGTCAGAAAAACCACTGCAGAAAAGGTGGGGCGCAACGACCCCTGCCCCTGTGGAAGTGGCTTGAAGTATAAAAAATGCTGCGGTAAAAATTCAACCGACGCTGAATAGTCCAAAATGAAAGGAAACTGATAAATGCACTTTTCTTTGGTACTTGTGGGCTTACTGTTTATCTTTTCCCCCGATATCAGTCTGCTTGACCTTTTGCCCGACTTTGTGGGTTGGCTTCTGATAATTATGGGAATCGGCAGACTTGCCGATATAGAAATGAGGACCGAGGATGCAAAGGCGCTTTCCAGACGTATGGTGCTTATAACCCTCGTAAAGCTTGTGCTTTCCCTCTTTACCTTCCGTTTCAGCTCTGCCGACCTGCTTCTTGCATCCTTCTCTTACGCTATCGTTGAGATTATTACGGTCATACCCCTTGTAAGCAATCTCTTTACCGGGCTTGACTATTGCGCAATGAGAGTGGGCGCACCTTTGGATTCTAATAAGCTTAATACGGCTAAATGGTATCTCTACGTATTTTTCGTGCTTAAAAACGTGTTTGCCGTTATTCCTGCTACGGTGTCACTGTTCGACAGCAGAATGACGGGTGACTTTTCAACGAACACCTGGTTTATAAACTTCGACGCCGCACTGCGTGTGCTTATGGTGTTCTGCTTCTTCCTATCCTGTGTGGTAAGCGTGGTTATGCTGGTCTACTTTATTCCCTTTTGGAGAGATATCGTAAAAAACCGTGACCTTAACGCAAAGATGGTGGAAAACAGACGGGAAAGCGTGCTTGAGGTACCCTCCCGTATGCTCAAAAAGAACACCGGCGCAATTCTTTCCGTTCTATCCTTTGCCGTGGTATTTTTCTTCGACTTTTACCTTGACGGAACGGATATACTCCCCACCTTTATCGGCTTTGGTGGAGTGGCGATTGCAGCTATTCTGGCAAAAAAGAATATGGGACTTAAAACCCTTCCCCTGACAGTCACCTCGCTTGTGGGCTTCGGGGTATCCCTTACGGCTTTTTTATACCGATTTATCCCCTTGATGAAAAACGGCTTCGTCATAGACTATTCCTTTTCGGATAAGCCCTTGACCTTGCCCTTATCTGCTCTGACGGCGTTTTTTACTGCAATAGTATTTATTCTGCTGTTCAGACTCGCAGGTGGCTTAAATCGGGAATATACCAAATATAAGCTTGAGGAGAACACGGTACTTTATATGCTTGGTGGTGGGGCACTTGCTCTATTTGATTTCTTTTTATACGCCTATCCTCAGCATAACACCACCTTCGTTTTTCCGTCCCTCATATTCGGCATCTCTTTTTCAGCCCTTTCGGCGTACTATCTCCTGAAGCTGAAAAAGCAGATAAGTAAAGATAATAAAGATTGACTAAAATAAAAGGAGACTAAAATTTTGTGCGGTTTCGTAGGAATGTTTAAAAACGCTCCCCTTGAAAACGAGGAGAGAGACCTTATTACCAGAATGTCACAGGCTATCGCTCACCGAGGACCCGACGAGGATAAAGCGCTGAACTTTGAAAGGCTTTCCATTGCCTTTCGCCGTCTCAGTATAATCGACCTTGAAAAGGGAAGTCAGCCCTTTGAGTACGGCGACAGATACGTGGGTATTTTCAACGGTGAGATATACAATTACCGTGACCTGAGAGCAGAGCTTATAAAAGAGGGCTATACCTTTGAAACCAACTCGGAAATAGAGGTAATGCTCACACTCTTCTCCATTGAGGGAGAGCGCTTTATCAATAAGCTTCGCGGTATGTTCGCCTTCTGCTTCTACGATAAGGAAAAAAATACCGTAATGCTGGGCAGAGACCCCTTCGGCATAAAGCCCCTTTACTATATGCACCGAGAGGGAAGAGTGTCCTTTTCCTCGGAGTCAAAGGCGTTTTACCTTGACCCATCTCTCGATAAGACCTCTATTGACAAAACACAGCTTCAGCATTATTTTACCTATCAGTACGTTCCCGAGCCCTCAACCCTTCACCCCGAGATAAAAATACTCCCTGCAGGGCATTATATGGTGTGTGACTTTTCGGCAGACTGTGACGTGAGAGTTGAGAGATACTACACTCCCACCTTCCGACCTCAGAAATCAGACGATTTTGAAAAGAAGGCAGAGCTACTTCGCCGTACCGTTGAAAAGTCGGTGGAGTATCATATGATAAGTGACGTTGACGTAGGCACCTTCCTGTCGGGAGGTATAGATTCTGCCGTTATAACTGCAACGGCAAGTAAGCTCAACCCCGGCATAAAGGCGTTTACAGTCGCCTTCGGCGTAAAGGAATATTCCGAAATAGACGAGGCGTCGGGCATTGCAGAGCATCTTGACGTAGAGCATATAAAGCTTGTGGCAGGGCTTGAGGACTTCAAGCGAGCCTTTGACAAGGTGGTTTATCACCTTGACTTTCCCATGGCAGACCCCTCAACAATGGCGATTTATCTCATTTGTGAGGAGGCTGCGCGTCACTTGAAGGAGGTGCTTTCGGGAGAGGGCTCCGACGAGCTTTTCGGTGGCTACAGAGTATATAACGAAACTCTTACCTCGTCTAAGATATATTCACTTCCAAAGCTTGTAAAAACGCCTTTGAATTGGCTCTCACGAGTGCTTCCCGATAAGGTTAAGGGAAAACAGCTTCTCTACCGTGGAACTACTCCACTTTCGGACAGATACGTTGGAAACGCATTTATTTTTGACGAGGAGAGCAAAAGGTCCATTCTCAAAACCTTTGACCCCTCGGTGCATTTCACCGACGTTACCCGTGATATTTACCGTGACGTTCAGGGCTTGCCCGGAATTACACAGATGCAGTACGTAGATATGAATACCTGGCTTCGTGGCGATATTCTGGTTAAGGGCGACAGATTGAGTATGGCTCATTCACTGGAAGTCAGAGTGCCCTTCCTTGACAAAGAGGTGTTCGAGCTTGCCTCAACACTTGCCACAGAGGAAAAGCTTTCCCACGGCACTACCAAGTATATTTTCCGTCACGCCTTCCGTGACCTTGTAAACGAGGAAACCGTAATGCGTCCAAAGCTTGGCTACCCCGTACCCGTGCGTAAATGGCTCAGACGTGAGCTTTACGATTGGGCAAAGGATATCATCGTAAATTCGGGCGCCGACGAATATATCGACAAGAAGGAGGCGCTTCGCCTTCTTGATGCGCACCGTGACGGCAGTGAGGACAATTATCGCAAGCTGTGGGTTATATTGGTATTCCTTCGTTGGCACAGCTTGTATAAGGCTTCATATTTGGGCTAAAAAGGGCATAACTGCGTTATGCGCGATATGTTGTCTGTAACAACGCGATATATTCCGAATGGAATGCGATATGTGTTTCACACGCGATATGTTTGCTTCGCAAACGATAAGGAAAATTTGCCAAGGGCAAATTAACCATAATTTTGCATTCTGCATTTTGCATTCTGCATTAAAAAAGCAAGACGAATTTTCGTCTTGCTTTTTGTCACTCATATATCTTGGCAACTCTTGGGGATATTCCCGTGTACAGAGTATAGCTTATAGTGTCGGCGCATTGGGCATATTCGTCAATGGAAATGCCCTCGCTTCCCCAGAATACTACCTCGTCGCCTGCCTTTATATTGCATTTTGCATCGGTAATATCCACCATAAGAAAGTCCATACATACGTTACCCACGACGTTAAAGGTCTCACCGTTAATTTTTACCCTGCCGTTGTTGGAGAGAGTTCGGGGAATACCGTCGGCATAGCCTGCCGTCACCGTTGCTATAACAGAATCACGCTCAAAGGTGTGAGTTCTTGAATAGCTTATGGACTCGCCTGCCTTAACGGTGTGTACCTGTCCCACCCTTGCGCAGAGGGTCATAACCTCTTTAATTGGCTTTTCGGGGTGGCGTGCAAGATACTTTTCCTTTATTTCGGCAGAGGGATATGCGCCGTAAAGCACGATTCCCGGTCTCACTGCAGAAAGATGGGTTTCGGGTCTGTTCAGTATTGCTGCAGAGTTGGCAATATGAACGGTTCCTAAGTCAATTCCCATAGCCTTCAGCTCGTTGATAGTTTTCGTGAAGCGTTCAAATTGCAAATCGGTGAAATCCGATTCGGGACAGTCGCTTTCTGCAAAATGACTGAAAATACCACTTATATTTATATTTGAAATTGCCGATATCTCGGCTATTTCATCAACGGTGCTTTCGTTTTCCGTATCAAAGCCGAGACGGTGCATACCCGTATCAAGCTTGACGTGAACGTCAAGGGACATATCGCCAAGCATTTTTGACAGCTGCTTTGCGTATTCAAGGCTTGTGACCGTCTGGGTTATCTTACTGTCGGACAAAAGAGAGGCAAAGGACGGGTCCGTATAGCCAAGCACCAGCAAGCCGTTTTTAATTCCGTTTTCTCTGAGTAGTAGCGCCTCGTCCATTTCTGCCACTGCAAAGGCATTTACCCTGTGGGATAAGGCTTTTGCAATTTCCACAGAGCCGTGAGAATATGCATTCGCCTTTATGATAGGTATAATCTCACATCCGTCGGGAAGAAGAGCCTTTACACACTCAAAGTTATGGAGAAGATTTGTTATTGATATTTTTGCGTAGCATCTTAAATTCTTCATTTGCTGGAAATTTCCTTATGTATCTTTATTTTAAAGCCGTCACCCTCAACTGTGTGGGGGTGTTGGGCTTTGCCGAAGGTCATAGTAAAATCATTGCTTTGTAAGGCGTCGAACAAGGGCATAAGCCTTGACGACGGAATCACGTCGTTTTCAAACCTGAGAGAGCCCCAGCTTACCCTTCCTCCCTCCTCGGTTATGCGTATAACAAGTCCCGAGGGCGTTTCGGGTGAAAACTCTATAAAGTCATCCCCCACCACAAGTATACCTCTCGTTGACACATCACCGTCCTCGAAGGTCACATCAAGGGCTTTCCCCAAAAGAGAATATTCCTTTTTGGGACTGCACGAGGAACATAAAAGCAGAAATATGCAGGGAATAATTATTGCTAACCTTTTCACAAAAGCTCACTCCTTTGTAAAAAGATTATTCCAAAGCTACCCGGTTTATGATTATTTAACGTAATCGGCTATTACACAGTTTTTGTTGTAGTAGCGAAGCATTTCAAGGGCTTTTCTGGTTGCGTTGAACACAAGGGCTCCCTTGTCTCCCTTTTCGGTCTGGAAAATAATGCAGTACGCATCCTCGTCGTAGGGAGAGGTCACGCCGTATATTACGTCAATTCCGTCAAGACGGGCATCCTTGTAGGGAAGGATTTTTTCGGCTGTGGGCACCTTGAATTCCACCATCTGACGTCTTTTCTTTCCTGCTATTATCTTGTCCATCGACATAGTGCCCGAGACTATGAGATATTCGTATTCAATGGAGGTCAGTCCCCAGAGCTTCATTGACAAAAAGACGATAAGCACGATGGCGATAACCGTTATCTGTGGAATTTTAACCGGCCCGAATATGAGGAACAGTACCCCGAAAAAGAGGGCTATGGCAAAAAGAACGATTGCTATTCGTGCAAGAATGAGCTTGCCGTCAACACGCCTTTTTACAAGATGCTCGGTATAGTTGAAGGCGTAGTCGGAGCTTGCCTTTATGTAGTTGTTATTCATAGAGCGTTGAGCCTTTCCTTTTATAATAAAATAATAATAACACAAAAGAATGAAATAATCAACCGGAAATTATGAATAACTCCGTTTTTCTGCCATTTGGACTCATAAAAGCATTATTGACAATTCCCGAAGGGTGTAGTATAATATCAAAAGCATTATATAAATGAAAGGAATAACGAAAATGGCAAAGAATTCAATTAAGCTCATATGCGCATTGCTCGTTATAGCATTGCTGTCATACGTGGCTATTTGCGGTATAGGTAGCTTCCTTCCCGGCGTTTTTGAAGAGGGCGCTATAAGAAAGGGACTTGACCTTGCCGGAGGAACCCTACTTGTATATCAGCCCGACGTTGAGGAGTCGGCAGAGGTTACAGACGCCGACCTTGACACCGTCGTATCCATTCTCACAAGACGTTTGTCCAACGCAGGCTACACCGAGGCGTCCATTACTCAGCTTAAGGACGACGGAAGAATTCAGATAGAAATTCCCGAGGAAAAGAACCTTAACAACGCAAGAGACCTTCTCGGAAACATCGGTCAGCTTGCATTTATTGGGTCTGACGGAAGCGTTGTGCTTACGGGAAGCGATATCAAATCTGCTTCAATGCAGTACGGATACACCAGCGAGGCGTCAATCGCCCCTGAGTATTTCGTACAGATAACACTTAAAGCAGACGCCGTTGATAAGTTTTCAAAGGCAACTCTCGCCGCATCAAGCGAGGAGAATATTAAAGAGGGCAAAAACTTCATTATGATAGTTCTTGACAACGAGATAGTTTCAATGCCCTACGTTTCAGAGCAGCTCACACTTGAAGACGTAATGATTTCGGGTGACTTTGACGAGGCTGGCGCAACCTACCTTGCAAGCGTAATCGCATCAGGTCAGCTTCCCTTCTCACTCACCGAGGTGCGCGCCGATACGGTTGGTCCCACCCTTGGTGAAAAGGCGCTTGAAACGGCTCTTTTTGCAGGCGCTATAGGTATAGCTCTCGTAGCTCTTTTCCTTATAATCGTTTACAGACTTCCCGGTCTCGTTTCGGTAATAGCTTTACTTGCGTATATTATGATAGAGGCTATAATCCTGGTGGTTGCAAAGGTAAATCTTTCACTCCCCGGCGTTGCAGGTATCGTTCTTTCCATAGGTATGGCAGTTGACGCCAACGTTATCATCAACGAGCGTATCAAGGAAGAGCTTCGACTTGGCAAGGGAACGCTTTCTGCCGTTAAGGCAGGCTTCAAGGGTGCCTTCACGTCTATCGTGGACAGTAACGTAACTACAATTATTGCATCGGTCGTGCTTTGGTTCTTCGGTACCGGCACGGTACAGGGCTTTGCAATTACTTTGTTTATAGGTATCGTTGTTTCAATGTTCACAGCCCTTGTGATAACACGCTTCCTTATGCTCACGATTGCACAGCTTGGCGTTAAAAACTCTAAGCTTTACGGAATATAAGAAAGGGGGAGACGTTAAATGAAATTCATTACAAAAGAACAAATGGAAATAGTAGGACTTCGTAAGCTTTGGTTCTCCATTGCTATCGCAGTTATTCTTATAGGCGTTGCCTTTATGTTCATCAACGGCTTCAACTTTGACACCGACTTTGCAGGTGGTATCTCCCTTCAGTATGACCTTCACAAGACTCTTGACAAGGCAGAGCTTGACAACATCAGAGAAATGGTAAATGCCGTAGACGGCATTACCGTTACCTCCGTTCAGAAGTCGGGCGACGATTCAAGCAGCGTTATAATCAAGGCTGCCGACGCTTCACCCGAGGTGGTTGAGGAGGTTTATAACGTTCTCAATATAGCCTACGGCGCACCCGTGGTTGAGGAAGAGGAAGAAACTGCAGACGAAACTACAGATGAAACCACAGACGAAACTGCAGATGAAACTGCCGACGAGACAGCAGACGAAACCACAGACGAAACTGCAGACGAAACTGCAGACGAAACCACAGACGAAACAGTTGAAGAAACTGCAGACGAAACTGCAGACGAAACTGCAGATGAAACTGCTGATGAAATAGTTGAAACAACTCCTTACGAAACAACCGAGGAGCTTGAAACAGTTGAAATAACTTACGGTGGAACAGAGCCGATTGAGGTAATCGCAGAATCAAGAATAAGTGCTTCAATTTCAAACGAGATTAAGCGCTCTGCAGTTGTTGCAACGGTCATTGCCGTTATTCTTATGCTGGTTTACATCACGGTAAGATTTGAATTCAGATCTGCTATCGCTTCAATTCTTTGCCTCATTCACGATATAATTATCGTAATTGCTTCATACGCAGTATTCGGCATACCTGTCAGCTCAAACATTATTGCCGTAATGCTCACCATTCTCGGTTATTCTATTAACGCTACCATCATTCTCTTTGACCGTGTGCGTGAAAACCGTAAGAAAATGGGCAGAACCGACTTTGGCGTGGTAATTAATATCAGCGCCCGTCAGACTCTTATGCGCTCTATAAACACAACCATTACAACTCTCTTCACAATAGGTATGATTTATATCTTCGGAGTACATTCAATCAAGGAATTCGCACTTCCTCTCATCGTAGGAATATTGGCAGGTCTTTACTCCTCTGTATTCCTTTCGGGCTCCTTCTGGTATATGCTTTCACCCAAGAACAAAGAGAGATAAGTCATTAAAAATATCCCCCTCACATATAATTTGTAAAAACTGTATGTGAGGGGTATTTTTTTGTCTAAAAAGCTGATAGTGGTCATAATTTGTCTGATAATAGTATTACTCTCCAAAAACCGTGAGAACTCCAGCCTTGAGGAAGCCGAGGCTCGACTCATTTCAAAAATGATGGAGAGTGACAGGGCAGTAGAGGTGTTCGGAATGAACGATTGGGGTGTCGCCACTTGAAAATCCGTGTAGAGCCCTCCTTCGTCATTACGCTGATAACGCTTTTTCTTACCAACGAGGCTAAATTCGTATTTTTTATGCTCTTTTCGGCTATGGTGCACGAGGTGGGACATATAGTCGTACTGTCATTATTCAAGGTGAGGATAAAGGCTTTGGTGCTGGGACTTTTCGGTGGTACGCTGGTGCTTGAAAAAAAGCTTATCAGCTACAAAAGGGAAGCCCTTGTTTCTCTGTCAGGACCTCTCGTTAACCTTATATTTTCAGCCCTGTTTTTTGTGATTTTGAGACGGGGCTTTTTGCCCGATATATTCTTTCTCTTTTTGTCCAATCTGTCCTACGGAGTATTCAATTTGCTCCCCATATCAAGCCTTGACGGTGGAATGGCTCTGGTAGCCCTGCTGGCAACGAAAAAAGAGCTGTACGACGCCGAGAAGACTGCTTCGTCAATCTCACGCATAACGCTCTTTTTTCTGGCTGTTATTTCATTGTTTCTCGTGTCTCTTTCGGCGTTTAATATATCCTTGCTTGTGGTTACTCTTTTGTTTTATGCCGAAAGCTGCGAGGGTCATATCATATCGGGATACGAATTCTGCCGTAAGACCTCGTAAACTGCAATTGCCGCAGAGTTGGAGAGATTAAGACACCTGAGATGGTTTTTCATAGGTATTCTTACGGCACTGTCACGATGGGCGTCGATAAGCTCGGTGGGGAGACCCTTGGTCTCCTTGCCGAAGATGAGGAAAACGTTACCCTGGTAGCTGACGTCGGCAAAGGACTTGTCTGTTTTTGTGGTGAAGAAAAAGTAGTTGCCCTCGGTCCTTTCAAAGAAGTCTTCGATTGAAGAATAGCGATGAACGTCAAGCTTGTCCCAATAATCAAGTCCTGCGCGCTTCAGCTTGGCGCTGTCTATCTCAAAGCCGAGAGGCTCGATAAGGTGCAGGCTTGCTCCCGTTACGGCGCAGGTACGGGCTATATTGCCTGTGTTTTGTGGGATTTCGGGCTGGTGAAGTACGATGTTTATATGAAGCATAGAGGTTAATGCCTTTCCTGAAATTTACTGCCTACTAATATTAACATATTGTTTCGGGAATGTAAAGCCAAAAACAAATTTTTCAAACAAAACTTGACAAATTACCGAATAAACAATATAATGATTGAAGAGCAGAAAGGAGAAGTTATGAAAAAAGAATATCCCGATTACCAACGCAGACCCTTTGATAATCTCAGAGAGCTTGTTAAGTCTGCTGCTCAGCTTATGCCCGACAAAACGTATCTCAGATACAAGGGGCAGGAAAAGGGCGAAGTAATAGACGTAAGCTATCTTGAATTTGATAAATATATAGACGAACTTGGAATGGCGTTTTATTCTCTCGGCTTGAGAGGAAAGAACGTTGCCGTAATAGGCGAAACCTCAAAGGAATGGATTGCCACCTACCTTGCAGCAGTCACCGGTGGCTCGGTCATCGTTCCTCTTGATAAAGAGCTTACCGAGGAAGAAATAGGTAAGTTCCTTGAGCTTGCCGAGGTTTCTGCCGTGGTATACTCTGAAAGATTTCACAATTATTTTGAAGCCCTTGCCGACGATAGCAAGATTTCTTATTTTATAAGAATGGGAGGCTTCGACCAGGAAAAGCAGAAGGACGAAAGGTTTATCACCACCGACGAGCTTTCCGAAAGAGGCAACCGTCTTATTGAAGAGGGCTATACCGAATTTTTCGACTGTGAAACCAACGTTGACGACGATGCCGTAATAATATTCACCTCGGGTACTACGGGTACCTCCAAGGGTGTGGTTCTGTCCCAGAACAACATCGTATCCGCGGTGCGTTCATCAGCACGAATGCTCAGCTTCACCGACAAGGACGTGGTTATGTCGGTGCTTCCCATACATCACACCTACGAAATGACCTGTGGAATACTCACGCCTATTCTGGTGGGCGCAACGGTATGCATTAACGACAGTATGAAGTATCTCACGAAGAACCTTCAGCTGTTCAAGCCTACGGCGATGATACTCGTTCCACTCTTCGTTACCACTGTGTATAAGAGAATTTGGGACACGGCGCTGAAGAACAATCAGACCAAGAAACTGAAGCGTGGTATCGCTATCAGTAATGCTTTGAGACACGTAAATATAGACCTTCGTTCAGCCTTTTTCGGTCAGGTAAACGCCGCCTTCGGTGGAAGACTGAAGAAGATAGTCTGTGGAGGCGCGGCTCTCTCACCCGATTACGTAAAGGGCTTTGATGAGCTTGGCATAAATTTGGTACAGGGCTACGGCATCACCGAATGCTCACCCCTTGTTTCCGTCTGCCCATTCCATTGGAAGAAGTACGCTTCGGTAGGACTTCCCGTACACGACGTAGAGGTTAAGATTGACAAGCTTTCTCCCGAGGACACCGAGGGCGAAATAATCGTAAGAGGCCCCAACGTTATGAAGGGCTATTATAAGGCACCTCAGCTTACTGCAGAGGTAATCGACGAGGACGGCTGGTTCTCAACGGGCGACGTGGGATATATCGACGAGGACGGATTTATCTACATCACCGGCAGAAAAAAGAATATAATAATACTCGATAACGGCAAGAACGTGTTCCCCGAGGAGCTTGAGGAGCATATTTACAAAATCGACCTTGTTTCCGAGTGCGTAGTGGTAGGTAAGCCCAACCAATCGGGCGAAACCGTTATCACAGCCCAGATATTCCCCGATTTTGACAAGGCAAAGGAAATGGGACTTGACGGCATAAACGAAGTCAAGGACGCTATCAAGGCAGAAATACAAGAGCTCAATAAGAGGCTTCCGATTTTCAAGCAAATCAGAGGCATTGAGATAAGAAAAACTGAATTTGATAAAACAACGACAAAAAAGATTAAGAGAATCTGAAAAGGAGATTGACTATGTTTGAAGAAATCAAAACAGCCCTTGAGGAAGAGCTTGACGTTCCCACAGAGCTTATCACTCTTGACGCAGAATTTATTAACGACCTTAAGCTTAACTCACTTGAGCTTGCAGACCTCGTAGTTCTTTGCGAGGATAAATTCGGTGTTGAAATTGAAGAGCAGGACATTCATTCGCTTCTCAGCGTGGGCGACCTTGTGGAATACCTTGAAGCAAGAGCTGACAGATAAGAAAAGGAACGGTATATAATGGAAAACACAGTAAAAGCAACTATAACTATGGCAGACGGTGGACAAATAAAGCTTGAGCTTTATCCCGACGTTGCGCCTATAACCGTTGAAAACTTCGTAAGCCTTGTAAACGAGGGCTTCTACGACGGACTTATCTTCCACCGTGTAATTGCAGGCTTTATGATTCAGGGTGGTTGTCCCAACGGAAACGGAACGGGAGGTCCCGGACATACTATCAAGGGAGAATTTTCCTCAAACGGCGTAGCCAATCCCTTGAAGCACGAAAGGGGAGTAATCTCAATGGCGCGTGCCATGGACCCCAATTCAGCAGGAAGCCAATTCTTCATTATGCACGCCGACGCATCCTATCTTGACGGTCAGTACGCCGCCTTCGGTAAGGTGACGGAGGGCATAGAAAACGTAGACAAAATCGCATCTGTTCAAACGGACAGACGTAACCGTCCCCTGATTGACCAGACAATTGAATCAATCGTAATTGACTAAATAAGACGAAAAAAGTCGCTGTGTTCAGCGACTTTTTTTGTTTATTGTTTTCTTTTTGCGTTCCGGACGATTTTAACATCCCTGTTACTTCTCGATTATATCGGCAATATTATCAAGCCACTCGCCCTCAAACAGCTCTATTGCGCCACTGTCTGCAAGTCTTGCGATAGAGGGGTCCATGGGAATGCGCGCAACGGTTTCGATGCCGTTTGCCTTTGCGATTTCATCGATACGGCTTTCGCCGAATACGTAAATCTTCTTGTCGCAGTCGGGACACTTGATATAGCTCATATTTTCAACGATTGCCACGATGGGCACGTTCATAAGCTGTGCCATTTTTACTGCCTTTGAAACTATCATTGAAACAAGCTCCTGAGGGGAGGTAACGATAATAATTCCGTCAAGAGGTATGCTCTGGAAGACCGTAAGGGGAACGTCGCCGGTTCCTGGAGGCATATCGATGAACATATAGTCCACGTCACTCCAGATGAAGTCGGTCCAGAATTGCTTTACCATACCTGCAATTACCGGTCCTCTCCATACTACCGGGTCGGTTTCGTTGTCAAGCATAAGATTTACGGACGCCATCTGTATTCCCATCTTGCTGGTTGCAGGCACGAGCCCCTCACCACAGGATTGGATACCCTCTTTTACTCCGAACATTTTGGGGATGGAGGGTCCCGTTATATCGGCGTCGATGATTGCCGTTCTGTTTTCACGTCTCATCATTGCAGTTGCCATAAGAGAGGTGACAAGAGATTTTCCTACGCCACCCTTACCACTGACGATGCCGTAAACCTTTTTTACGCTACTGTGCTTGTTAAGCTGTTCCTTTTGAATTTCAGAGGAGCAGTTGCCCTTTGAAGCGCAGGTGGAACAGTCGTGTGTACATTCACTCATTGCTATTTTCCTTTCTCTTTTCTTTTTTTACCTGTATATTATACCCCTCAATCGCAAAAAAAGCAAGGATTATTTGCAGGAAATTATAATTGACAAATTCGGTGAAATTAATTTAATAAAAGTATTGAAAATATTTGCAAACTATGATATTATGATACTGTCACACAAACTGAATAATCGGGGGTATAGGGATAATTCTCTTTTTTTGTAGGTTGTATAGGGAGAGCTATACCTTTTTCTGCACACGCATTTTGAATTTGGCAAAAATGCAAATTCCTCTAATTGTGTGTGTAGATATTATCTCTATCCGATTAGTTTGTGTGACAACAATCGGAGTTTGCGTTTTTCGGTGTGTGGAGCTTCGGTTGCACACACTTTTTTATTGCGTAGCATTATGCCGAAAGAGATTTTTTATATTTTATAAAAGCTATTGCAATTACATAGATATGGGTATATAATTTAATTAAATAAATTTAAATTTTTATGGAACAAATCAAGAGCTTTTCAGTCTAAACACAAAAGGGAAAGGAGGCGTAACGGTGAAGAAGCACAGTTACAAAAGCATTAAGGAAAGAGCCGTCTCGTGGCTTTACATATTACCAAGCCTTGCAGGCGTTCTGGTTTTCTACGTTATACCCTTCGGGCTGATAATTTATTACGCCCTTATTGACAACGTGGCGAACAAAAATTTCGTGGGTCTTGACAACTTCAGGGCACTGTTTAAAAACTCTGCTTTTCTGATAGCCTCAAAAAATACCCTGACCTTTTCGCTGACCACCGTTCTTCTTGCAGTGGTGCTTTCCCTGCTCCTTGCCATAATTCTCGACTCGAAAATTCCGGGCAAGAGTAAATTCCGTACCTGCTTTTTAAGTCCCATGATGGTTCCCACTGCCTCCATTATTCTCATATGGCAGGTAATGTTCAGCTTTAACGGCTCCTTCAACTCCTTCGTCTCACTTTTTGGTCTTGAGCCTGTGGATTGGATGAAATCGGATTACAGTCAGCTTGTAATAGGACTTCTGTTTTTGTGGAAAAACCTTGGCTACAATATGATACTGTTTATGTCGGCGCTGTCCAACATTCCAAAGGACCAGCTTGAAGCCGCCGAGGTAGACGGCGCAGGAGAGCTTAAGCGCTTTTTCAAAATCAAGCTCAGATACCTCTCGCCGTCACTCTTCTTCGTATTACTTCTTTCCTTGATTAACTCCTTCAAGATTTTCCGTGAGGTCTACCTGCTCACAGGTCAGTGGCCCTACGAAACCTTGTATTTCCTACAGCATTTTATGAACAATACCTTTGAAAATCTGGATTACCCCAAGCTTTCTGCCGCGGCAATAGTAATGTCGCTGGTAATCGTAATAATAATCGGCATCATCTTCTTCCTTGAAGACCGATTCGGAAAGGACGTGGAGGAATGAGACGAATATCCCGTGCTAAAGCACTGCGCCGTATAAGACTAAGTCTGTTTTTCATCTGGGCTCTGCTTTTTGCCTGTCTGTTCATTATGCCCACTCTCCTGACCTTTACCAATTCCTTTATGTCGGAAACCGAGCTTACCTCAAATTACGGCTCGGTGCTCGGTAACGTGGCAGGTGGGTCGTCCTATATGTCGAAGTCGGTAAATCTTAAGGTTATTCCCGATATAGTTTCCTTCAGACAGTATTTTACGGTGCTTTTCCAGAGCCCCGAATACCTTTTGAAATTCTGGAACTCCATGATACTCACCCTGCCCATAGTAGCAGGTCAGATTGCCATAGCTGCTCTTGCCTCTTACGGCTTTTACAGATGTCGTGGAAAGGTGAAGAGCGTAGTATTCTTTTCCTACATAATTCTGATGCTGATGCCCTATCAGGTCACCCTTGTACCAAACTTTATCGTTTCGGATACGCTGGGAATTCTTGACACCCGTTGGGCAGTAATACTGCCGGGACTGTTCACACCCCTTTCGGTGTTCATACTCACCAAGAGTATGAGGAGAGTACCCTACGGCGCAATAGAGGCAGCAAGGCTTGACGGCGCAAGTGAGTTTAAAATATTCAGAAAAATCTGCTTGCCGATGTGCAAGAACGCTCTGTATTCGGTTATTATACTCACCTTTATTGATAACTGGAATATGGTGGAGCAGGTGCTGGTGCTTTTAAGCGATGCCGAAAAGCAACCCCTTTCGGTTTTCCTGTCCCAGATAAACTCGGGCGAGGTGGGAGTTGCCTTTGCAGTTGCAAGTATATATATGATACCGCCGATTTTGTTGTTCCTGCACGGTGAGGAGAGTCTCATTGAGGGCATAGCATATCAAGGCAGTGTGAAAGGATAAAGCCATGAAAACAAGAACGAGAAAAGACGTAATAAAAAATATAGCCATAGTATTTCTTGCCATAATGCTGGTGCTGACCTTTTTCTCCAACACCATTCTCAATTGGTCTCTCCCTCAGGTAAACGGCAAGTACACCGAGTACGGAGAAATCAAGACGGGTGTAAGAGGAAGTGGTACGGTCGTTTCAAATATGACCTATACCGAAAGCATAAAGGGTAACCGTACCGTAGAGATGGTTTACGTCAACCGAGGCAGTCAGGTAGAGGCAGGGCAGGTGCTTATGAGTCTGTCGGTGTCCGACTCTGACAGTATCGAGGCGTTGAAGGCAGAAATTGCAACCCTTCAGGAGACCTACGACAGAGCAATTCTCGGCAGAACGGAAAACGACTACACCTCGGATGAAATTGCAATCAGAAACGCCGAGGAGGATCTGGCTGAAATAATGGAGGAGCGCGCCCTCTTTACCGACGAGTACGTGGCTCAGGTGAAGGCAGATGCAGAAAAGGCGAAGCAGGAGCTTGAGAAGGCTGAGGAAAGGGTAGAGGCTCTTGAAGAAAGGCTGGCAGAAATCAGCGAAAATTCAGACGACCCCGAAATCGTTGCTGCCCGTGAGGCAGTGGCAGAGCAGACGGCTATTTGTGAAGCAGCTCAGCTTGAATACGAGTTGGCGCAGAAGCTGTTGGAGGACGTAAGCTATACCGACACCGATTCTCTGAAATCCCAGCGTACTGCCCTCAATAACCAGCTTGACTCTCTTGAAAAGGAGCTTGAATATCTGGAGGAGGATTACGCAGACCTGTTGAGCCTTGATGCCGATTTGTCGGCTAAGAAAACGGCGCTCGAGCAGGCAACGGCGACCTACGATAAAGCCCTTGAGGACTACGAAGCAAACCCCGACGGAGACGGACTTCTCGACGCTCTTAATCTGGCACAGACTGCAAAGGACAACGCTCAGACGGAGTACGACGCCACAAAGACGCTTTGGGACGACAAGGAAGAGGACATAAAGGAAGCAAAAAGAACTATTGAAGCTAAAAAGAGCGAGATATCGGGCGTAAAATCACAGATATCCTCTGTAAGCAGCAGACTTTCGTCGGCAAACAGCTCCAACAGAAAATATAACGAGCGCAAGGAAGCAGTAGAGCTTAAAAAGGCAACCGTTGACGATGAAAACAGAGTGCTTGAGGGAAAGAAAAAGACACTTCAGGCAACTGTAAATAAGTTAAACAAGACTATTGCCGAGGAGCTTAAGACCGAGAAGAAGGCTCTCGAAGACCTGACCGAGCAAAAGGCAGAGGCAGACGCTAAATTGCAGGAGCTTTCAAAAATAGAATCACTTGACGATCAGATAAAGTCATCCCAGCGCAGTCTGGAATCAATGAAGCTTTCACTTGAAAAGAGAAAGGAAAGCGACGCCAAGGCAGATCAGCTTGAGGATTACGACCTGAATAAGCAGCTCAAGACCATAAAGGAAAAGAAGGATAAGCTTGCAAAGCTTCAGGGAGACGCCAAGGAGAGCTACGACCTTTGCGCAACCCATTCGGGTACCGTTACCGAGGTAAACTTCAGAGCAGGAGAAATTGCGTCAGACGGCGCTGCTGCAGTGGTTATCGAGGTGCAGGAAAGTGGATACTCGCTGTCCTTCTCGGTAAGCAATACCGAGGCGTTAAAGGTTAAGGTAGGGGACACTGCCACCGTTTCGGACACCTATTGGGGACAGAACGTGGGCGCAGTGCTTAAAAGCATCGTTCCCGACGCAGGTGGAAAGACCAGAACTCTCAACTTCGAGCTTGACGGAAACGTCAACGTGGGACAGACACTCACCCTCCTTGTAGGCGAGCGTACCACGGGCTATTCCTCGGTTATTCCCAAGAGCGCTCTCCGTGAGGACTCCAAGGGCAAGTTCGTATACATAACGAAAACCAAGTCCACACCTCTCGGAAACCGTTACGTTGCCACAAGGCTTGACGTAACCGTTGCGGCAGAGGACGACAAAAACGTGGCAATAGTCACCGATGAATCCTATTTGTACGAGTACGTAATAGTTTCCTCCACAAAGCCCTTTGAAGAGGGTGGATACGTAAGGCTGAGTGACTGATATGAAAAAATATCTGTGCCTTATACTATCCTTGATTTTGTTTTTATCGTCGCTGATTTCCTACGCAGTTGTCAAGGCGAAAGCCCAGCTTCCCACAGCCTTTGGCAAGGATTATGCAATAATCCGTGTGTTCGATAAGGACGGAATTAACAATAACGAAATAAGTAATATACGCTTTACTGCCGAAGGGCTCAGCGAAGCAGATGCAGAGGACGACGGCAGACTGTGGTGTGACGCAGGCTCCTATTTTACACAGGTTTCGGTTTCACGCCCCGACAGAACGGCAATAAATTGTAACGCCGTTGTAACCGAGGGAGATTTCTTCCTCTTCCACGACCTTGATTTCAAAAGTGGTTGGTACTATAACGAAACCGACCTTCACCTTGACCGGGTGGTTATCGACGAAAAGCTTGCCTTCGAGCTTTTCGGAAGCAACGACGTCGAGGACATGAAGCTGAATATCGGAATAAAAACGCTTTACGTTTCGGGAGTGGTAGCCTATGACGAGAGCGAAGCCAAAATACAACAGCTTGGTGACCTGCCCGTCATATATATTCCACAACGGATAGCCGTTGGGATTTTCGGAGAGAGACCCTTTGACAGCTATGAAATAATGATGCAAAACCCCGTGGACTCATACGCTGTGAACGGACTTACCTCTGTCACCGAGGGTAAAGAGGTGGTAGACGTAACTGCCCGTTTTGAGCTGAAGAAAATCTTTTCTCTGCTCAAGGAGTTTCCCACACGCTCTTACAGAAGTGAAGCCGTTTCATATCCCTATTGGGAGAATGCCGAAAGGGGAGTGGAGGATATCCTCACTCTGCTTTTAGCCGTTAACCTTGTAACCCTTACGGGCTTTGTAATAAGCCTTGCAGTATTTATTGCAGAAAGGAAAAAACGATGAAAAAAGTATTATCAGTTTTTCTTATAATCGCAACTCTTTTGTCCCTTGCTTCCTGCTCGGGTGGTAAGAATAAACAGAAGGTGCCCGAAAAGGTTGCCCTTGAAAACGTATACCTTGCCGAGAAGTTTGCTATTCCCGAGGGCATTGACGTTTACAATCTCTACGTCTCGGGGGACAACGTGTATCTTAAAGGCTCTAAACAGGACCGTTATATCAACGAGGACGGAATAGAGCAGTATAAATATACGGAGATAGTATATCGCACCGATAAAACCTTTGAGAATTTCGAGGAATTCTTTGCCTTTGAGGGTGAAAATTTCTACGACTCCGACACCCATGAGAACAGAAGCACCTATTTCAGCGATGCAATGTCCGACGGGCAGGGTGGCTTGTGGATGATTATCTCCAGCTATTATTCTAAACCTGTGGATGATACTATGGGTGAGTGGATAAACGAAAACAATACGGAGCTCCACCACTATAACGTAAAGGGTGAGTGCACCAAAATTATCGACTGCAAGGAGACGCTTTCCAAGGTTCCCGATATTGACGTCACCGAGCTTGATACCCTTTACGTTCATTCGTTGGTTCAGGCTAAGGACGGAACGACTTATATTATGACCAACAAGCGTATTACTGCCGTTTCACCCGAGGGTGAGGTGCTTGCGTCAAACTCCTTTGACGACGACACCTATTTCAACAGTATATCTGCCCTTGGTGAAGGCAAGCTCCGTGCAGTATGCTACAATTGGTCGGTTGAATCGCCAACTACTCAAATCCTTGATTACGATATCGCAAAGAACGAGTTCAAGACGGTTTGCGAGCTTTCGGTAAACGATAACGTGTTTATGGACTCAACGGGTAACGTATACACCAACGACTATTACGTGGTCAGCCGTGTTGATATTGCAACCGGTGAGGAAAAGCCCATGCTTGACTGGATAAACTCGGACATCAACTGTGACCGAATATTCAACTATTGCATCCAGGACGGCGAGATCTATACCTTTGAATGGGATAACGATTATGAAAAGCGTTCAATTCTCCACCTTACTCCTGCAGGAGAGGGCGAGATAATAGAAAAGTACGTTATCACCCTTGCTACAAATTCCCTTGACGGTCAGCTTAAAAATATGATAATCGACTACAACCGTTCATCTCTGGATTATCGCATACAGGTAAAGGTTTACGGCTGGGAGGAGGCTGATACCAATAAGTTCGATATGGACCTTCTGGCAGGCAACGTGCCCGATATAATCTGTCTTGACCAGCTTAACGCTGAAAAGTACGCCTCAAAGGGACTCCTTGCCGACCTTGGCGCATTGCTTGACGCCGACGAAGAGCTTTCAAGAGATGACTTCCTTCCCAACGTCATTGACGCCTCCGAAATAAAGGGCAAGCTTTACAGACTTCCCACCTCATTCTCGGTGAGAAGCGTTGCAGGTAAGACCTCGGTGGTAGGTGACAGAACCTCCTGGACCTGGGACGACCTCCTTGCTCTTATAAAGCAGTACCCCAACGCTGAATCCTTCTCCGAATTTGACAGAAAAGGCTTGATGGATAGCTTCCTGCCCATTATCTTGGAGGACTTTATCAACTACGATACGGGCAAATCCAACTTTACAGACGGCAATTTTGCCAAGTTCCTTGAATTTGCTAAAACTCTTCCTGCAGAAATAGATTGGGATACCTATTACGAAAATATTGACTGGGAAGAATACGACAAGAGATACAAGGAAAACAAGGTACTCCTTATGATTGCGTATCTCTCCAATGTGAACGGTGAGTATTACAACGTTGAAACCTTCGGTGAGCCCGTCACCTACATCGGTTTCCCCACTGCAAGTGGCGACGGAAACGCTATGTACTTCTCACAGCAGTTTGCAATAGGTGAGAAATCGGTTTACAAAAAGCAGGCTTGGGACTTCTTGAAGATGGTATTCGACGCAGAATATCAGGAGGACTACACCTGGCAGTTCCCCGTTATAAAAACAGCCTTCGAAAGCAAGAAGCAGAAGGCGATAGACAACGTGAACGGCGTGGTTCAAGACGATATGATAATGGACGATGAGATTTTCATCGGTATGGCGAAGCCCACCCTTACAGTTGAAAGCGTTGCAACGGCTAACGAAATCGTAGTGGAAAAGCCGGTTGTTCTTCCCGACGAGCCATTCGTGGAGGAGGACCCCAAGGTCGTTGAATACAGAGAAAGAATGCTCAAGGCAATAGAGGACACGTGCAGAGTTGCAACAACGGCAACTCACGTGGTTCGTTACAACGACCCTATGATTGAGGTTATCAAGGGCGAGTGCGCTCCCTACTTCGACGGCAAAAAATCTCTTGAGGAAACCTGCAAGATAATCGAAAGCCGAGTAAATCTCTATCTGGCTGAGAATATGTAGAAGAAAAAAAGAAGCTCATTTCAATGAGCTTCTTTTTTGTGTTTTGCTATATCATAAAACCAAGGTCGCAAGACCTTGAAAGGCGTAAGCCTTGCTTTGTCGATGGCTTCCACACCATCGCTTTGGGGTTATTATATTCTGTTTCCTCTGAAGCCGAAGGTCAAAGCCGATTTGTTTTCAGCCGTAACCTCTGCGTCAATAATTCTTGCAATGGGAAGCTTGCCCGTGTATTCGATAGGCTCGGCGTTTCCGAAGATATCCTTCTTCACTGCGCCCGAGGTGGTCAGCTCTATATATTCGCCCGACTTCACCGTGCAGTCAAAGGTCAACCTTTCTCCGTTTACGGTTACCGAAGGTCTGTTGAATACTGCAGGCACCGTTTCAATAGCCGAAACAGTAAACGACTTGGGCGCCTTGCCCTTGACGAACACCTTTACGTTTTCCACCGATGCAAAATCAAACAGTCCCATATATTTGGTGCGTATATTGGAATTGCTTCCTTCAAAGTATGTCTTGTCCTTTTCGTTGTCGTCCTCGCCAACGATAAAGGTTTTCTTTCCTTCAAAGCCTACGTCAAATATGTAGGACAGAATGGCGTTTGACATATATATCGGGGTTTTCATCTCAACGAGAAGCTGGGATTCTCCGTCACCAACGCCCTCCACCTCAAGCTTGACGCTCTGCTTGGTGCCAAGGTTGAGAAGCTGGTCAAACTGTGTTACTCCCACCTTGTCGGTGAGCTTCAATTCATCGCCCTCGCCCGTGTACAGAGGCTCAAGTCTCATAACAAGCTCCTTGGGCTCAAAGGGACACTCAATGCGTGTGGGATTGTCCTTGACTCTTTCCCAATGCCATTCCTCGAAGAAATATTCTCCATTTTCCTCGGTCAGGGCAAATTCTCTCGATAAGTCACGGAGCTTTGCTCTCGTTTCGTCGGAGAAATATTTTTTATTTCTCAATCTTTCGCAGAGAGCGTAGCATTCAATATTTGTCCTTAATTGAGGATATTTTTCAAGAACTGATTCCTCCAGAACGTGATACGCCATACTCTGATCAAAGCCGATAGCTCTGGCGCCTGCGTTGTCTGCATCGTCCTTGTGCATAAATCGGATAATCTTTCCAGGGAAAGCCTCTGCAAACTTTGCAGGGGGATAGAAATTGTACCATCCGAGAAGTCTGGGGAGATTGTACATATGTGGCTGTGTTTCGTTAAATTCCGCGTGGAAGTCTATGAATTCCTTGTGGCATCTTACGGGCACGTCGAAGGCTCCGCAACGGGAACGGCAATACCAAATGTGTGGGAACATGGTAGCGTATTCCAAAAGGGGAGGCGTTTCACAGTATTTCAATACCTCAAGCACGAAGGTAGCTATGTGATACCACGCGTATTCCTCGTCAAAGAAAGGAATTCCGTCAAGGGCGTCAAGGTATATCATATTGAAGCCACCTCGGTTGTAGGCCTCGGCTGTGTTTCTGGCTATTCTGTAAAACAGCTCACTCTGGAATTTTGGAGAAAAATAGGTGAAAATAAGACCGGGGTGTCCGATTTCAGCCCCCTTCTTGTGAGCCGAAGGCTTGGTGCCGAATATTCCACGCTCTGCAAGTATAAATTTGTTACCCTCTGTGCGTTCATACTTTACGAACTCCTCGTCTATGAGAAGGAAAAGACTGTTGGTGTTTCTGTAGCCCGTAACGTTTGAAACGCCCGAAAGGTCCTCCCGACAGGTCATTTCAAGACAGTCGGCGTCAAGGTCCTCGCCTAATGTAAAATATTCAAAGCAGTAGATTTGCTTCTGACTTTCGGGGTCTGAGAGTATTGAATGACAATGCTGTGAAAAAAAGCAGGAATAGGGGTGCAAGCCCATGGTAAAGCCGTGCTTTTTCAAAGGCTCTACAACGGTTTCCCTGAATTCGTCAATGCCACCGGGATAACGCTTAGGGTCGAATGCAAAATCTGCCGAAGAGTAAGCCGTTCCCTGATGCACGTCTATCTGCTTTATGCCGAAATGCTTGTAGCGCTGGGCAATTCCGTCAATGTCCGACCTATCGTCAATATCTCTGATTAAAACGTAAGTGCCTATTGCGTCGGATACCGTGTCTGCGTAAGGACCACCTGCCTTGGATACGGGCATCTCATTCTTGTCGCAAAGGTCAGCAAGGCGTCTTTCAAGGAGGATAAGGTCCTTTTCTTTTACGGTAGTTATCGCAACCTTTGCACCCTTTGCATCTATTTTCGAGAAGATTTCACAGCGTGTTGCCCCCTCAATTGGAGTGGGGTAGAAGTGGGGCTTAACCTTCACGTTCATAGCAAATACAACGGGTGTAATATCATTCTCACGGTCAAAGTCAAATTCCATATTGGCAAAGGTTACGGAATAAACCTTTTCGGGCAAATTGTCCATAGCCTGAATTGTAAAATATTCGTCGTATTCCTTTATTTCAAAACGTATTTCAACTCCGTTTTCGTAAAGGGCTATAAGGGTGTCACCACGACGCTCAAGAGCTTTCGTGGGAATGGGGACTGCCGAGGTTGGCTCCAACTGTCCTGCAACGTAAAAATAATCGTTTGCAGGAAACATATCTATATGATTTTCTATAAACGCTCTTTCAGTATAAAGGCAGGAGAAAAAGTCACCCGTGTTTTTAAGTATGTTCTTTCCACTCTCCCTTTCAATTGCAGACACCATTCTTCCCTGCGAGTCAATGATTATTTCAAGGAATTTGGTTTTAATATAAACGTTATTCATAGCTTTTGCACCTCCGAAGTCATTATAAACTAACTGCTTGGAAAAAGCAATAAATTTTAGAAAAAAGAGGATTGATTGTTATGATTTATAAGTAAGTATTATTATAAGTTGTAATAAATATTGGTATTTTCATAAAAGTATTTGACTTTTTATAAAGTTGTGCTATAATGATTAGGTAGAGTAATATAGAATTACTGTACTTATGCGCATTATTTCTTAAAGAATATCGTTCTGACTTTTCGTCTGACAGCATACTATTCGCAATCAATCGGCTACGAGTCCTAAAATATTATCAACAGGAGACATATTTCGACGGTTATTGCGAATTTTTTTGAGGTATAATGTATCAAAAAATGAGGTGGAGCAAATGAAAAACACTAATACATACAAATTGACCTCCGGTCAAAAAATTTATCGCGTTATAAAGTCCATATTTGACTTTTGCGCAGCTTTTCTTGCTTTGATTGTTCTGTCCCCTTTGTTTTTGGTGACGGCTATTGCAATCAAGCTTGATTCCAAGGGGCCCGTTTTCTTCGTTCAGAAGAGAATCGGAAGAAACGGAAAGCTTTTCAATTGTGTCAAGTTCAGGAGTATGTCTCTTGAAGCGAGACACGACGTTGCAGGCTATGAATATGCAAACGCCGACTCCTACATAACGAAAACGGGTGCAATAATCCGTAAGCTTTCAATAGATGAATTACCTCAGATATTCAACATTCTCACTTTTAAAATGAGCTGGATTGGCTACAGACCGTCTCAGGCTTGTGAAACCGAGCTGAACGAAGCCAGAGAAAAATACGCCGTGCATCAGCTGGTGCCGGGTATATCGGGCTGGGCTCAGGTAAACGGACGTGACGTTCTTGCAGCTCAACCCACTAAGAAGGCAGAGTTTGACGCATATTATCTTGAAAATTTTTCAATCTGGCTCGACATTAAGATTTTCTTCATGACAATCGTCAAGGTATTCAAGAGCGACGACGTTGTAGAGGGTGTAGTCAGCGAAACCGTTGAGTTCATCGAAGACGCTAAGGAGCCTGCTGAGGAAAAGCAAGCTGAGACAGTATAATAATTGAGTGGAGGGGCTAATATGCTCGAAAACGGACAAATAAATGAAGTTACAGACTATGGCTTGGTTTCTATCGTTATGCCAAACTATAACGGAGAGAAATTTTTAAGAGAAACGATAGAAAGCGTTTTGTCACAAACCTATACCAATTGGGAGCTGTTGTTCGTAGACGACTGCTCGACTGACAATTCTTTGGAACTCATAAAATCTTTCAGAGACGAGCGTATTCGCGTTTATCAAAACGAAACTAACAGTGGTGCTGCTGTCAGTAGAAATACGGCTCTGCGCGAGGCAAAGGGCAAATGGATTGCTTTTCTGGATAGTGACGATTTGTGGGTGCCCGAAAAATTGGAAGAACAGTTAAAGTTCATGGTCGATAACGGATATGCTTTTACATATACGGAGTATTCACAAATTGACGAGCAGTCTAATCCACTAAATATAGAGGTTACAGGACCCCGTAAAATTAATAAGCATAAAATGTTTCAATACAATTACATTGGTTGCTTGACGGTTATGTACAACCGTGAAAAGGTGGGATTAGTTCAAGTAGAGCCCTCCTTGAAAAGTCGTAACGATTATGCGATTTGGCTCAAGGTGTGCAGACATTGTACTTGCTATCTGTTTAATAAGAATTTGGCCAGATATCGTATTCGCAAAAGCTCTTTGTCGCATAGTGGACTAAAAAAATCACTACGCAATCAATACAGATTATTTAAGTATGGCGAAAAAATGTGTTTGATAAGTGTATTGTGGCATACTTTCGTCAATATGTTTTTTGGTGTATTGAAAAAAATATTTTACGTCAGAAAGAAGTCTGATATATAGTATTATTTCTTTTCCGTAGAGTTTAAGAAGAGTTAAAATGAAATTTTTTTCGAGGAGGAGCATCAGAATGTCTCTTTATAATAAAATCGTTAACAAAGATGAGAAGTTGTCTCTTGTAGGTCTTGGATACGTAGGTATGCCAATCGCAGTAGCTTTTGCAAATAAGGGGATTGACGTTATTGGCTTTGACCTTAATAAGGCAAAGATTGAGCTTTATAAGAGTGGTATTGACCCCACAAAAGAAGTAGGGGACGAAGCAATTAAAAATAGCAGCGTTTATTTTACTGCTGATGAAAAGGACTTGCAGAAAGCAAAATTCCACATCGTTGCTGTTCCTACGCCTGTAAACACCGACCATACTCCCGATTTGACTCCTGTTATTGGCGCAAGCGAAATTGTTGGACGTAACCTTGTAAAAGGCTCAATAGTTGTTTATGAATCAACTGTTTATCCCGGTGTCACCGAGGACGTTTGTATACCGATTTTGGAAAAAGAATCGGGCATGAAATGTGGTGTCGATTTTAAGGTGGGATATTCTCCGGAAAGAATTAATCCCGGGGATAAGGTTCACCGACTTGAAAATATCAGAAAAATCGTATCGGGTATGGATGCAGATTCCCTTGAAGAAATAAAGAATGTTTATGATCTGGTTATTGAAGTAGGAACGTATCCTGTTTCTACAATAAAAACTGCCGAGGCAATAAAGGTAGTTGAGAATAGCCAAAGAGACATAAACATTGCATTTATGAACGAACTTGCTATGGTATTTGACAGAATGGGAATTGACACAAATGAAGTTGTAGATGGAATGAATACCAAATGGAACGCCCTTGGCTTCCGTCCCGGACTTGTTGGTGGTCATTGTATCGGCGTTGATCCATACTACTTTACATACGAGGCTGAAAAGCTCGGATATCATAGTCAGATTATTCTCAACGGACGTATTGTTAATGACGGTATGGGCAAGTTTGTTGCAGACGCTGCTATCAAAAATATGATAGCAGTAGGACAAGCTCCCAAGAAATCAAAAGTAGTTATTTTAGGACTCACGTTTAAAGAAAACTGTCCGGATACCAGAAATTCCAAGGTTGATGATATTATTAAGCGACTTGCCGAATATGAGATCACACCTATTGTTGTTGATCCGTGGGCGAGCGAAAGAGATGCAATGCATGAATATGGCGTCACTCTTACACGACTTGAAGACGTAACAGAAGTGGATTGTGTAATTGTGGCTGTTGCTCATGATGAATTTAAGGCTCTTTGTCTGGACGATATCAAGAAGTTGTTTAAGGTATGTGACGATACCGAAAAAGTTTTAATTGACGTTAAAGGACTTTATAAAGTGTCTGATCTGAAGGCAAGTGGAATGAAGTATTGGAGATTGTGATGAGGTTTAAGTATGCGTATATTACATATAAATTGTAATTATATTGGAACTACCTTACACCAGCTTATGGTCGAAAACCTAGAGAAGCTCGGATATGATAACAGTGTGTTCGTTCCTACGTATGATAAAGAATTATCTGTTATTAAACCCAATAATAACGTACTTGTATGTGAGTGCTTTAAAAAATGGGACAGAATACTTTTTGACTATAAGCAACAAAAGATTTTGTCGGCATTAGAGTCTAATTATCGCGTTAAAGATTATGATTTAATACATGCATATACGCTATTTACTGATGGAAATTGCGCTAGAAAACTGTCCAACAAATACGGAATTCCATACGTGGTGGCAGTACGCAACACAGACGTGAATGCATTCTTTCGCTTAATGCCTCATTTACGTAAGCGTGGAATAAAAACCATGTTGGACGCCAAAGCAGTTTTCTTTTTGTCAGAGTCATACAGAAAACAAGTCTTTGAAAAATACATCCCTGAAAAATATCAGGATGCTATACAAAAAAAATCGCATATTATTCCTAACGGAATTGATGATTTTTGGTTTTCAAATCCACCGGAAAGTATTAATAAAATAGACAATGCGATAAAGCTTATTTATGCTGGGCGAATAGATCACAATAAGAATATTCCAACAACTCAGAAGGCGGCCACAATTCTCAGGGAAAGAGGATATAATGTGTCGCTTACGGTTGTAGGAAAGGTTGCAGATGAAAAAGTGTACGAAATGGTAAAAAAAGATCCGTATACAGAATGTTTACCTGCTAAGCCAAAAGAATCATTAGTTGAGTTATATCGCAATCACAATATATTTGTAATGCCATCATTTACGGAATCGTTTGGTCTTGTATATGCCGAAGCAATGAGTCAGGGGTTGCCTGTAATATATTCAGAAGGTCAAGGGTTTGATAATCAATTTCCGGAGGGAACAGTTGGATATCACGTTTCTGCATATGACGCCACAAGCGTAGCAGACGGAATCGAAAAAGTAATCAATGATTTTTCTGATATAATCTCTAATACCATCTCTTATTCTAGAATATTCAATTGGAAAGAGATATCTGAAAAATATGATGCAATATATAAGACCATTAACGGAGAAAGTGGGGATTAGACCATTATGGACAGAGGGTGTGTATTTTCCTATCTTATAACTGAAGACAAAGTTGTTATTCCAGAGCTATCTGTAGAAAAGGAATTTGGGAAATACACAATTTCTATGGACCATAATACTCCTTTTGAGTATGCTTCCAATGGGGTGGTTGAGTGTGCTATTTATGGATTAGTTACCAATGTTGTTTCTAACAAAAGTAATAATATCGTTGACGAAATTGTAGAGAAATGCAAAAAAATCCAAGATGTCGTTGAGTATGAAAAAAATTTGGGTGGGAAATATATTCTACTATTCAAAGTCAACGATCAGTATTACATACAAGGAGATGCAACTTGCAGCATCCCGATTTTTTACAATACGGAAGGTGCATTTGTTTGCTCAAGTAATTGTAACTATATCGCAAAATTAAAAGACTATTGTGTAGACAATGAGCTTAATTTGATAAGAAAAAGTGGTGATATTTCACAGGCGATGCCCTATGATATAACGCCATACAGACAGATTAAGCAACTTATCCCTAACCACTTTTTAGATGTTAATAAACAATCAGCCATACGTTTTGTGAATTCGATTAAAAGGCAAAAGGCAATTTCAGTTGAGAAAGCGACTAAAATTGTATTGCCAATGATAGAGAATCTTCTCAATTTTTATATGAGCAAATATAAAATCTATTGTCCAATTACATCAGGCAGAGATAGCAGGGTTGTCTTGTCCTTTTTGCTGAAAAGCACAGAGAAATTCAGTTGCTATACCATTAAGCACCCGGAGCATAATAACGATACACAAGATATAACTGTACCCATTGCAATGTGCAAAAAGGTGAACATTGAGCATAGGTTGATTGAGGATGTAATTGTATCGGAAACATTAAAAGACGAGATTGACAGATTGCTTGGAAACGGGAATTATTCGTTGAGAACCTTGAGAATTGCTCAGACCATTAAAGAGTTTTTTGGAGATGGGGCTATCATAAACGGTGATATTATCGGTCAAGTAGGTAAATGCTCTTTACATAGGGATATTCCTTCAATTTTTGCTACCCCGTCATATTTTCGTTGTAAATTACATAATTACAGCAAAGAATCCAAAATGCAATTGAAGCAATGGATAAAAGAAATAAAGTCAAGTGGTGAAAAAACCAATGTCTTTGACCTGTTTTCAATAGAGAATCGTATGGGACGGTGGGCTGCACAAGAGAATTTAATTTACAATACCTTGGGTCAGGCATATTTGAACATATTTAATTGTAGAAGTATTATTTATACGTGGACGGCAGTTGAACGTAAGGAAAGAAAGCTATCAATGCTTCATGTTGATTTGATTCAAAAAAACAGCGCAGTATTGTTAGATATTCCTTTTGAAACCGATGAAAGTATTGTAATCAAAATTTCAAAGGCTAATGGATTTACTTATCTGTTTTCATCTTATATGAAATATTACATTGAGAAAGCGAAGTTTGAAAAAGGGAGACGAATATGAAAAAGTTGATTATTACTGCCGATGATTATGGTATGTCTAAGGCAGTTAATGAAGCAATTGATGCAGGCATAGATGCCGGACTCATTACATCGACAAATGTTATGACCAATATGCCTTTGTATAAGGACGCAGTAAAATTAAAATCGAAAGAGGGCGTTTCTGTTGGCATTCACTGGGTTTTGGCGTGTGGAAAGTCGATTCTTCCTGCCCACGAAATTCCCACATTGGTTAATGCTGCTGGAGAATTTTATCCATATCCTGAGTTTCGCAAAAGATTAAGAAAAAATTTGATTTCATTTTCTGATATCAAGAAAGAGCTGATTGCTCAATATAATCTCTATTATGAAATAATGGGTCAGCCTGATTATTGGAACACGCATCAGAATACTCACGTAGATTTTGGAATTTACCGAGTATTTGTTGATACAGCTGCTGAGCTTGGTATTAATAAAATGAGAAGCCATCAGAGAATTTATGTAAAGGGCAGTGATAGCTCTCATCCCATGCCGTTAAAATGGCGTATAGCTGAACCGATTAAGGCTGCAATGTTGAATGTTTGGCAGTCTAATGCTCATAAGAAAGGCATTGTTTCACCTGAAGGACGTATTGTCTGCCTTAATGTGAATGACATTAATAAGCCAGAGCATTTGTTCTCTCATATTGTGTGGGGGAAGAAAAATGTCGGTGAATACGTTATACATCCTGCTACAGGGAACGATTCACCATATTTTGGAAAGATTGTTGAGCAGAGAATTCGTGAATTTGAAATGTTTACTTCGGAAAAAACAAAAAAGATTATATGCGAGTCAGGTATAGAGCTTGTGTCTTTTGAAGGATTGAAATAATATGGCAAAGATATTAATTGTAGATAAATCTTTCGCTGTGGGCGGTATTCAAACATCACTTATCAATATGGTGAAGGAGTTAAAAAACAAGCACTCGATTGATGTTTTGATGTTTCACAACGGAGGAATGCTTAAAAACCGTTTTCCTGAAGATGTAAATGTTATAGAGCCGTGCTTCTTTATGCGACTTCATGGTATGATGGCGGCAGATGCCAAGAAAAAAGGCATATTTACATACGGTATGAGAATACTGACGGGCATTTTTGATCGTATATTTACGAATCGTTTTTCAATCTGGTTTGCGTTGCTATTTCAAAAGAAATTGAAAGGGTACGATGTTGCCATTGCGTTCCATCAAGAGGATTCTCCACGTGCAACTGTTTCGGGATTCTATAGGTTTGTGAGTAAGAAAACAGACGCACCCGTTAAAATAGGATGGATTCACTATGTGCCGGGTACTGTATCTTTTGATGACAAAAAAAATATCAAGTATATGAAGAAAATGGATAAGCTGGTTTGTGTTTCTCATTCTACTGCTAAGAATTTCGCTTCAGTACATCCTGTTCTTGCTGACAAGATTGATTATTGTTATAATTTTCATGATATTGAAAGAATTAAAACGCTTTCGGGCAGTGAGCCACAGGTTAAATTTGATAAGAACAAATTTAATTGTTTTAGTGCAAGTCGCTTGACGGCGCAAAAAGCAATACCACGTGCAATCAGAGCTTTTGCACCCGTATTGCGTAAAAACCCGGACGTAGTTTGGTATATTGCCGGTGATGGCAGTGACAGAGCCGAGTGTGAGCACCTGATTGCAGATAATGGACTTGATGAGCAAATTATATTGCTGGGTTCCTTGGATAATCCTTATCCATATATGAATCAGTGTGATTTATACATTTTACCGTCTTCGTCTGAAGCTGCACCTATGGTATATGGTGAAGCAATGATTTGTAAAACACCAATATTTACTTCGAATACTATTTCTGCCAGCGAAATGGTTCCTGAAGCATTTGGAATGATTTGTGAAAATAGCGAGGAAGGGCTCAGAAACGGCTTTGAAAACCTACTTTCTAATAGGGAAGATTTGAAATCATATAAGCAAAATCTTGACCGTTACGATTACACTAACAGTGGTAGCGTGGAGAAAATCGAGGTTCTTATTGGTAAATAAGTAAATGCGTTGAGGGAAATATGAAAAAGATACTTTAAAAAATAAAGAGATTTTTTGTAGGGGTGGCGTGTATACCCCTGATGAATTGAGACAACATGGCGTTAAGGTTGGTGAGAATTGTGTCATATGGACAAGAGATATCGATGTACATTACTCCCAAAAAAGTGAAGAAAAGGCACAAATGTTTAAAGTGCTAAGTGAGACGCGCATAGGATTTGATGTTATGACTTTTTTTAAAATCGGTTTATTTATGGTCGGAGGTGGACTTTGAATATTTCTTTTGTTGTTCCAAACATGGGATTTGGCGGCGCAGAGAGAGTGATATCCATTCTCTCAAAGGGGCTTACCGAAAAAGGACATAGGGTAACAATTGGCATTATCAATGCTGTGCCACAGAGTGTGGCTTATACCTTGGATTCACGAGTAAAGGTAGAACATATACAGTCGTATCGAATGCACTCTCTTAAAGGAGTTAAAAGCACTTTAAGCAACATTGAAAAATTTTTGAGACAAACTGACACTGAAATTGCATTGTGCTTTGCAAATTCGGTTTGCGCGCTTGTTTCAATCGTGTGTAAAAAGATGAAGTTGCCACTTATTTTCTCAGAGCGGAATGACCCGAGACGTTATTTGACAAAAATCAGTTACAAGCTACTTCAAAAATTAATTCTCAAAAATGTCAAATATGTCGTTTTTCAAACTGAAGGTGCCAAGAATTTGTATCCTAAAAAGATACGAAAGAATTCAGTAGTAATTTTGAACCCCTTGGATGTTAGTCGTATGCCAGACTATTACGAAGGGGAGCGCCGTAAGGTTATTGTAAGCGTTGGGCGTCTTCAGGAGCAGAAACGCACTGACGTTTTGATTGATGCTTTCGCTATGATTGCTGATCGACATCCCGATTACACTCTTGAGTTGTATGGCAAGGGTAATCTTTTAGAAGAGTTGAAGGCTTTGGTTGAGTCACACAGTCTAACGGATCGAGTTAGATTTATGGGTACCAGCTCCACGATATTCGAGGATATTAACAATGCGTCGTTATTTGTATTGACCTCTGATTTTGAAGGACTTCCAAATGCACTTCTTGAAGCTATGGCACTCGGTCTTCCGTGTGTGTCCACACGATGTTCGCCGGGCGGTGCAGAGGAACTGATTGAAGATAAAGTGAATGGCTATTTGGTACCTTGTGGTGACGCAGTGGCGTTAGCCGAACGTATGGACAGTATGCTTTGTGATTACGACGAGTCACTTATTGTAGGAAAAGAAGCATTGAAAATCAGAAATCGTGCTGAATTACAGGTGATAATAGATGCGTGGGAAAAATATATTAACAGTGCTTGGGAGAGGAAATAATGAACATACAAAAAAAGCCACTTGTTAATAAGTCGTGGTTATTGATAGCTACTATTGCGCTTTTTGGCATTGTTATTTATGCTGGAAATGTAATGACTATAAACACAAGTAAGATTACGGATATAATCTGTTTGGCGTCATTTACTTTTATGCCGATTTCGTCTATTGTTTGTGCAATATGCTTTTTAATTCCTTTACATTCTGGAATTACAGGAGTATACATATATGGCTATGCGGCTTTAATGATATTATTTAAATCAAAAAAATTCAAAGTAAAGGTGTTCCTTCCGTTACTTGTAATAATAATGTATGAGTTGATTATGATGATGTTGGTGGAAGCGAGCCAATTTAACTATGTCATAGTTTATGCAGTGACGGTTTTTTTATTACTTTACATAATGAACACAGAAGAGGTTGATCCCAAGGTAGCTTGTGTTTCTTATATTTGTGGTACATTTGTGTTGTTGGCTTGTGTTTTTACAACAGCAATTCAAAATTATTCTTTGGAGGCAGTTCTGGAGGGAGCCGTAAGAATTGGAGAATATGAGGGAACAGAGCATGTAGGACGTATTGCAGTTGTAACCGAAAATGCAAACGCAATGGCTTATTATGCATTAGTTGCAATTGTTATTGCTTTGAATATAATGGAAAAAATGAAATCCTATGGCAAAGCCTTGTTGATTGCGGCGATAATGTTTTTCACTTTTGTTGCTCTTTTCACAGTATCTAGAACGTTTGTTATAGTTTTAATTGCTTTTTTAATCCTTAATTATCTGACTACCTTTAAGTCAAAACAAAAATTAACGTTTTTGGCAGTGGTTATTATAGCGTTAGCGATATTTATACCATATTTGCAACAACGAACCCAGATATTTGATGCGTTTACAACACGCTTTGAGGACGACAACCTTGTAACAGGCGCAGGAAGAGTAGATATATTTTTTGACTATATGAAATTTTTATGGGATAATCCGATGCGATTGATTTTTGGCACTGGAGCCGTATTTTATAAAAACGTATGTAAGCTTAGCCATTCCATGCACAACGGATTACAACAGATTTTTGTATCATATGGGGCGCTAGGATTCATACCTATGGTTGGCATTTTGGTCAATCCCATTTTAGATTTTTTTAAGAACAACAGGTTTAAAATAGCTAAAATTTTACCGGTATTGGCTGTGGTTCTGTTTACCCAGACCATCCAATTTTTAAATCCGAATAACTTGATGTTACCCTATGCTGTTGCAATATTATGTATGAAAATACCTGATACGGAGGCTACGCGATGAAACCCAAGGTAATACAGGTCATTCCCTCGTTTCGCATGGGTGGTGCTGAGGCATTAGTAAAAAATTATCTTCTTGCTTTTGGTAACAAAGAATGCAATCATGAGGCGTTTGTTGTAGGAGATCGTTGTGGGTATCCGTTTGAACAAATTTTGCTGGATGCAGGTGTCAAGATTACTTTTTTGGGTGAATTATATAAAAAAAGCAGAATCCCGGGAAAGATAGGGCATATAATTACTGCCTTTCGTTGGCGCACAGCTGTTAGATTTTTTTTCAAGAAAGCAAAGCCCAATGTAGTACATTGTCACTTGAACGTTGGTCAAATGATTGTTCCTGCTCTACGTGAGCTAACAGCTGCCAAACTTTTTTATACAGTACACAGTGACCCTGATAAATATTGGAGTGGAGATAAGAATTCAAAAGAGGTTAAGTCTGTAAAAAAGCTTCTATCTCATAACGATATTACATTTTTTGCGCTTCATTCCGATTCAGTCTCTAAAATAAGAAATTATTTTGGAGAAAACATAAAAATTGAGGTGCTCCATAATGCTGTGGACATAGCTGCTTTTTCTCCTGATGCTGAAAAGCGTTTAGCTTATCGTAAAGAATTGAATGTTGACGATGATACCGTGGTGATAGGACATGTAGGCAGGTTTTTCGAGCCAAAGAACCACGAATTTCTTGTTGATGCTTTTTCGGCGTTTCATAAGAAGTGCGAGAAATCCCACCTTGTATTGGTTGGTGATGGAGATCTCAGGAAGAGAATAGAAGAAAAAGTTAAAGCCTTGTCTTTGGAGGATAATGTTTCCTTTCTTGGAAATCGTTTGGATATTTCTAATTTGCTTTCGGCATTTGATGTTTTTCTTTTTCCGTCGCTTTGGGAGGGATTACCATTGACACTTATTGAAGCACAGGCGGCAGGGTTACCTTGTTTTGTTTCGGATACTGTGACAAAAGCCATTGATTGTTCGAATCTTATGACTTATCTTTCACTTGGTATGGGGGCAGAGAAATGGGCGGAACATATCTTGTCATATGAGAAAAAAAGTATAGAGTATAACGGCTTATTTGAATATGATATTCATACGGTGATAGAACGATTGATGAATGCATATGGAGTCAGAGAATAAGCGAAGGAGCAAACATTATGAAAGAAATCAAGTTTTATATAATGATACCGGTCTATAACGTAGAACGATATCTGGATGCTTGCCTCAACTCTATTCTCTCACAGAATTATTCTGAGTATGAGGTAATCCTTGTCAATGACGGGTCAAAAGATTCCTCAGGTGAAATATGTGATCGATACGCTATGGAAAACGAACGTGTTCACGTCATTCACCAAAAAAATGGTGGTCAGATTTCTGCACGGTTAGCAGCTATTGACTTTGTTCGTCAAAAGTGTAAGTATGAAGATACGTACAGCATTTTTATTGATTCAGACGACGAGCTTAAACAGGGTGCTTTAAGCACTATAAACAAAAAGATTTTGTTGTCCGGTTGTGATATGCTGATTTATGGATACGAAAAATTCAATCAAGAAAGCATTTGTTATACAACTCTTGAAGAAAAAACGGAAGAAATGCTGATCGATGATATGAGGGAGCTTTTTTGTGAAGCTATACTAGAGCACTGTTATAACTCGCTTTGTCGCAAAGCAGTTAAGACGGACATGCTTTTTTGCGAGATAGGAGACCACATTAAAGGTATTCAGATGGGTGAGGATTTTTTACAAAGCCTTGAGATATATAAACGCAATCCACGCACGCTGATTATTCCTGACCTTTTATACAGATATCGAATTAATCCTGACAGTATGACTCAAACCTTTAAGTTAAAACGATTCACAGACGAGTTATCATCCAGGTATTATGCTATTAAGATGATTGAAGAACTTAATATTTGGAATTACGATGATTTTGACAAATATATTGACAAAAGTCTTTTAGTTGTTCAATGGGATGTTATACATATTCTTCTCGAAAGCCCTTCTCGTAAGGAAACATTAAATAATCTAAAACATGTATACGAGCATCCGTTTGTTTGTGAGTATTGTATGGGAAAGATTTCTGACAAATCAAGTATTTGGCTTCGTGAATTTTCAAAAGGGCATTTCAGAACACTTTTGATATTGCATAATATCAGCAAGCTCAAAAACGCAATTAAGGAGAAGATAAAAATTGGCAGAAAACAGAGGACGTAATGCGCGAATAAATGCGTTTTTAGGCTTTTTTAATCAATTTGTTATATTGGCGCTTGGCTTGGTCATACCCAGACTTGTTTTGGTTAATTACGGGTCTGAGGCAAACGGTCTATTGACAACAGTTACACAGATATTTACTTATGTCGCTCTTTTGGAGGCAGGAATTGGTAACGCCGCCATTAATGCTTTTTATAAGCCGATAGTAGAGCAGGACAAAGACGGAATATGTGATGTATTTAGTGCAACCCAAAAATATTTTCGAAAGGTAACGCTTATATATGCAATTTGCGTTATAGTGATATCTTTTAGCTATCCACTTGTTGTTGCTTCTGAACTTGGCTACGGAACGATATTTTGGGTAATCTTTTTTCAGGGAATGTCCGGTGTTGTAACCTTTTATTTTTCTGCGGCATATAGACAGCTTTTGATTGCAGATGGGAAGTATTATATAATTTCAACGATTCATTTAATTATATATATATTATCTTCTACATCAAAGATTATTTTAATGTCTTTTGGCGTAGATATCGTGTTTTTGCAGGTGTTAAACTTTGTAATAACATGCATTCAAATAATTATGTTTATCTGTGTTATGCGCAAAAGATATGGATATTTAAAAAAAGTATCAGATCCCAATATGGCAGCACTTGCAGAGCGAAAAGCTTTTGTTGTTCATGAAGTTTCCTCCACCATATTTTCAAGTACAGACGCCCTTGTTCTGTCAACTTTTTGTAGCTTGAAAGTTGCAAGTGTGTATACTGTTTATAATATGGTTTTTACTTCTCTGTCAAGCTTGATTAATTCAGTTAATAATGGATTGAATTATATTTTAGGTCATGTATATGCTAAAAATGACCCACAAAAATATGAAATTGTGCACGATGCTTATGAAAGCATTTATATGATGAGTGTGTTTGCCATTTTTACGGTAGCGTATATCCTAATACTTCCTTTTGTAAGCTTGTATACTTCGAGCGTTGTGGATATTCAATACGTTGATGAGCTTTTACCAATCTTATTTGTTGCTATTCAGCTTTTATCTTGCTCAAGGGCTGTTGCATCTCGGTTAATAACAATTAGTGGTCATGCCAAAGCGACGCAGGTTCGCAGTATTATTGAAGCGTGTATCAATCTTGTTGTTTCGATTGTGTTAGTGAATTTAATTGGTATCTATGGCGTATTACTTGGAACTATTGTAGCGCTTCTTTATCGGTCAAACGATATTATTATTTATTCAAATAAGAAGATATTAAAACGGTCTCCTTTTTGCACCTATAAAAAAATGCTCGTGTATTTGAGTATTTTTGCTATTGTTGTTTTTTTGTGTAAGGTTTTCAAAGATAGTCTTATAAGTGAGATTTCAAACTATTTTGCTTTTATTATTTATGGGATTGTTTGCACGCCACTTTCGATTATAATTTATGCATTTGCTACTTTATTGGTGGACAAGAACGTTAGAGGTTTGATTGTAAAAAAAATAAAAAAATAGATTTTAAAATTGGATTATGGTAAGCGTCTATTAAAGCAAGTGATTTTTACTTGAAGGGTAATTGTTCAGAATCAAAAACACAAAAGAAGAATATAGAAAAAACAAAAGAGAATATTTACTCAAGTATTTGGATTGAGTAAGGCTTTCCTAAGATACTTACAGGAGGTAAAACTCTATGAACGCAACAGAAATGTTCGAAAGCATATACGGCAAAAAGCCTTTGTATACTGCTTTTACTCCATACCGTATTTGTCCTCTCGGCGCTCACAGTGACCATCAGCTTGGTAAAATAACGGGCTTTGCTATTAACAAGGGAATTCATATGGCATACGGTCCTAAGGAAAACGGTGTAATCGAGCTTCAGTCTGCACAGTTTGATAAGCGTGCCCAGTGGCATGTTGAGGCCACCCCCAAGACTAAGGAAAACGATTGGGCAGACCATCTTCGTGGCGCAACCATTGCTTTGCACAAGCGTTATCCACTTCGCCGTGGACTTTGCGCTGTAGTTGACGGAGAGCTTCCTATCGGTGGGCTTTCCTCCTCTGCCGCAGTAATTATTACCTATTTGTCTGCCTTGTGTACCATGAACGAGATTTCGTTGAGCCCGAAAGAGCTGATTACCATTTCCAAAGAGGCAGAAAACAAATACGTTGGTGTTTCCTGCGGTAAGCTTGACCAATCCTGCGAGGTGTACTGTAAAAAGGACCATCTGCTTTATATGGATATGCTGGACGACAGCTATGAATTAATTCCACAGAATCCCAATATGAAGCCCTATAAAATTGCTATATTCTTCTCGGGCGTTGCAAGAACTCTGGCAGGCTCGGCTTTTAATATGAGAGTAGACGAGTGCCGTAGCGCTGCATATGCCCTGAAGGCTTACGGTGGAATGGACTACGGAAAGTTTGAAGAAACCAATCTTCGTGACGTACCCGTTGAGGTTTACGAAGAGTACAAGGACAGACTTCCTGAAAATTGGCGTAAGCGCGCCGAGCATTGGTATTCGGAATTTGACCGTGTACAAAGAGGAGCAGAAGCGTGGCGCCGTGGCGATATAGAGGAATTCGGAAGACTCTCCTTTGAGAGTGGAAGGTCGTCTATATACACTTGGGAGACGGGCTCTCCCGAGCTTAAAACCCTCTATGAAATTATGACGCAAACCGAAGGCATTTACGGAGGACGCTTTTCGGGAGCAGGCTTTAAGGGCTGTTGTATGGCTCTTATAGACCCTGCGTTTGAGGAAAGCATCAAGAAAAAGGTAGAAAGCGAATACTTGAAAGCCTTTCCTGATTTAAAGGGCAAATATTCGGCGCATATCTGTGAAAGCGCAGACGGCGTGAGATTGAATTGACGAGGTAAATTAAATGAAATGCTTAATACTTGCGGCAGGCTATGCCACGAGACTTTATCCCATAACGGAAAATTTCCCCAAGCCCCTTCTGGCAGTGGGGGATAAGACCATACTTGATTGGCTCGTTGACGACATTGACGCGTCGGGAAAGGTTGACGAATACGTTGTAATTTCCAACCACAAGTTTGCCCATCATTTTGAGGATTGGGCAAAGGCCAAGACTCAGAAAATCACCGTTGTTGACGACGGAACCGACACCAACGAAACCCGTCTTGGCGCAGTTAAGGATATTCAGTTTGCCATTGACAAGCTGAACCTTGACGACGAAATGCTTGTTATTGCAGGGGACAACGTTCTTGATTTCAGCCTGACCAAATTTATCGAATATGCTTCTGCTAAAAAAACCTCTTGTATTATGAGATATTACGAGGAAAATGAAAAGAAGCTGACAAAAAGTGGCGTAGTTGAAATAGATGAAAAAGACCTTATCGTCGGTATGGAAGAAAAGCCTGCAGAGCCCAAATCCCATTGGTGTTGCCCACCCTTCTATTATTATACAAGGGATGACGCAAGGCTTGTGCAAAAGGGTATTGACAGTGGTTGTGGAACAGACGCCCCCGGAAGCTATATAGCGTGGCTTTGCACTCAGGCACCCGTTCACGCAATGGAGATGCCCGGCAAGAGATACGACATCGGAAACCTTGAAAGCTACGAAACGGTCAAAAAGGAGTATAAGGGAATATGCTGACACAAAACGTCAATTTGAAGGACAAGACAGTCCTTGTCACAGGTGCTGCCGGCTTTATCGGCTCTAATCTGGTTATGGAGCTTATTCGCACGGTGCAGTCAATAAATATTGTCGGAATTGACAATATGAACGACTATTATGATGTTTCCATAAAGGAATACCGACTTACCGAAATCGAATCGCTTTTAAAGGAATATCCCCAGGCGAAATGGACCTTTGTAAAGGGAAATATTGCAGATAAGCCTTTAATAGACGGTCTGTTTGAAAAGCATAAATTCTCGGTGGTAGTAAATCTGGCGGCGCAGGCCGGTGTAAGATATTCCATAACTAACCCCGACGTATACATAGAAAGCAACCTTATAGGCTTTTACAATATTCTTGAAGCCTGCCGTAACTATCCGGTAGAGCATCTCGTTTACGCATCAAGCTCGTCGGTTTACGGCTCTAACAAAAAGATACCTTACAGCACAGAGGATAAGGTGGACAACCCCGTATCACTTTATGCGGCGACCAAGAAGAGCAACGAGTTGATGGCTCACGCCTACTCAAAGCTTTATAATATAGCGTCAACGGGCTTGCGCTTCTTCACCGTTTACGGTCCTGCAGGACGTCCCGATATGGCTTATTTTTCATTCACCAATAAGCTTATAAAGGGTGATACTATAGAAATTTTCAATTACGGAAACTGTAAGCGTGATTTCACTTACGTTGACGATATAGTTGAGGGCGTAAAGCGTGTTATGCAATGTGCCCCCGAAAAAGAGACGGGTGAGGACGGCCTGCCAGTGCCTCCCTATAGAGTTTATAACATCGGAAACAACAGTCCCGAAAATCTTCTGGACTTTGTAACCATACTTCAGGAAGAGCTGGTACGCGCAAAGGTTCTTCCCGACGATTACGATTTTGAAGCGCACAAAAAGCTCGTTCCCATGCAGGCCGGCGACGTGCCCGTAACCTATGCTGACACCTCAATGCTTGAGCGTGACTTCGGCTTCAAGCCGTCAACCTCATTGCGCGAGGGACTTCGCAAGTTTGCCGTGTGGTATCACGAATTTTATCAAAGCAAACAATAAATTATTGCATATAAAAGTTGCCATGGAGAAGCACTCGTAGGGACTGTTAATGCATGCTCATAATAACAAATCAAAAAGGAGAGTAAATGCAAATGAAAATAGCAGTCGCAGGAACCGGCTATGTCGGTTTATCTATGGCAATTCTGCTTGCGCAGAATAATGAAGTTACAGCAGTTGACATCATTCCTGAAAAGGTAGAGATGATCAATGCTAAAAAATCCCCTATCGTGGATAAGGAAATTGAAGAATATTTGGCAACCAAGCAGCTTAATCTATCTGCCACGACAGATGGCGCATCTGCATATAAGGATGCCGAGTTGGTTATTATCTCAACTCCCACAAATTATGACCAGAACAAAAACTATTTTGATACCTCGTCTGTTGAATCCGTAATAGAGCAGGTTATTGAAGTCAATCCCGATGCCGTTATGATTGTAAAATCTACTGTCCCTGTTGGCTTTACAGAGAAGGCAAGGGAGGAGTTTTGTTGTGACAATATTTTGTTCAGTCCGGAATTTCTCCGCGAGGGTAAGGCGTTGTACGACAATCTTTATCCAAGTCGCATTATTATCGGCGTTCCTGTTGGTAATAAACGTTTGGAAAAAGCAGCTGAAGCTTTTGCTTCTCTGCTCAAAGAGGGAGCGCTTAAAGAAGATATTGAAGTTCGTTATATGAACCCTACCGAAGCAGAGGCAGTGAAATTGTTTGCAAACACGTATCTTGCTTTGCGTGTCAGTTTCTTTAATGAGCTTGATACTTATGCTGCAGTGCGTGGACTTGATACGAAATCTATAATCGAAGGCGTAGGACTTGATCCACGAATCGGGGTGCATTATAACAACCCTTCATTTGGGTATGGTGGATATTGTTTACCCAAGGACACTAAACAGTTGCTTGCTAATTACAACGACGTTCCTCAGAACATCATTTCTGCTATCGTTGCAGCAAACGGCACCCGTAAGGACTTTATTGCCGATCAGATTATTGCAAAACACCCTAAAGTAGTTGGTGTCTATCGCCTTACTATGAAAGCAGGCTCGGACAATTTTCGTCAGTCTTCTATTCAAGGCGTCATGAAGCGCATTAAGGCAAAGGGGATTGAGGTTGTCATCTATGAGCCCACAATGAGGGAAAACAGCTTCTTTAACAGCCGTGTTATTCGAGATTTAAACGAGTTTAAGAAGACGTCTGACGTAATTTTGGCAAATCGGTATAATGAAGATATTGCCGACGTAATGGATAAAGTATATACAAGAGATTTGTATTTCAGAGATTAATGAATATACATCTATGAAGCGTTTTATAAAGATACTGCAAATACAGCGCTTTTATTTTGATAGTATCACGAATTTTATCAATAGATTGGAGAGAGTACCGTGGAGCAAGGAACAATTCAAATACTTTTCGCTTTGTTGCGTTCTGCTGTTTTCGGTACAAGGTTGAGCGAAGAGGACAAGACGTTTTTTTATAAAACGCCTTTATCGGAGCTGATTACACTCTCCAAAAAGCACGACGTTACTCATTTGCTTGCCCACGGATTAAAGGAAAACGGATTAATCCCCCAAGGAGATGCCGAAACTGAAAAGCATATATTCAAGGCTATATACAGATACGAACAGATTAATTTTGAATACGGCGTTTTGTGCTCGGCGCTTGAAGAAGCTGAAATACCCTTCGTTGTACTGAAGGGGTCGGTGCTTCGCAGATATTATCCACAGCCCTGGATGAGAACAAGCTGTGACGTAGATATCCTCGTTCACAACGAGGATTTGGAAAGAGCAATTTCTTATTTGACCGATAACCTTCAATACGTAAAAAAGGAACGTGGCACCCACGACGTTTCTCTGTATAGCCCTCGTGGCAATCACATCGAGATTCACTACGATTTAGTGGAAGAGGGTAGAGCAAACAACGCTCTTGACGTATTGAATTCGGTATGGGAAAACGTGTTCCTTCAGGACGGAAGTCGGTATCGCTATGAGATGAATGACGCATTTTTCTATTTTTATCATATCGTTCATATGGCGAAGCACGTTGAAACGGGTGGTTGTGGAATACGTCCCTTCATAGACCTTTGGATTCTTGACGGCATCGAGGAAGAGTATCAGGGCAGTCGTGACGAGCTGCTCTCGAAGTGCAGATTACTGCAGTTTGCCAACGCAGTGAGAGGGCTGAGCCGTTATTGGCTTGGCGAAGGAGAAGCCGACGACCTTACACTGCAGGTGCAGAAATATATACTGTACGGTGGGACCTACGGCTCTACCACAAACCGTGTTATGCTTCATCAAAGTGAAAAGGGTGGACGTGTAGGATATCTCGTTTCCAGAATTTTCGTCCCTTATGACAAATTAAGACGTTACTATCCCATTCTTGAAAAGCATCGCTGGCTCACTCCCTTTATGCAGGTGAGACGGTGGTTTATGTTGTTCAAGCCAGACGTTGCAAAAATGGCAAAGCAGGAAATAGCTACAAATATCAGCTCTGATAAAACTCAGGCTAATGAAATGAATTCCTTTTTGAATAAAATCGGATTGTAGTGTAATTTCTCTTGTTGAGGAGAATTAAAATGACAATAATCGTAACGGGTGGAGCAGGCTTTATAGGAAGCAATTTTATTTTTCATATATTGGAAAAGTATCCGGATTATAGAGTTATTTGCTATGACAAGCTTACCTACGCCGGTAATCTTGCTAATCTTAACGGGGTAATTAGCAACCCCAATTTTTCCTTTGTAAAAGGAGATATTTGCGACCAAAAGGCAGTGCTTGGGCTTTTTGAAGCCGAAAAGCCTGACGTGGTAATAAATTTTGCTGCGGAAAGTCACGTTGACCGTTCCATTGAGAATTCAAGAATTTTCATTGAGACCAACGTTCTCGGAACTCAGGTACTCCTTGAAGCGTCTTTAAGATGTGGCGTAAAAAGATTTCATCAGATTTCAACCGACGAGGTTTACGGAGACCTGCCACTTGACAGTAAAAGCTCGTTTAAAGAAGACTCTGTTCTGAAGCCAAGCTCACCCTACAGTGCAAGTAAGGCTTCGGCAGACCTGCTTACCCTTTCTTATTTCAGAACTCACGGCTTAAACGTAACTGTCAGCCGTTCCTCTAACAATTACGGCGCATATCAATTTCCCGAAAAGCTTATTCCGTTGATGATAGTAAACGCTTTAAGGGATAAGCCCATGACCGTCTACGGAAAGGGTGAAAACCTGCGTGATTGGCTTTTCGTTGATGACCATTGTAAAGCCGTTGATTTGATAATACATAACGGAAGGGCAGGGGAAGTGTATAACGTTGGTGGACGCTGTGAAAAGCGTAATATAGACGTCGTAAAGATGATTTGCCGTGAGCTTGGAAAGCCCGAGAGCCTCATCACCTACGTTGAGGATAGAAAAGGCCACGATATGCGTTATTCGGTTGATATTTCTAAAATTCAAGCCGAGCTTGGCTGGGTTCCCGAAACGGAATTTGCCAACGGAATGAAAAAAACGGTTTCCTGGTATTTGAAAAATCGCAAATGGTGGGATATATAAAAAAACGGAGTACCGTCAGGTACTCTGTTTTTTATTAATGCTTTTGCAAACCTTTTCTGCCAGCTCTATAAAGTTTTTAGTAGTCTTGCTGAGGACGGCATCCTTTTTGGTGACGAGATAAATATTTCTCATTGAAATTTCCTTGTTAAATGCAAAGAATACTATATCATCCGAAGGGTTTCCCGAAAGAGCTACGATGCAGTCGCTTGTGAGAAGCGCCCCCATTCCTGCGCACATCATATTAAAATGCACGATACTGTGTACCGAATTGCTTATAACGTGCTCGGAAACGGAATATTCTCCCAAAAGCTCTTCCATACGGCGAGTAGTATTGGAATTTTTTGAAAACTTCAGAAAATTTATTTTCTGAAATAATTGTTTATCGGGAATTTCCTTGTCAGCGCCAAAGGCTTCGCTCAACAGCTCGTCTCTTGTGAGGGCGTAGGGCGCAAGCTCGGGCGTCATCATATTTTTATGCATAGCAACCACAAGCCGTTCCTTGTGTATAACGTGCTCCTGATGTTTTCCGGCATTATAGTTATAGGTCAATATCGTGTCAATAACGTCTCTGTCAAGCTTTTGAAACAGCGAAAACCTTTCAGAGGTAGAGGATACTCCCGGAATGTTTCCTATATCAAGATTTAATTGTACAGACGGATACTGACGGTGAAATTCTCCACATATAAAGGGCATAAGATAATATGCAGAAGAGGAGCCTCCTCCTACACGAATGGAATTCTTTTGATTACTTGAAAGCTTTTTAAGACGCAAGTGCATATTTTTCTCGCTTTCAATTACTTCCTCCAGCATATCTAAATATATCTGCCCCTTTGGTGTAATTGTAACAGGCTTTTTCGTTCTGTCGAAAATCTGAAATCCAAGCTCCTTTTCCTTTTGAGAAACCGTAGCGCTAAGTGACGGCTGAGAGATAAACAACGCCTTTGCCGCGGCAGAAAAGCTTTGCTCAAGATATACGTGGTAAATATACTTATCGGCAGTATTCATAATACCTCCATAGAGTTTTTACTATATTTATATATAATTATTTGTACTTGATTATAACATAAATCTGTGATATAATCAAGACGTTATCAAGATAAAGATTAGGAGAAAAGTCTTGAATATAACTTTTCTGTGGAATTGTTATATGTTGGCGAAGTGTTATGGAGAAAACTGCCAAGGTAAATAAAATTGACATAATTTCAGGACCGTTGTTTGTTAATATTCTTCGGTTTATGCTACCGTTGATTGTGACGAATTTGCTTCAACAGTTCTTCCACGCAGCAGACGTGGTTATCGTAGGACTGTCACCCGAGCCCGACGGCGTAGGAGCCGTTGGCTCTACGGGAAGCTTTTTATCTCTTATCAGAAATATTTATATGGGCTTTTCGGTGGGCACAAACGTAGTGGTAGCACGGTGTATCGGTCTTGGAGATAAGGAAAAAATATCTCGCGTTGTACACACCTCTGTGAGCATCAGCGTTATTTTTGGATTAATTGGCTCTGTAGCCGGTATTATTCTTACCCGTCCCGTCCTGGTTGGAATGGGATATACCGGCAACCTTTTAAGGCTGGCTGCCCGATATGCGTACATACGGTTTCTTTTTATTCCCTTGTCTGCGCTGTTGAACTTCCTCGGCGCTATAATAAGAGCGCAGGGAAATACCAAAACGCCCATGCTGATTCTTTCCTTTTCGGGCGTACTAAACGTTTGTATGAATTTGTTTTTCGTCCTTGTTACGAGGCTTTCGGTAGAGGGAGTTGCAATAGCAACGGGTCTGTCACAGCTGATATCCGTGGTTCTTATGTGGCGTTATCTTTTGAAAAAGGGCAATGATTGCCGTATCAGCTTCAATAAGCTGCGAATTCACCGTGAGGAATTCATCGAGGTTTTCGGTATAGGCTTTCCTGCAGGAATTCAAAACTCGTTGTTTTCTTTGTCCAATATGGTTATACAGTCCTCTATACTTCAGGTCAATAACCTTATCGTTCCCACCGACAGTGCATACGCACCCGTAATTAAGGGAAACGCCTCGGCAAGCAGCATAGAAAACTTCTTCGTGACGGCGTTGGGAGCCGTAACTGCTACCTCAAGCACCTTCACTGCACAGAATGCAGGTGCCAATAAGTATGACAGAATACGTAAATCGTTGCATTATATATGCTTGATTTCGGGAGCCTTTGCTCTGATTATGTCGCTTTTCGGAATTCTGCTTCGTCAGCCCTTGCTCGCCTTGTACGGAGTAAGGAAAAACGTGGATTTTCTCGGAGATATTGCATATAATACGGCAATTACGAGAATGACGTATAAATGGCCTCTTTTGTGTGCCTTTGCCGTTATGAATGCCTGCTCGGGAGCTATTCGTGGACTTGGAAAGTCTACCATGTCTGCAGCCATAACCTTCGTTGGAACCTGCGCGTTCCGTGTAGTATGGATTTATACGGTTTTTGCATGGCTTAAAAATTTGGAAAGCATCTATATTTCATATCCCATTTCCTGGCTGATAACGGGGGCACTCTTCTTCGTTATAGTGCACAAGCTGATTAATAATAGAATTAAGGAAAACGAAAACCGGAGTGCCTGAAGGTGCTCTGGTTTTTTTCTGGGAAATGATCACAACTTTCATAAAAATTTCAATAGGTGATTTTCATCACTGAATCGATATGTTTTTTTACACAAGGTGGTGAAAACTGCTTTCAATACTATCACTTTTAAACTCTGGCAACAATATTGTATTCTGCATCTAAAATTTCTCCGGTCAAATGATAATTGTCAGGACATTTTACAAATGAAAAATCATATTGTTCCATATTGCCCTTGTCAAATGGGATTAGAATTTCAGGCTTGCAATATTTATTATGTCCTCCGTAAGCAATAAGCAGTATCAAAAAGTGGCTTCTATATTCAAGCAATCTCCCGGAATCAAAGTCGTTAAACACTGCGTCCAAAACATATGAAAACAAATCTTCCTCTTCCGGGGTAATATTGGTATCAGCTCCGTATTCCAGAAGCATCTGTGCAATTTGAAAATTCAATCTGTCAGCCTGTAGCGCTACTATGGGATTTCTTTCATATTCTTCCTGCACGTATACATTATATTGCAATTCCCAAAGCGCGCAGTTATAGTTAACTATCAAATTTGGGTCAGCACCGTTTTGAAGCAACAATTCTACCATTCTGATATTCTGATAAAGCACAGCTTCATATAATAAGAATGTTTTTGAATTGCAATTATTCTCACTATATGGTTCGTTTAAATCAATTTCTGACATCAAACATTTAGCTTCCTCAAGATTAAAACAACTATTTTTACACATTTCGTGAAGCTTTTGTGCTATGTTATCCATTATTATCACCTCGATATTTATATTATAACACACAAATTGTCCAATAAAAAATGATCTTATTTGTCAAAGTAAGGCTTTAATTTATCTTTCTGATTTTTTTACAGTAAAAAGGTGTGCCTATTGTAGGTGCGCTAACTACTTCAAATATGCCTTCTGCAATCATATGCTCAATCCTTTTCCCTACAAATATATCATCCAGACCGAGTTTTGCCATGCACTCACCGACAAGCGTTGCTTCGTTTATGACGTCGTTATATTTCTTTGCTTCGACAATAATAGCCGAATCATAAAAATCGTCTTTGACACTTACAATGTTGCCATACAGTACAAGCCTCAAACTTGTATTTTCTTCTTTGGCTCTTATCCATTGTTTAACATAAAATTTTTTACGCGACTCGGTCAAAATTACTTCCGTAGAAACAAGCTCTGTCAATTCTTCCGGCATGAAACACGATGAGTTATATCTTCTTTCGTATTTTCTACCAGACAAAGAGACTTCAGAAGGCAATTTGACAACATATATATTGTTCGTTGCATCAAGTTGGTCTAAAAACGAAAGCAGCCAACACAATGAACAATATTCACTATTATCTTCGGTAAACCATATTCTGAAATCATCGTCATTTTTTATTGATATTTTCAGTTTTTCCATTGCTTGAATATAACGGTTGAAACCTCCGTCATATGTATCCGTATTTTCTTCGCCGAAAATATATCCGTTATGGAAGTTTTTTATAAAGTTAAGCCTTTCGGTTCCAAGTCCGTTGTCGGATATTTTACCAAGATTCAATTGAAGATTAATTGCAAGAGTGTTATTTAAATCGGCACTGATATTTATTTCTTCGGAAACGTATTTTGCATCTCTTAAAAGTTGACGCGTAATGTCGCTAAAACATATGTTTACCACTTTTACTCTCCTTTTCAATGAACTTTAATGATTATATTTATCTTGTGTTTTATATTATAACACATAAACTGTCCAATAAGAAGTACTGTAAAGGTAATAATTCAAATTTTTATTAAATAATGCAAATTAGTAATTTGTGTTTTTAGGATATAGCCTTAAAAAGCCGAATTTTAAAAATGTATGGGTATTTTTCGAAAAAGGTCTTGACAAATCTCCTAACTCATAGTAAAATAATAAAGCTGTTCATACAGCAGTTCAATTGAATATCTCCTATACGGAGGGGTATCGAAGTGGTCATAACGAGGCGGTCTTGAAAACCGTTTGGGTGCAAGCCCACAAGGGTTCGAATCCCTTCCCCTCCGCCAAAAGTAAACAGTCACACACAGTGTGGCTGTTTACTTTTTATGTATGGTTTATGTATGGTGATTTGAAGCCATAAGCTATTTTATTAAATTGATGCCTTACTATGAAATATAATTATTTTTTATAGTACTTTTTATTGGACAGGAAATATGGTATAATATTGCAAAAGGAGGGATAAAGTTGGCATTAGATTACGGATATGGAGATCTTGAAAACGAATTAATAGAACTATTGAGTAATATTTCCCCTGACTTTAAAAAAGCAGAAGAATTATTAAAGTTAGGAGCAGACGTTAATGCTTTAGGGGAAGACCCCTACGAAAACGTTCTTTCTACGATTATTGATAACTATGTGCCTGCTTGTATATATGGCGTTCCTAAAGAGGGAGATGGTCTTGCGTTAACAATGGGACCTACTTTATGTAAAATCATTCAATTCTTTCTTTTTCACGGATTTGATGTAAACAAATGTAACGGTCGATTTGGGGCTCAATGCCTTCTTGCTTTGGTGTTGTCAACACATGATCGCTATATTATTGAAGCGTCAAAAATTTTATTTGACGCAGGAGCTAAAAACTGTGCGATAGAAGATAATGAAGAAGACGGCACAACTCCATGGAATTTAGTTGGGGCTGAAGGTAGTTTTCAGGACGTTTGTGTGGGTAACCATTCTTTAGCAAATATATATGAAGCGCTCTATCAGGTTTACCAGGCAATTGAAGATGGGATGCCGTACAACGGAATTGATTCATATGAATGCGCTATTGGCAAAAAAATACTTAAAGTCCTTGCATTTCCCAATGACAAATCCTCGATTTTTTATCCGATAAATTTGCCCAATTTTAAGAAAGAAAACTGTTTCACTTCAGATTTGTATTTTGTATATGACGGGGGAGTTTTACGAACCACAAAGTTTGCTGATTTTTGGGTAGATACGGTATTGCCTGACGGAGAGCTTGTCGATGTTTCGGAATATTTTCCAAAGGTTATAGGAAGTGTGATAGAAGAATTTCATTTTAGCAAAAGAAAAGTAAAAAAAGAAAAAAGCGTATACACGCAACCCATAACCAGAATAAAAATGGAGTCCGGTCAAAGCATAAAGTTTTCAATTAATTTCGGTGATGTCGAAGATGAAGACAGAGTGGCATTTTTTGAGTTAAAGCAAAATAATCAAAAGGAAGTGACGAGATGAACAGACCTTATATTATATGCCATATGGTGACGTCAATAGACGGCAAGGTTACGGGGGATTTTTTGTTCCGTTCGGAATGTGAAATGGCAACCGAAATATATTATGAAATGAACCGTAGCTATAAAGCAGACGGCTTTATCTGTGGGCGTGTTACCATGGAGGGGAGCTTTACAAACGGATGGTATCCCGACCTGACGCAGTATGCCCCTATAGAGCAGGAGGATTATATTCCAACGAAAGAAGCGCTTTCGGGCTTTTACGCCGTTGCATTTGACCCTAAAGGAAGGCTTGGATGGAAAAGTAATCGCATCGTTGACGAGGACCCAGGCTACGGAAACGCTCAGATAATTGAAGTGTTGACAAAGCAGGCTGACCCTCGGTACCTGGGATACCTTAAATCAATGGGAATACCGTATATCTTTGCAGGCGAAAAGGAAATTGACGTTCAGTCAGCTCTTTTCAAGCTTAAAAATGCAATGGGAATCAACACTCTTTTATTGGAAGGTGGAAGTGTGGTTAACGGCTATTTCCTGCGAGCAGATGCAGTGGACGAGCTAAGCCTTGTGGTTTCTCCCATGATTGCAGAGGGAAGTGACAAGCCGTTGTTTACGGATAGCGCCGTATCAGATTACAAGCTAAAGGAAATCAAGCAATACGAAAAGGGCGTTGTCTGGATGAATTATATCAAGTAATCAAATAAAAAATAGGCTTTATTGCTTACAAAAACGAGCCCGGGGCATCCTTTGATGCTCTGGGCTTCTCATATTAAAAAACTATTGACTAGTATTTACCGAAATGTTAAAATATAATCGTGGAAAAGTGTTTAAAAATCATATAAAAATATCGGGGCACGTCGGGGACGTGCTTGAGTCTTTCATTCTGCGAGGCACCCTATTAAATGGTGTCGGTTTAGTTAAAAAATTATGATTTGGTGAAGTGTGATGCTTAAAAAAACGGTTTTATGTTTTTTGGGAATGCTATGCGTTTTATGCTCCTTCGTCTCCTGCAATGACGAGGTGAGTGAAGAGCACGGAAGCCCGAGGGACGACTTTAAGAATATGCTTTCGTCGGTAGTTGCCGTTGAATTCAAGGTTGAAAAAAACGGAGTGTATGAAAAGATAGCCGACGGTAGTGGAGTTGTGATAAAAGTGGAGGACGGCGACTACGTGCTTACCTGCCGTCACGTCATATACGACGCAGAGAACAGAAGCAGTGAAATAAGACTTACCTCCTATATGAACGAGGACGACGGGGGAGAGGTGGCAGAATGTATATGGCTTTCGGAAAGCTATGACCTTGCTCTTTTGAAATGCGATACTCTGACCCACAAGTATCCCGAATTAAAGCCCATTGAGCCCTCACGTGAGCTTTACGCAGGACAGAGGGCAAACGCCGTGGGAAATCTGGACGGCAACGGTCTGTGTCTTACCTCGGGAAGCGTAACCCGTGAATATAAAAGAGTGACGCTCCCCGTACCTTACGGCACGTCCATTGATTTGGACCTTATCGAGTACGACGCACTGACGGGACGGGGCTACTCGGGTGGTGGCCTTTTTGACGAAAGTGGAAAACTTTTGGGAATAATAAACGCACGGAATACTTCGGCAGGGACGGGCTGGGCAATTCCGGCAGAACTTGCAATTGCATTGGCAGATGAGGCTATATCAAAGGGCTTGACCGATACGGTTGACCTGGGAATTGAGGTAGGGCAGGCAAACAGTCTGATTACCACAACCCCCTCCATAAAGGCGACCGGCGTATTAACGGGCTCTGTTGCATCAGCATTTTTAAAGGACGGTGACCAAATAACCTCGGTGGAAATAAACGGTGAGAGGGTAGCGACGAATACCCCCATTGACCTTGAAGTGCTCCTTATCAGCGCTGACCAGGGAGATACGCTCACCTTTAATTATATATCTGAAAAAGCAGAAAAAGGTTATACTTTTACGATTAACGAAATACATTTGAAGGGAATAAATTAAGGAGGCACTTTATGAAAATAGAATTGCTTTTTATTGAGCTTCTGATTGGCTCAATGATACTTGGAGGACTTATTGCCCACAAGAGAAGTGTTGGTGAAAGGCTTATGCTTTTTATCAGCGTACCCGTATCCTTTATTCTGGCGTTTACGTTGACAAAGCTGGGTATATTCGACGGCATCGGAAGTCTTGCCACAGATATACTTTTGCGTTTCAGTATTGTTAAAACTCACATTGGTGGTTCACTTGCTGCAACCAGCACCATATCTGCTATAGTTGCCGTTGCAACACGCCCTGTGTTTATGCTTATAGTTTTCTGGATATTCCTTTTGATATTCAAGATTGTTGTGTCAATCGTTTCAAGAAAAAAGAATTCGGGATTTTTCCGGAAGCCTGAAAGCGCAAAGGATAAAAGAAATATTATTTCCATCGTTCTTGGCGTTGTAGGTGCCTTCGTTATCGTTATGTTTTCCTGCCTGCCCTTTGATTTTATATCAAATCTGGCAGAGCCTGCCATCAATAAGGCAACGGCAGAAAGCTATAAGGGCACTTACGTTTACGACGTTGCCAAGGCAGTTGACGAAAAATATCTTCCCACCTCAAAAACCGAGGTGTTCGGAAAAATTCAGTATTACACCGGTATGAAGGCATTGCTCAACGGCGTGTCCAATTCCCTTTCAGAGGCTTCTTTAACCACTAACAGTGGAGAAGAGCTGAATTTCAACGTTTCCCATCTTATTCAGGATTTGCTCAAGGACGAGGTTGATATCATTGCTCTTTACGACCATATGAACAGCCCCGGAACCCGTTCGGGCGCCGAAATCAACCACCTGTCCAACGTTATAGATACCTTCGTGGATTCACCCGTGGTTCTTGCAGTGCTTCCCGAAATTCTCGATGCCGTTCATGTGGAAGACCAGCTTGTTAACAAGCTTCTCGGCATTATGTCAGAAAAGTATTCAAGTGACGACATCACGGTGCTTTCAAAGGATTTCGTAAGAATTTCAGATGCAGTCAAGGCTATTGCAGAGGGCGCGAAAAACGAAAAATTGAGAAAAGGCAATATGGCAAGAATAGTTCTCAACTCTCTTGCAAAGCAGGACGTGGCAAACAAGGTTGTGGACGCTATGTCCGAGATGTCCATATACGCTGACGTGTTGGGCGTGTTTACCGAATTCGGTGTAGAGTATCTTTGCGACACTGTAAAGATAGAAAACAAGGACGAAATGCTGGCGTCCATTATAAAGAAGGACTCCTACGACGAGGAGGACAACAAGGCGTTTGCGAAGATGATATCCACGGCTGCACTCTTTGCCTCAAAGTTTGACGGAGAGACGGACAGTACGGTTGGAATAGTTCTTTCAAACTTCTCTCTGGTAGGAAGACTGCTTGATGCATTCCAGACCTTTGAGCTTACCTCAGAGCTTCCCGGAAAGCTTCTGATTTCCATTACCTCAAACGCAGATTACGGAAAGTATTTCGTAGACAGTACCGTTGTTAAGATGACCGAAAACGTTAAAAACGGTCTCTCTACATACGAGGAGCTTTTCTCGTCGGTACAGGCAATTTACAAGATAGTAAATCAAGTAATAGATAACAGATAAGGAGAGATAAAAGTATGAAAAAGTTACTTATCGCACTGGTTTCCCTTGCCATGGTGGTAGCCATTGGCGTAACGGCAGTTTTCGTGGGACGTAGCATTGCGCAGGACGTTTGGGAAAATCCTATTACAAGATTTTCTAAAATGTCAAAGAGCCATACCTTCTTGGTTTTAACCGAGGGAGAGGGAAGCGTAAGCGAGACCGAGGAATATTATGAAGACGGCTCGTTGGTTACCCTTGAAGCAACTGCTGACGAAGGATACCAATTCACAGGCTGGTACAACGCAGACGGCACTTATCTTTCAGCAGAGTCCGTTTACTCCTTTACTATAGGTGAAAACACAGAGCTTACGGCTAAGTTTTCCGAAAAGCCCGAGGATATGTCGGGCGAGAGCAATATTTTGAGCAGTCTTAAAAACGTTGGGCAGGATTTCTCCTTTGACATCGTGTGCGAAAGAGATGATGCCGAGGCGTTTATTAAAGAAAACCTTAAAATCGTAGATTCACAGTTTGCAGGTACAGAGTTTGAGGACCTTGCGAAGGTTGATTTCAAAATAGAAAAGGCTGACGACTCAAACACCTATAAGGTAACTGTTGCAGACGATCAGAAGCTTGAAGACGGTATTACTTATACTGCAAAGCTGGAAAATAACGAAACGCCCACCGAAGAGGACCCTGAAGAAGAGCCCGAGGAAGAGGACCCTGAAGAAGAGCCCGAGGAAGAGGAAGAGGAAGAGGAAG